>NZ_CP029002.1:3426422-3737915 GCF_003073375.1 Lysinibacillus sp. 2017
ATTTCTGAGCTATCTTTTTTTCAATACCTGAAATTTTTTGACTTACTTTACTTAATTGAGTATTATACCTTTCTATTTCCCGTGTTTTAGATTGAATTGTTGAGCTATTTTTGGTTCTTAGAATACTCTTTCTCGCAAAAGTAATTTTCTTTTCTAAATCAGCAACTTTTTTTATTTCTGAAGCTTTATCTGATTGTAATTTAGATAATTCTTTCTTTTTCCTTAAAACGGTATTAGCGATAGTCGAAGACGTTGGCAAATCATTCACCCATTTCTTATAGATAATAGGTTATACACTACGAATCTATAACCTTTTATAAGTTTCAATTAAATAATTTCAATAGAATGTCGTATCGATCCACCTGCAAGTCCTAAATCTATTGTAATATTCCACATACCTGTTGAGGATGCAGGTATTATTACAGTATTATTAATCACTTGTCCATAAAAATAACTATGTTTACGCCCATTTCTATAATTACTAAAATTACTATCACTCATAAATTTTACATTCGCCGGCCGATTTAATGTTACTCGAACTCTTTGTCCTTCTCGAAGAAACATTCGTTTGTGTAAAAATTGCATAATTTATCACCCCTTCGGTGGATATGGGTCATTGCCATAACTATTTCTTTCACGAATTTGGCCTTCACGATTATGAATGAACAGCTCACTTTTTTGATTTTTAGCAATACTCTGCGCTGCTTTAATTGCTTGTTGTTGTGTTTGATGGATACTAGTTGCGCGTGAATTACCAGCGCCTTTAACTTGCCACATACCATCTTTAGGTGTTACGTGTTGATTCTTACCCAAAATACTCAGCTCCTTTTAATCTAACAGTTTAAAAAGAACTAACCGTCCACAATTAGCTCATATGATAATTATTTGCTACTTTTTATCGACTTTATTTGGTTCAGATTTTTGCTTTTCTTGTGCTTTTTCCTCAAGGAAAGCTTGATGTTTTTCTATAGATACATCCCAACAAAAGGCTTTAAGACCTTGATCTTTAGCGTATTTCCGAACACCTTTAACTGTAATATAAGGGCGACAAATTTTTATTGTTTTTTCCATAATGATCCTCTCCTCAAGTTATGATAAATTCCTATCAATTCCTTGCAGTTGAGACCAAAATATGTTAAAGTTCAGATAATTTTAATGTTATTTTATCTACTATCGCTTCTGCAAAAGCGATGTGAACGGAAGTAGAATTTACTTCTGAACCTTAAACTGTAGTTGGTTCCCTGCAAGGAGTCCATCTACAGTTTTTTTTATTTTCATCACCCATTGCACTACTCCTTTCATCTTGAGATAATTCAATGACTAATAATTTAAACTAAAAAATATTTTCTGAATATTAAAGACGTAATTCGGATTATAATTACCTTGTTTTCAAAATGCAAGAAAATAGTTCGAACATGCATTCTTATTGGTATTATAATCCATTTTAATAGAATATTACAGAAAAATCAAGGTACACAACACAATATATTGTGTTATGTTTTTACAAATAAATCTATATGTTGCGAAAATAGTCTGTTAGGAGTGTTATAAAAATTGAAACTCATGAATTTAAATGCCATGAATTTAGCAAAAGTAAATTACCTATCTAGCTATGAACTTTATTTAGTTTTTCTACAAACCATTTTATTAATTTTTATCTCTGTTCCTTACACCATAGGGGATATCAAAATCTATTTCTTACTAGCCTTTATGTTAGTATCTATTGTTCAAATCATTTTTTTCTCTATTAGACGTGGAACTTCTAATTATAAAACAAAATATTGTGTTTTAATGGTTCTATATATCGCTCAATTTTTTTTAATGATTATTGTTATATCTTTTCTGCAAATGATAAACGACCACATAATTTTTCAAAACATGCTGGCAATTATTTCTGTAATATTTTTTTGCATTATTGGATTTTTAAGTTTGAGCATGTCAATAAAATACATCTTCTACTTGAGATTAAAGAAAATGTTTCCGACACACGGGGATAAAGAAAACTCAGCAGAAGTGAAATTAATAAATTTAGCACCTTTTTTATCGGTTGATAAGCAAATAGCGTATCTATTACTCCACTATGGAATAAATTTAACGATTTACGGTTACTATACATTCTTATGTCTACTAGCATTTAAACTAGCTGATTTCTCAAAATGGGAGTTATTCAATCAAATACAGATGTTCATACAGCGATGCACCTTTATTAACTTTTCAAATGCAATAGGGTTATTTTCTATATTCCTGGCTCTTCTAACTATTTGCATACCCGCACAACAAAAGATCCGTTATGAAGCAGAGCAAAGGTACTTTGCGAAATTCAAGTAATAATAAAAGATGTTGATCCCCTGGGTTCAACATCTTTTTTATATATTCTCATACTTTTTAAATTCTAACACTAACAAATAAGTCTTTAGTCCTGTTAGAACGAATAGAAATCAAAGCTATTATATTTACACTTTTTTTAGAAAGGAGGGTTTGTGCTTGGATAATAATAATTTCAAGGAGGCTTTGTTAGCAAAAACTAATGAAGATATCTCTGAGACTGTAATTCAAATTTTTATCCAGCTCTATCTTTATGAACAAGAACATCAAGAAGTATAAATTCGCATTTTATTCACCTAGAAAAGTTTATTGGAAGCGTAATAGCAGTAAGAAAAAATATTCAGTCGGCATACAACTAACTTTAGACATTTAAATGTATATTTCCTCCTATTTATGGGAATTGTTTTGTAAAACCATTGAAGGGAGGAATTGATATGTCTAAGCTTTGTAGAGTTGTGAAGGTTAGTTACTCAAACGAACTTTCTAGAGAATCTGCTATGTGGATTGAGAAGTATATCGAATCGATATTAATTCAAGAAATTATCGGTAAAGATATTACAAAACTCCATCTGTTATTAATGAAAAGCGAGGAGTAGATATGAGTAAAGAAGAATATATTATTGTTTACAGTCGAGTTAGTTCTGCAGCGCAAAGTCTTTCAATGCAAATTAGTCTCGCAAAACAGTATTTAGAACGTGAAAATATCGATTCAAGTGAAGTTCAATTTATCGATGATCATGATGTATCAGCAACAAAACTATCTATGTATGATAGAAAAGGATTAAATAAGCTAATAAAACAAATTAAAGCTGACAAAGCACACAAAGTAATTGTTTATAAACGAGACAGACTTGCGCGAAACTTTTATGAGTATTCTGAGCTAGCAAAATTATTTATTAATTATAATCTTGAAGTAATTTTTACAGCTTCGGATGAACCACCATTTTCAAATAACCTAGCATTAGAATCATTTTATGGTATCTTCGCACAAATGGAAGGTAATAGCATTAAAAGTCGTACAGATGATGTTCGTAAGCAATATCCTTCTAATATTTTTGGTTATATACGTAATAAGAACGAAGGCTTAGTCACTTATACTGCTAACCCTGAAAAAGCTGATGTGGTTCGTTCATTATTTGAAAAAGCTGCTAGTATTACATCGGCAGAGATGTTTATCGATTTTTTGATTGAAAAACATCCATTTAAGTTTGAGCAGAAAATAAAGGTATTAACAAATTCTTTTTACGCTGGTTACTTCCAGAAAAATGAGTTGTTTCAAAAGTTATCACATGTAGAACCTTTAACAGATTTAAGCTCTTTCAAAAAAGTAAATAGCATCATTGATACGTATTTAAAAGACTTTAATAATGCCTTAAACCTAACACCTACACTAATGTACAAGTTACCAAAATGCGACTATTGTAAAAATACAATGAAAGTGAAACGACAGCATCCTTTAGATTCCGGTCAAATTTATTGCAGTAACGGTCATAAGAAAGTAGAAATCTCAATTGTAGAATATAATCAGCAAATTTCACTAACTTTACATGAAGAGTTACTAAAATTTAAACACTCTCATTTACGTAAAATTGCAGTTAATACTTTAAAAGGCGAAAAAGTAGCGTTAGAACAACAATTAAAGCAACTAAAAAATAATTACCAAAATGCTCTATTAGATTTAACTTCATCATTCGATTCTGTAGATGCACGATACGATAAATCTTTAGCAACACTCGATTTATTAAAAAACTCAATTTCAATAACATTAGATGAAATTACAATGATAGACAACTTAATTGAAGAAATAAAAACCTTAACAGATTATTTAAATTCATTCAATTTAACTTTAAGTACTGAAGATTTAATAAATATAGCTACATTACTTGTAGAAGATATTCATGTTGGACATGATTTCACCTCAATTACATTATTTCTTACAGCAACAGAAAACGGAGTAACTTAATGTTAAATAATAATATTACTGCTTACAAAACTGTAGCCTATATACGTTTTTCAGATGAGAAGCAAAAAGGTAATCATTCCATCGAGATACAAAAAGCACAAATTTTAATGTTTGCTGAGCGTAACAATCTTGAAATTGTAAGATGGTGTATTGATGAATCAACTAGTGCCTACTCTAAAAAGATTGAATCTCGTAAAGGTATGCAACAAGTTATTGAACAAATACAAAATGGGGCTGAGGCCTTATGTTTCTATGAGGAATCTCGTTTAACTCGACAGATTACAGATTTTTATTTTTCTGTTTACTCACATATCAAAGAGCAGTTTCCACATGTTAAATTTTATAGCACACAAACTGAAGGAGAATGGGATCCAAATAATCCATTAGTCCAAGCTAAATTCGTTTTTGCAAATGAAGAGTCTCAAATAAAATCTGTTCGTGCTAAAGATACTCAATCTGAGATTTTAAAAGAAAAAAACCTATCTCGACCTGGTTCAAGAATACCGACAGGCTATGAAATAGTGGAAGGTAATTTAGTCCCTAATAAAGACTTTCGCGTAGTTTTATTAATTTACTACCTCGCCATTTGGGGACATTCACATCAAACAATTGCAACTTATTTAAATAACGCTAATATCGTTACGAAGAAAATAACTACTTGGCATGGCAGCACGATCAGTTATATATTAAATAACCCTGCTTATGATGGTATTTTACAATGGCATAGCAATAAAGAGGTTTTTACTTTTACAAACACTCACAAGTCTATTGTTGGACCAACTATGTTGCATCTTAGTAAACAAAGCTTGGAACTCAAGAAAAAGTATGGAAAAATGGATACACCATTTTATTTCCGCGATTTATTAGAATGTAAAAATTGTTGCTCTACTTTAGTAGCAAAAGATAATTCCCCACGAGGAAAGAGTAAACAATACTTAGTTTACAAGTGTGCCTCATGCAAAGAGAGTGTTAATATCGAAATCGTTCATGAAGCAGTGTTTCATGAACTTACAAATGGTATTAGTACTCAAAAAGAAAAACTAATTAAAAATGCTTATGAACAGTTATATAGTTGGCAGATAAAATTCCATGAATTAAAAGAAACTGTAATTCATCAATTAAAAGCTCACCATGAAAAGCTCGGACTTCTACAGCAAAGTAATAATCCGAATAAAGAAGCTTTAATGAATTCTTTTAATGAATCAATTCTGTATTTTAAAACAAAAAAAGATGAATACAATTCTTTAATTAATACTATCGATGAGCTGTTGAATGATAGCGGATTTAATAAAACACTCGATATGCTTTTACAAAGTCATATTTATAATTTATCGAATACCGAAAGAAGAATTTTTAGTCTTAGCTTCATCAATAAGATTCAAATTGATTTCCAAAAAGATTGTGATTTAACAATTGATTTTCGTTTAACACCTTTTGTTGCATTAGAAAACTTTCTGGTTGAAAAACCGAATTAATTTCTAAGCTACTGGTTAGAAAACCGAAATAATAAAATAGTCTTCATAAATTTGAAAACTCACATTTAGTAAAGCCCTTTATTTCAAAGGCTTTAGCTAAAGTTTAATCGGTTTTCTGACCACTTTAGGATACTATAGTGGTTAGAAAACCGAATATATAATTTAAATACTGGTTCCAAAACCGAAAAATTTCATTTTAATTTAAAATCGCTCTTCGAATATCAAAAAATGCAGATATAATGATTAACACTAATTGAATAATTCTCTATAAACGAAAACCGTAACGAGATTTGGTTCACATTTTTATGTGATCTATTTCTGTTGCGGTTTTTTTATTCAAATTATTAATAACTCATTGTATTTTGAAAGGATTTGTTTGAAATGAAAAACACAAAAGCTTATTTAACATGGGAATCACTACCCGACATTTTAAGCGCGCAGCACATTGCTCTATTTTTAGGCATCTCGCGTCGGAGAATTTATGAACTGTTTCAACTAAATCCAGCAGATGGTGGTATTCCTAATTTTGAAATCGGTGCTTCTAAACGCGTATTAAAATCCGATTTACAAACATGGATTACAGATAAAAAACAAAATTAACTCATAAGGGAGATTAGATAATTATGAAAGGTCATTTTAAAAAACGAGGTTGTAAATGCGTAACAAAAAATTGCACATGCGATAAAACTTGGTCTGTTGTCATCGACATTGGGAAGAATCTGCAGACAGGTAAACGACAGCAAAAAACTTTAAGTGGCTTTAAAACCAAAGAAGAGGCAGAAATTGCAGTCACTTCCTTAATTAATGAGATTAATCATGGAACTTACTTTTCTGAGTCCGGTATTCCATTTAAAGATTTCATTGATACATGGTTGCTTGAATATACGAAAAAGGTAAACCCAAAAGAAAGTACACTTCGATTAAGAAAGTATTATATTCATAAACTGCTACCTTATTTTACCTATGCATCTCTTAAAGACATTTCAAAAGATCTTTACCAGGACGCTATTGATGATTTAACACAAAAAGGATATAGCAAAAGTACGCTCAATGGTATTCACTTTACGGCTAAAATGCTGTTTAAACTCGCTGCAAGTAAACAATTTATTAAAGTTAATCCTACAGCAGATGCTTATGTACAACGTGAACAGCAAGAAATTATTGAAATGGATGAAGATGAATTACCTATTTACTTTGAAAAGGACGAGCTTGCTATATTCCTAAAAACCGTGAAAGAAAAAGGGTTATATCTTGATATATTAATCTTTTTCACTTTGAGTTATACAGGAATGAGGATCGGTGAGTTAGTCGCTTTGAAATGGAGGAATATAGATTTCACTAACAATACGATTAGTATTACGAAAACCTGCTATAATCCAAAAAACAATACGAAGAAATATAAACTTCTTCCTCCTAAAACAAAAAAATCTCGCCGTACTATAGTCGTGGATGAATTTATAATGAGCCTATTTAAAACGCATTACAAAGAGCAACAGCAGCTTATTAAACATTTGGGCGATAGTTATGACGATGAACAGTTTATATTCGCAAATACGAACAAATATCCTGGATACCCTATTTTAATTAAACTTATAGAAAATAGAATGAAACGGTTATTAAAGTTGACTGCCTTAAATCTTAAAGTAACACCGCACTCACTACGTCATACACATACATCTCTTTTAGCAGAAGCTGGTGTCGATTTAGACGAAATAATGGAGCGTTTAGGCCATCAAGATGATGCAACGACACGAAATATTTATTTGCATATTACATCTGTTCGGAAGAGTGCAGCTGCAATTAAATTCAGTAATTTAATGAATAATATTTCGGCTTAGTTTTTTTTTTATGAAAAACTCTTTAATAATCTCAAGACAGAAGCTAAAATAAAGTATTTCAAGTATCTCTTTTGAATTAAAATTTATAAATAGCACTTAAATATATACTCTTCAATAGAAAAAGGTACAACACTAAAGTTTGTACCTTTTTTATTTATTACCAAGCTTTCATTTGGAAACGGTATTAAGATTTATATTGCATAAATCTTTAATGAAAGTAGAGACGCTTCTTCAACAATCGCGCCCGTTTTGTTGAAGAGCGTTGTTCAACTAAAGCTAACATAAAAAGCTGATAAACAATGCCCTCTTAAGGCACGAACGAATAAAAAACAAAAAGCGTTAAATCCTCCTTGAATATCAACGCCATTGTTAGTTAGTAAGTAAAAATATAGTACATTTATTTCTCCGTCTATATAAAACGCTGGTTTTAAACTTACTCATTCGAGTATTAAATTTTAATTTATTTTATTGATTTTGCATTCATAACAAATTCAGTGTCCTCTTTCAAACGAAGGATATAATTCATTATAAACGAAAGCTCTATTTTCCCTTCTTTATAATGAGCATCTAAAGCTTCAAAGTGTTTACTAACTAAGTAATTAAATAACTCGTCTTTACTAATGTTTTGCTTCTCAGCAATTTCAAGCATACTGTAATTTTTTTTCAGCTTAAAGTATTCTTCCTCTGTTATGCCTAAGAAATTTGTTAAACTAACAAAGTCAGTTTTAAGACTAAAAACAACTTTGCCTTCACCTTCATTTGTATCTTGATTTTTTAAGTCTCTTACTTCAACTTGTTCAATATTAATGTCAATTGGCTTCAGTATATTTTCTGCCGAACCCTTACTGCTTAAATTTAGGTAAGTAATGGAAAAAATAAGTGTCAAGGTTAGTAATATAAATAGTCGATGTTTATTATTTTTCATTTTACTTCTCCTTTTTCTAAACATTTTCCCCTTACAAGATAAATTTATGCAATGCTAATTAGAAAGAGGAATAATTGTCAGAGAAGCAATTTAACGTTTATTAGGTTTGTTTTGTATACTTTTTAAAACTCTGTTAAGATTGGGCCAAGATAAATAATTTATTCAAAAACTATGTTAATGAGAAGGGCTGGGAATTATACGATATATATACAGATGAAGAATCTGGCTCTGATTCAAATCGTGCAGGTATTCAACGTTTAATTAAAGATGCACAAGAAAAGATATTTGATGTAATCGTCGCTAAAGAGTTCTCTCGTATTTCTCGTAATAGTGCGTTTTTATATGGATTTAAGGATGCAATGATTGCGAATCGAATCCATTTCATCACTTTAGATGACACTAAAAAAAACATTAACTAAATAAACTTATAGCTCGGTTCATTCGAGAAATCATTGTAAAAGCAGACAATTTAAAAGTGCATTATCGCGCTTCTAAATCGTCTGCTTTTTACGTTTCTAGCATCGTTTAATAACAGTGTATAAAAGACCTTTATTCCCAAAATATGAACCGTTGATGAATATGGCTAATAAACTTAGTACTCATTGTTCTGCAAATTACTCGTCTTTCTAATTTCCATGCATTCTTAACTTTTTAAATGGAGATAATGCATGTTGTAAGACGAATAAGGTAGAAAGCGAGGTCATTCAATGAAATGAAAGGACATTATTACAAGAGGGGTTGCACATGCAAGAAGAAAAAATGTACTTGTGGTTCCAAATGGGCTTTTACGATTGATATTGGCGTAGATCCGATGACTGGGAAACGGAAGCAAAAGGTACGGAGTGGTTTTAATTCTAAAGAGGACGCTATTCAAGCAGCTACAACTCTTTTGCATGAGCTAAACCACGAGACGTATATCGAGGAGTCAGATCAAACGTTTAGTGCTTTTGCAAAAGAATGGCTCTCCATTTACAAAGAAGTAAATGAAGTGAAACCCGGAACCATACGCGTCAGACTGCATGAAATTTCAAAGTTAATGCTCTATTTTGCACATTTGAAACTTAAAGACATTACCAGAAAACACTATCAAGATGCGCTAAACCATTTAAAGGACCAAGGCTATTCTGATAGTACTAGGGGAGGAATACATCGAACAGGGAGGATGATTTTCCGAAAAGCATTAGAATTTGAGCTGATTAAGAAAGACCCTACTGAGTTTGCCTATCTGAAAAAAGATAAAAAATCGATTGAGCAATTAGAGGTAGAGGAAATCCCTAAGTATTTGGAAAAGGAAGAGTTGGCATTGTTCTTAAAAACCGCACAGCTACACGGACTGGAACTCGATTACTTAATGTTTCTTGTTCTTTCCTATACAGGCATTCGTGTAGGTGAACTCGTTGCTCTTAAATGGCAAGATGTTGATTTTGAACAACAGACAATCCGAATAACGAAAACGTATTACAATCCCAATAATAATTCGGTACAGTTTCAATTAGTTACACCCAAAACGAAAACCTCTAGAAGAAAAATCGTCGTGGATGAGGTTGTGATCCGCGCGTTACGTCAACACAAAGAAAATCAAGAAAGGATAATACTCCAATTGGGTGATGTCTATATTCAACAAGACTTCATTTTTGCTAAAACAACGCGTCATCCCGGTTACCCAATGGTCATCAAAATGGTACAACTCCGGATGGCTAGGTTACTAGCTCTGGCCGATTTGAATACAGACTTAACACCGCACTCCCTGCGACATACACATACGTCACTATTGGCAGAGGCAGGTGTAGCACTCGAACAGATTATGGACAGACTCGGCCACGCTGATGATCAAATCACCAAAAACATTTACCTGCATATTACGAAAGAAATGAAAAAAGAAGCATCCCATAAGTTTGCACAACTCATGAGACGCTTCGATTAATTGCTATAATGTTAGCAAAATGTTAGCAAATCACTTTCACCTTACATACAAACCCAGCTATATCAAGGGTTTGACAGGCTTATTACATCATTCCTGGCATGCCGCCCATGCCACCCATATCTGGCATACCGCCGCCTGCTTCTGGGATATCTGCTACTACTGCTTCTGTTGTTAAGAATAGAGCAGCTACAGATGCAGCGTTTTGTAATGCTGAGCGAGTTACTTTAGCAGGGTCAACTACACCAGCATCAATCATGTTTACCCATTCGCCTGTTGCTGCGTTGAAGCCGATACCGATTTCTTCACGTTTTAAGCGGTCCACGATGATTGAACCTTCAAGACCTGCGTTTTCAGCAATTTGACGAACTGGCTCTTCTAATGCACGTAAGATGATCTTCACGCCTGTTGCTACATCGCCTTCTACTGTATCTAAAATGTTTGATACTGCGCCGTATACGTTAAGAAGGGCTGTACCACCGCCTGATACGATGCCTTCCTCTACTGCCGCGCGTGTAGAGTTTAATGCATCTTCAATACGTAATTTACGCTCTTTTAATTCAGTTTCCGTTGCAGCACCTACTTTAATCACTGCTACACCGCCTGCTAATTTCGCTAAGCGCTCTTGTAATTTTTCTTTATCGAATTCTGAAGTTGTTTCCGCAAGCTGGGCACGAATTTGGTTCACACGTCCTGCTACTGCGTCTGTATTACCAGCGCCTTCTACGATTGTTGTATTATCTTTAGATACGATAACTTTCACGGCGCGACCTAAAGAAGTTAAGTCAGCTGTTTTTAAATCCAACCCAAGATCTTGTGTGATAACTTGACCACCTGTAAGAATCGCAATATCTTCTAACATTGCTTTACGACGGTCACCAAAGCCTGGTGCTTTTACTGCTACCGCGTTGAATGTACCACGTAATTTATTCACAACAAGTGTTGCTAACGCTTCACCCTCAACATCTTCAGCGATGATTAAGATAGGACGACCTTGTTGAACCACTTGTTCTAATACTGGTAAGATTTCTTGAATGCTCGCAATTTTTTTATCTGTAATTAAAATGTATGGGTTATCAAGAACCGCTTCCATTTTATCTGTGTCTGTTACCATGTAGTGTGATGCATAACCACGATCAAATTGCATACCTTCTACTACATCCAGTTCAGTTGTAAACCCTTTAGATTCTTCAATTGTAATTACGCCGTCGTTGCCTACGCGCTCCATAGCGTCTGCAATGTAGCTTCCGATTTCTTCATCACCTGAAGAGATTGATGCTACTTGTGCGATTGATTCTTTATTTTCTACTGGACGAGAAATTGCTTGTAATTCGGTTAAAGCTGCTGCTACTGCTTTATCCATACCTTTACGGATACCTACTGGATTAGCACCAGCTGTTACGTTTTTTAAGCCTTCACGAATCATAGCTTGTGCTAATACGGTTGCAGTTGTTGTACCGTCACCCGCGATTTCATTTGTTTTAGAAGCTACTTCCGCTACTAATTTAGCACCCATGTTTTCAAAAGCATTTTCTAATTCGATTTCTTTCGCGATAGATACACCATCATTTGTAATTAAAGGTGAACCGAATTTTTTTTCTAAAACGACGTTACGTCCTTTAGGTCCTAATGTTACTTTTACAGCGTTTGCTAATTTATCTACACCAGCCGCCATTAATGAGCGTGCTTCTTCTGAGAATTTAATATCTTTTGCCATAATTCATTTTCCTCCTAATTTTTACGATATATTTTTTATTTGTTAATAGTCATAAGATAGGCAGCCAGCAAAATTTCCTATGTATACGCTGACTGCAATTTGGTTTTAAAGTTTTGGATTACCCGATAATAGCTAGTACGTCGCTTTCACGTAAAATTAAGTATTCTACGCCATCGTACTTCACTTCTGTACCAGAGAATTTAGAGAAGATGATTTCGTCGCCTACTTTTACGTCAAGCGGGGCATGAGTGCCGTTGTCAAGAACACGACCTGTACCTACTGCCACAACTTTACCAGTTTGTGGTTTTTCCTTTGCTGAGTCAGGTAATACAATACCGAAAGCAGTTTTTTCCTCTACCTCAACAAGCTCAATAATGATGCGATCTCCTAATGGTCTTAACAAGTGAACAACCTCCTAAAATTTTTCTTTTTAGCACTCTATAACAAAGAGTGCTAACATAAGTACTAGTTTAATGAATTCCCTATTTTTTTGCAAGTCACAACACTAAAAAATTTTGTTTTATTTCCAATTTCCACTACAATATAAGAAAGTATGTTTTTATCGTAACTATAGAAAGAAGGTAATTACACGTGACGTCAACTTCATCACCCAAGTTCAAAACACAGAGAACCGCATTTTATGTTTTACTTACTTATATCATATGTCAGTTATCCGTGCTTATTCTCATTTTGATTCCTGACTTAAAAGAGTTCATCTTACAATATATTTCTGCACCAACAGAAAGAGAACAACTAATTAAACTTTCTGCATGGTGGTCTACCATATCATTTGCTATTGCATTTATGGTGAGCTTGCTTTTAATTTCACGGAATAAGCAGTTTTGGAATATCTTTAACGGAGAAAAAGCATCTATTGGTGCTTCCATTGGCTGGGGTGTCATCGGTTTCTTCCTCGTGTTTCTCGGACAAACGATTGGGTCATACATCGAGCTTGTACTTGGCATTGACATGGGCTCTGAAAATACACAAGATATCATGGATGTCACAAAGGTAGCGCCGATCATGATTGTGGCGACGGTATTTTTTGGCCCCATTTTAGAAGAACTTGTATTCCGCCGTGTTATTTTCGGTTCGATTATCCAAAGTTATAACTTCTGGATTGCCAGTATTATTAGTGCCATCGTATTTGCTGCAATCCATTTAGATTTCACACATATTTTACTGTATACAATTTGCGGAATGATTTTCGCATTTCTTTACAATAGAACGAAACGAATCATTACCCCAATTATCGCCCATATGCTACTAAATGGTTTTGTTACATTCGTCCAAATGAATGCCGATAAATTTCAAATGTAGCATTTTTCCCCTCGCTAATTAATTAGCGAGGTTTTTTTACATCAAAAAACGCTATCTTCATTAGAAGACAGCGTTTCGTTTATTGATTCATTTGTTCGATTTGGCGTCGTTGTTGTTCAAGTAATTCTTCTACTTGTAAATTTTGCTCGTGCTCTTCCTCTTCCTGAATACGTGCCGCTTCTGCAGCCTCATATTTTCGGTAACCAAAACGGGAAATTATAATACTCGCTTCATACAAAATAAAGAGTGGAATCGCAATAATAATGTTCGATACTAAATCCGGTGGTGCAAGTAATACGGAAATAACAATCAATACGAAATACGCATATTTACGGAATTTCACCATTAATGCTGGGTTTAATATTCCGAGCCTCGCCACAAATAATGTGACGACAGGTAATTGGAATAAAAGTCCAAACGGAATGATTAATTTAAATAAAAACGTGAAATATTCATTAATTCCGATCGTTTGCGTAATACTTAAATCATCCGCTAACCCAATCATAAATCGCATAACAAACGGAAATAAAACAAAGTACGCAAATGCCATTCCACCAATGCCGAGTACAAATGCATATGGTATGTATTTTAATGTTGCTTTACGCTCTGTTTCATGTAAGCCTGGCGTTATAAATGCCCATAGCTGATACAGTAAAATCGGAGATACAATTATGGCCGCAACAATAAAAGTCACTTGTAAATAGACCGTTAATGGATCGGAAACACTAAATGCATTCATCGTAATATTTTTAGCATTGTCACTAAATTGTATATGTCGAATAATTGGCTTTGCCGTATAAAAGCCGACAAATAGAGCGAGCACAAAAAATATCGCTACAAAAAAGAGACGTTTTCGAAGCTCCTCTACATGTTCCATTACACTTAATTCACTTGGATTCATACTAAGACATCCTTAATTTACTTCATGTCGTTTTTTTCGTTATCTTTATGTTCAATAACTGCTTTTTTCGAATCGATATCATCATCGTCATCCGTTAAACCTTTTGTAGCACTACGGAACTCACGTAAAGTTGTTCCCATTGCGCGGCCTAAAGATGGTAATTTTTTCGGTCCGAATATTAATAACGCAATCAATCCGATGATAATTAGGCTTGTAGGTCCAATCGCATTTAAATGCACAACCATTTTAGCCACCTCCTCTATTATTATGTACATTTTACAGTAATTAACGGGAATTTACCATTTATAGTAATGTGAACAATTTGTTACTAATCTGAATTTCGTACTAAGTAGATAAGTGCCTGCAATTCGACCGATAAATCAATATTCATCACCTTTAGTGAATCTGGAACAGATAAACGCACTGGCGTGAAATTTAATATTCCTTTTGCATTCATCTTCACTAAGCGGTCTGTCATCATTTGTGCAGATCGTGATGGCACTGTTAGTATGGCTAACTCCGCGCCAAACTCCTCATACATTTCCTCTAAACGATCTGGATGAAATACAGGAATATCACTAATGACTGTTCCCTCAACCGGTGCCTTCGTGTCGAATGCGACAACAATTCGCGTGTTATGATTTTTTTGGAAGTTGTATTTTAGTAAGCCATTTCCTAAGTTTCCAACCCCAATTAAAGCGACATTCATCGCTTCATCTTGATCTAACGTTTGTCGGAAAAATTCAAGTAAGTACTGCACATCATACCCATACCCTTTTTTACCGAGTGCGCCAAAATAAGAAAAATCACGACGTATTGTTGCAGAATCTATTTTCATCGCATCACTTAATTCCTGTGATGAAATTCGTTTCTTACCTTCAGTTGCAAAGTTTTTCAAAAATCGATAATACAGAGGAAGTCTTTTTGTTGTTGCTTGTGGAATTTTTGTTTCTGGTTTCACACATTCTCCTCCTACATACATTTGGAAATCGTTTTAATCTTACTAAACAAGTAGCAACAAGTAAAGTATCCATCGTTGCACGTGTCTGTTTCATCCATTAAACTAATAGGAAGAAACAGAGGTGTAAAAATGATTGTATTACAAGTAAATCAATTATATAAATCTTTTATTACCGACGAAATTTTGAGCGGTGTAAAATTAGAAGTTCAGCACCGTGATCGTGTTGCGTTAGTAGGACGCAATGGTGCTGGGAAATCGACATTATTAAAAATTATTGCTGGGCAAATGAGCTATGATTCTGGCGAAATTATTATTCCAAAAGATGTACGTATCGGTTATTTGGAGCAACATGCTGGCATTGATTCGCAGCTTTCCATTTGGGACGAAATGATGACAATTTTCAGTGCACTTCATCAGCAAGAAAAGAAGCTCCGTCATTTAGAACAGCAGATGGCCGATCCAATCATATATGAAAATAGTGAACAATATGCACGTGTGATGGCAGAGTATGACCAATTACAGCATGACTTTAAAGAGGCTGGGGGCTATCAATACGAAGCAGATACACGCTCTGTCTTACATGGCATGCAGTTTTTCCCTGAAGACTATACTAAGCCAATTCAGTCCCTTTCAGGCGGTCAACGTACGCGTCTGGCTTTAGCCAAGCTTTTACTCTCAAAACCAGATTTACTTATTTTGGACGAGCCGACGAACCATTTAGATATCGAAACATTATCTTGGTTAGAAAGCTATTTGAAGGGCTATGATGGCGCAATTTTAATCGTTTCTCATGACCGTTACTTCTTAGACCAAGTCGTTTCAATCGTTTATGAGGTGTCGCGCACAAAAGTTTCAAAATATGTTGGGAACTACAGTGGCTATTTAGATGAAAAAGCAAAAAACTATGAACGTGACATGAAAATGTTTGAACGTCAAATGGACGAGAAAGCCAAGCTTGAAACCTTTGTTCAAAAGAACTTAGCGCGCGCATCGACAACAAAAATGGCACAGTCTCGCCGCAAAGTATTAGAAAAAACAGACTGGATGGATTCTCCTGATGGCGATGAAAAAAGCGCAAACTTTGGTTTCACGATTGACCGTCAAAGCGGTAATGACGTACTTTCCATTGATGAACTGGCAATTGGCTATCCAAACAAGGAAATCTCTAATAATATTGAATTACGTGTGTTCCGTGAAGATCGTATCGCTTTAGTTGGTCCAAACGGTGTCGGTAAATCGACGTTACTTAAAACAGTGGTGAAGGATTTAGAAGCTTTAAACGGAGAAATTCGTTACGGGACAAATGTCCAAATTGGCTACTACGATCAAGAACAAGCCAAGTTACATTCCAACAAGCCCGTGTTAAGCGAACTTTGGGATGAATGGCCGTCGATGAACGAAAAAGATATTCGCAATATTTTAGGACGTTTCTTATTTAGTGGCGATGATGTTTCAAAAACCGTCAATTCATTATCAGGTGGCGAAAAAGCACGTCTTGCACTAGCAAAACTGATGATGCAAAAATCGAACTTCCTCGTACTGGATGAGCCGACAAACCATTTAGATTTAGACAGTAAGGAAATTTTAGAAAATGCGCTAATCGATTATCCGGGTACTCTTTTATTCGTTTCGCATGACCGTTACTTTATTAACCGCATCGCAACAAAAGTAGTCGAGCTTTCAGGTACAGGCTCTTTCGAATACTTAGGAGACTATGATTACTATGTTGAGAAGAAACAGGAACTTGAGGAGCTAGCTGCGATGAAAGCTGCTGCAACGGAAGCGAAGTCAATAGACGCACCTCAAACGAAATCTACTTCCATGATTGATAAAGATGCGAAAAAACGCGAACGCCAAATTCGCCGCGCCATTGAAGAAATCGAGAAAAATATGAGCACTTTAGATGAATCTATTACTCAGTTGGAAGCACAACTATGTGACCCTGACATTTTCTCTGATCATGAAAAAGCTTTAGCAATCCAAACTGAATTAAATGAAACGAAAGAACAGCACGAGGCATTTGAACTCGAGTGGCTTGAATTAAACGAAGCACTTGAACAGTTATAAAGCAAAAGGAGGACGTTGGCTTGATGCACAACGTTCTCCTTTTATTTTATATGGAAGCTTTTCATCATTTGTAATTTTTGATACGCCGTATATGCCCCGTAAATCCATCCAAAGAAAATGACTGTAAATAACGCCATAATAAAATTTATCACAGTAAACAAAGGGTTAAATGGTGAATTAGTTGTCTTTGCTC
Source organism: Lysinibacillus sp. 2017 (assembly GCF_003073375.1). Taxonomy (NCBI): domain Bacteria; kingdom Bacillati; phylum Bacillota; class Bacilli; order Caryophanales; family Bacillaceae; genus Lysinibacillus; species Lysinibacillus sp. 2017. The sequence goes on from NZ_CP029002.1 coordinate 3,444,029, forward strand.
GAAATGGCTGACGCGCACCTATTCGAATGCTTTGAAAAACATCAACAATTTGACTATGCCCGTAAACAATCGCAAGTGGATAACAAATTAGTGCAAGTACGATGAATAAGCCACTAAATGACGCGATAAAATAGCCGTTTCCTGTAATACTTAATCCATACAGCACAACAATAGTGAAAATTAGTCCACCAACTAAAAGACCGATCATTTTGTTTCGTTCTTTTAAATAACTCATCGATTTTCCTCCTAATGCATCCTTTTAAGTTTCCATCCTTATATGGAATTCACACATTAAAGATTACTATTCCATAATATTAAGAACTTCAAACCTCTTTCGACTATTTTCGTCATATATGTTGGTCAATATACAATTTTTCTACAGAAATCTCCACAATGTTATTCACAAAACAAATGCAGTGATATCAACATATCAACATAGTTTTCCACATTATCCACAATTGAAATTTATTTTTCATAGTCCTTTCTGTGTAAAACTAGCTACTATATATAGATAAATCACATGTTTTCCACAGGTTATCCACACTTTGTGTATAAGTACGCATGTTCGCACATTTTTTTGGGGGTAATTTATGTTTTCTGTGGATAATTTTTCAGAAAAGTTTTTCATTAACTAAAAAATTGTTATTAAAAAGAATTTTTTATCATAAACTACTTATTTCGACCTCGTTTTATTATTCTAATACATCGATTTATCACCATTATATTTTCCTCACATAAAAAAAAAAAAAAATGCATAAACAAATGGATATTTCTCCTCCATTTGCTCATGCATTATTGTTCAATATTATTTCCAGCTTTTTAGCTCCATACCCGGTCGGCCATTCATCGCTAAATCGCCACGAATACCCGCTTCATACATTTGATAAGCTGCAGCCCCAATCATGGCTGCATTATCAGTACATAATTTTAGGGGTGGTACATAAAAAGGTATTCCCTCTTCTTTGAAAGCCACCTCTAGAGACGTACGTAATCCTTTATTAGCTGACACACCGCCTGCTGCAATAACTTGTTTTACCCCATATTCACGTGCAGCACGCAAAGTTTTGCCTGTTAATACTTCCACAACACTATCTTGGAAACCTTTTGCAACTTGCTGTGGAATAATTTCCTCACCGCGTTGGTCCATATTATGCTTGTAATTAATAACCGCTGATTTTAACCCACTAAAGCTAAAATCATATGAACCTTCTTCTAACCAAACGCGTGGGAAGGTCACCGCTTCTGTTGCCTCATGTGCAAGACGGTCAATATGAGGACCACCTGGATACGGCATATTTAACACACGTGCAACTTTATCATACGCTTCTCCTGCTGCATCATCACGCGTTTCTCCAATGACTTCAAATGAACCGTGGTCACGCATTAATACAAGCTCTGTATGTCCCCCTGATACGACAAGGGCTAGTAATGGAAATTCCATTGGCTGCACTAAATTGTTCGCATAAATATGTCCTGCTATATGATGTGTTCCTACCAGTGGTAACCCATTTACAAATGCAAATGCTTTTGCTGCGTTAATGCCGATTAATAGCGCTCCTACAAGACCAGGACCTTCTGTTACAGCAACTGCTGTTAATTCCTTTGGTGTCATATTCGCTTCTTTTAATGCTTCTTCTAAAACGATTGTCACTTGCTCTACGTGATGACGAGATGCGATTTCAGGTACGACTCCACCAAAACGCTTATGACTCTCAATTTGTGACGAGACTACATTTGAAATGATTTCTGTCCCATTTTTAATGACCGCTGCGGCCGTTTCATCACAGCTTGTTTCTATTGCTAATATATAGTTATCCATTATAAATTCACCCACATGACTAACGCATCTTCTTGATTGTCTGTATAGTAGCTTTTACGGATGCCACCATCTTGGAAACCAAGCTTGCGATATAAATTCTGTGCTACTGTATTTGTTACACGTACTTCTAAGCTCATAACGTCCATATTGGCTTCCTTTGAAACACGTAGCGCCTCACGCATTAAGCCTTCACCAATACCTTGCCCACGAACAGATTCTACAACCGCCACATTTGTAATTTGTGCCGCATCGATGACAAGCCAAACGCCGCAAAAGCCAATAATTTTACCCGTTTCATCTTCTGCTACTAAATAATGAGAAAATTGATTTTCTGTCATTTCATAGTAGAAAGAATCTAATGTCCAGGGCGTTGGGAAAGTTGCTAGTTCGATTGCATGCACCGATTCTACATCGGCAATTGTCATTTTACGATAAACAACCATTACAGACGCTCCTTCTTCTGTTCTTTAATCCAATTAGCCTCAGCCTCAGCTAAACGACGATATTCGGGCACTAAATTATGCGTAGCATCAATAGATGGTAGCTCCTCTTTTTCAGCAATTGCGATTAACTCTGAAGCACGCGGTAGATCTAGTGTAGATGGGACACGTAAAGCATTTTCACCAAGAACTTCTTTGATCTTCTCATAATACAATGATACATCAGTACCAATAAATAATACCTTACTGTCTAATGCCTTTAACTTTTCTAATAAGCCATCAATATGGTCATGATAATCTTCAATTAATGTATTTAACGTTCCACCTTCATAAACACCAGCATAGACATTTTGACGACGTGCATCAAATAACGCACAAATAGTAATATTTGCAATACGAGCATTCGCAGCTAATGCTTTTACGCTGGATACACCTACTAAAGGCTTTTGCAATGACCAAGCAAGTGTTTTCGCTAATGTTACGCCAATTCGAACACCTGTGTATGAACCAGGTCCCTTAGATACGGCAATTGCATCAATTTGAGATGCCTCAATTCCTGCCTTTTTTATTACTTCTTCAATCGCTGGCATCGCACCAACTGAATGTGTTAATTTTATATTTTGTACAACTTCTGCAACTATTTTTCCATCATTCACAACTGCTACAGAAAGCGGTGCATTTGCTGTTTCAATTCCTAACCAAATCATTTTACTAGCTCCTCACACAGATGGACATATTTTGTGCCCATTGGTTTAAATACAAATTTTCTTTTCTGATCGTCAATACGGGTAATCTCAATTGCTAAACGCTCAGTTGGTAAATCCGCTTCAATTAAGTGCGCCCACTCCACAACTGTAACCGCATCGCCGTAAAAGATTTCATCCCAACCTAAATCCTCATCACTATTTTCTAAGCGATAGACATCTAAATGGTTTAACGGAAGTCGTCCCTCATATTGCTTCATAATCGTAAATGTTGGACTGTTGACTGTACGCTTAATGCCTAACCCTTTTGCAAAGCTTTGCGTAAATGTCGTTTTTCCAGCCCCTAAATCACCCTCAAGTGTAATGACATATTGTGGCTCCACTAATGCAGCCAAACGCATTGCAAGTGCTTGTGTTTCTTCTAATGCGTTAATTTGCTTTTCAAAAATCATATAGTTGCTTCCTTCCGCCAAAAAGTCCATTACCTCTAGTTTACTTGAAGTGAAGCAATTGTTCAAAATGTATCACTTCAAAACAACTTCATCATGTCCATTTGGTTATTCCATTAAAATATGCCATTACACTCACAAAGGGCTCAACTGAATAATTACTTTCAGTCAAGCCCTTCTCAGTTAACGCATCGAATTTCCTCGTCGTTCCTTTATTTCTTTTTTTACTAATCGATCATTTTCAAATTGAATCTGATATCCCCTAGTTAATAATATTTCATCGTTCCATTCATAAACATCGCTTTTAATTTCTTTGCCCGCTCCACCAACAATTCGGACGACATCTATATATGACATATCTTTCTGAAGTTGATTATATTCATCTTCATTCATATATTTTTGCCAAGTATATTGATTTTTTTCTTCGATTTCTAATACCTTATTATCATACGAAGTAACAACCAAAAATAAAAAGAAAACGAGATAAATAATTAGATAAACAAACAATCTTTTTTTATTCATCAGCATTCCCCCATAAGAAACATTAGAAAGTAACATCAGGTGCCTAATAGTAAACAACGATGCCCTTACTTATATATGAAACTTTTCCCTGAAGGTGTTTGTTCAAAACATATGTAAGATTGTTTGTTCAATCTATAATAATTATTCTATAAAAACAAAAAAGCAATCCGTATACTTACGAATCACTGAATACTTCATATTAAAATGGCGGTCCCGACCGGGATCGAACCGGCGATCTCCTGCGTGACAGGCAGGCATGTTAACCGCTACACCACGGGACCATTTATTATTCTTGAACCTTGATAATTATAACAAAAAATTTTTATAATGACAATATTATTTTCTTAATAAAACATTCGATGGAAATTCTCACCCAGCTTTTAATTATCCCCATTTCTTAAAGTTAAGTTAAGTTAAGTTAAATTTAGTGTATGCACAAAAAAACCACTGATTTCTCAGTGGTTTAACTTTGCGAAGCGACGTCCTACTCTCACAGGGGGAAACCCCCAACTACCATCGGCGCTAAAGAGCTTAACTTCTGTGTTCGGTATGGGAACAGGTGTGACCTCTTTGCCATCATCACTTCACTTTGACATGGATGTCATGGCGTCTACTTTGCCACAGGACGTGGCGCTCTTAGTAGACGTTCCTTTTAAAGAACATCCGTGTATATGTAGAAAGAATTGTTCTTTCAAAACTGGATAAACGTTTCATTGAGTTATGCAATAAAATGTGGTTAAGTCCTCGACCGATTAGTATTCGTCAGCTCCATGTGTCACCACACTTCCACCTCGAACCTATCTACCTGATCGTCTTTCAGGGGTCTTACTTACTTGCGTAATGGGAAATCTCATCTTGAGGGGGGCTTCATGCTTAGATGCTTTCAGCACTTATCCCGTCCACACATAGCTACCCAGCGATGCTCTTGGCAGAACAACTGGTACACCAGCGGTGTGTCCATCCCGGTCCTCTCGTACTAAGGACAGCTCCTCTCAAATTTCCTACGCCCACGACGGATAGGGACCGAACTGTCTCACGACGTTCTGAACCCAGCTCGCGTACCGCTTTAATGGGCGAACAGCCCAACCCTTGGGACCGACTACAGCCCCAGGATGCGATGAGCCGACATCGAGGTGCCAAACCTCCCCGTCGATGTGGACTCTTGGGGGAGATAAGCCTGTTATCCCCGGGGTAGCTTTTATCCGTTGAGCGATGGCCCTTCCATGCGGAACCACCGGATCACTAAGCCCGTCTTTCGACCCTGCTCGACTTGTAGGTCTCGCAGTCAAGCTCCCTTATGCCTTTACACTCTTCGAATGATTTCCAACCATTCTGAGGGAACCTTTGGGCGCCTCCGTTACTCTTTAGGAGGCGACCGCCCCAGTCAAACTGTCCGCCTGACACTGTCTCCTACCCCGCTAAGGGGTATGGGTTAGAAGTTCAATACAACCAGGGTAGTATCCCACTGACGCCTCCTCCGAAGCTGGCGCTCCGGAATCTCTGGCTCCTACCTATCCTGTACAAGTTGTACCAAAATTCAATATCAGGCTACAGTAAAGCTCCACGGGGTCTTTCCGTCCTGTCGCGGGTAACCTGCATCTTCACAGGTACTATAATTTCACCGAGTCTCTCGTTGAGACAGTGCCCAGATCGTTACGCCTTTCGTGCGGGTCGGAACTTACCCGACAAGGAATTTCGCTACCTTAGGACCGTTATAGTTACGGCCGCCGTTTACTGGGGCTTCAATTCGCAGCTTCGCTTGCGCTAACCACTCCTCTTAACCTTCCAGCACCGGGCAGGCGTCAGCCCCTATACGTCACCTTACGGTTTTGCAGAGACCTGTGTTTTTGCTAAACAGTCGCCTGGGCCTATTCACTGCGGCTCTTCATGGCTATTCACCTTAAAGAGCACCCCTTCTCCCGAAGTTACGGGGTCATTTTGCCGAGTTCCTTAACGAGAGTTCTCTCGCACACCTTAGGATTCTCTCCTCGACTACCTGTGTCGGTTTGCGGTACGGGCACCTCTCACCTCGATAGAGGCTTTTCTTGGCAGCGTGAAATCAGGAACTTCGCTCATACGAGCTCGTCATCACAGCTCAACGTTAAAGTATGCGGATTTGCCTACATACACGCCTTACTGCTTGAACAGAGACAACCAACGCTCTGCTTACCCTATCCTACTGCGTCCCCCCATTTCTCAAACGGTGAGGAGGTGGTACAGGAATATCAACCTGTTGTCCATCGCCTACGCCTATCGGCCTCGGCTTAGGTCCCGACTAACCCTGAGCGGACGAGCCTTCCTCAGGAAACCTTAGTCATACGGTGCATGGGATTCTCACCCATGTTTCGCTACTCATACCGGCATTCTCACTTCTAAGCGCTCCACCAGTCCTTCCGGTCTGACTTCAACGCCCTTAGAACGCTCTCCTACCACGCATCCATACGGATGCATCCACAGCTTCGGTGAATCGTTTAGCCCCGATACATTTTCGGCGCAGTGTCACTCGACCAGTGAGCTATTACGCACTCTTTAAATGATGGCTGCTTCTAAGCCAACATCCTGGTTGTCTAAGCAACGCCACATCCTTTTCCACTTAACGATTACTTTGGGACCTTAGCTGGTGGTCTGGGCTGTTTCCCTTTTGACTACGGATCTTATCACTCGCAGTCTGACTCCCGTGTATAAATATCTGGCATTCGGAGTTTGTCTGAATTCGGTAACCCGAGATGGGCCCCTAGTCCAAACAGTGCTCTACCTCCAGTATTCTCAATCACGAGGCTAGCCCTAAAGCTATTTCGGAGAGAACCAGCTATCTCCAGGTTCGATTGGAATTTCTCCGCTACCCACACCTCATCCCCGCATTTTTCAACATGCGTGGGTTCGGGCCTCCAGTAAGTGTTACCTCACCTTCACCCTGGACATGGGTAGATCACCTGGTTTCGGGTCTACGACCACGTACTAATTCGCCCTATTCAGACTCGCTTTCGCTGCGGCTCCGTCTTCTCAACTTAACCTCGCACGTAATCGTAACTCGCCGGTTCATTCTACAAAAGGCACGCTATCACCCATTAACGGGCTCTAACTACTTGTAGGCACACGGTTTCAGGATCTATTTCACTCCCCTTCCGGGGTGCTTTTCACCTTTCCCTCACGGTACTGGTTCACTATCGGTCACTAGGTAGTATTTAGCCTTGGGAGATGGTCCTCCCAGATTCCGACGGAATTTCACGTGTTCCGCCGTACTCAGGATACACTCTGGAGGGAATGAACTTTTGACTACAGGGCTTTTACCTTGTTTCGCGGACCTTTCCAAGTCGCTTCGTCTAGCTCATTCTTTTGTAACTCCGTATAGAATGTCCTACAACCCCAAAGAGCAAGCTCTTTGGTTTGGGCTCTTCCCGTTTCGCTCGCCGCTACTCAGGGAATCGAATTTTCTTTCTGTTCCTGCAGGTACTTAGATGTTTCAGTTCTCTGCGTCTGTCCTCATCACGCTATGAATTCACGTGTAGATACTATCCGATTAAAGATAGTGGGTTCCCCCATTCGGAAATCCCCGGATCAAAGCTTACTTACAGCTCCCCGAGGCATATCGGTGTTAGTGCCGTCCTTCATCGACTCCTAGTGCCAAGGCATCCACCGTGCGCCCTTATTAACTTAACCAAAAGTTTAGTTAAACTTGAACAAGTTCAAGATTTAAGTTTGCACGTCAATTACTTGACGTTTGTGATCTATTATTACTAATAGAAAATTTGTTTATTGCTTTCAATGTCGTTTTATCCAGTTTTCAAAGAACAAAGCAGCTAACTTCAATCACATCGTGAATAAGTTTCGCTGAATTTACTTCATGCAGCTTTGCGACAATAGCGCTAGCGTAAGAAGCAAATATTTTTTTGAAGTTTTTCATCTTTCGATGAACCTTCAAAACTGAACAGCAAACGTTAATGTTTCATTCCCCGAAGGAATGATTCCGAAAAATCCTTAGAAAGGAGGTGATCCAGCCGCACCTTCCGATACGGCTACCTTGTTACGACTTCACCCCAATCATCTATCCCACCTTCGGCGGCTGGCTCCACAAGGGTTACCTCACCGACTTCGGGTGTTACAAACTCTCGTGGTGTGACGGGCGGTGTGTACAAGGCCCGGGAACGTATTCACCGTGGCATGCTGATCCACGATTACTAGCGATTCCGGCTTCATGTAGGCGAGTTGCAGCCTACAATCCGAACTGAGAACGATTTTATCGGATTAGCTCCCCCTCGCGGGTTGGCAACCGTTTGTATCGTCCATTGTAGCACGTGTGTAGCCCAGGTCATAAGGGGCATGATGATTTGACGTCATCCCCACCTTCCTCCGGTTTATCACCGGCAGTCTCCTTAGAGTGCCCAACTAAATGATGGCAACTAAGAACAAGGGTTGCGCTCGTTGCGGGACTTAACCCAACATCTCACGACACGAGCTGACGACAACCATGCACCACCTGTCACCGTTGTCCCCGAAGGGAAAACTGTATCTCTACAGTGGTCAATGGGATGTCAAGACCTGGTAAGGTTCTTCGCGTTGCTTCGAATTAAACCACATGCTCCACCGCTTGTGCGGGCCCCCGTCAATTCCTTTGAGTTTCAGTCTTGCGACCGTACTCCCCAGGCGGAGTGCTTAATGCGTTAGCTGCAGCACTGAGGGGCGGAAACCCCCCAACACTTAGCACTCATCGTTTACGGCGTGGACTACCAGGGTATCTAATCCTGTTTGCTCCCCACGCTTTCGCGCCTCAGTGTCAGTTACAGACCAGATAGTCGCCTTCGCCACTGGTGTTCCTCCAAATCTCTACGCATTTCACCGCTACACTTGGAATTCCACTATCCTCTTCTGCACTCAAGTTCCCCAGTTTCCAATGACCCTCCACGGTTGAGCCGTGGGCTTTCACATCAGACTTAAGGAACCACCTGCGCGCGCTTTACGCCCAATAATTCCGGACAACGCTTGCCACCTACGTATTACCGCGGCTGCTGGCACGTAGTTAGCCGTGGCTTTCTAACAAGGTACCGTCAAGGTAGCGCCAGTTACTACGCTACTTGTTCTTCCCTTGCAACAGAGTTTTACGAACCGAAATCCTTCTTCACTCACGCGGCATTGCTCCATCAGGCTTTCGCCCATTGTGGAAGATTCCCTACTGCTGCCTCCCGTAGGAGTCTGGGCCGTGTCTCAGTCCCAGTGTGGCCGATCACCCTCTCAGGTCGGCTACGCATCGTTGCCTTGGTGAGCCGTTACCTCACCAACTAGCTAATGCGCCGCGGGCCCATCTTACAGTGATAGCAAAACCATCTTTCAACAAGGAACTATGTAGTTCCAAGTATTATCCGGTATTAGCCTCGGTTTCCCGAAGTTATCCCAGTCTGTAGGGTAGGTTACCCACGTGTTACTCACCCGTCCGCCGCTAACGAAAATTTGGTGCAAGCACCAAAAGTTCGTCCGCTCGACTTGCATGTATTAGGCATGCCGCCAGCGTTCGTCCTGAGCCAGGATCAAACTCTCCATAATAGTTAGTTTGAAAGCTCATTTGCTTTGCTAGCGTATCAACTAAAAGTTGATATCTATTTTTGCTTCATTTAAGAAGCTTTGTTTCATTAACGTTGCTTGTTCAGTTTTCAAGGTTCATGACACTGTCACTCGCGACAGTTATTTAAGTATAACTTGTATCAATAGATATGTCAACAAGTTTTTTTAAAATGGAGCGGGTGATGAGAATCGAACTCACGACATCAGCTTGGAAGGCTGAGGTTTTACCATTAAACTACACCCGCATATATTTTGAGGTTATTTTGGTGCGGCCGAGAGGACTTGAACCTCCACGGGGTTGCCCCCACTAGGCCCTCAACCTAGCGCGTCTGCCATTCCGCCACGACCACTTTATTCGACTTTTTTTATTATACAATATCAATAAAATTTGTCAATATAAAACTGGTGAGCCATGAAGGACTCGAACCTTCGACCCTCTGATTAAAAGTCAGATGCTCTACCAACTGAGCTAATGGCTCGGAAATGGCTGGGGAACCTGGATTCGAACCAGGGCATGACGGAATCAAAATCCGTTGCCTTACCGCTTGGCTATACCCCAAAAATGGCGGTCCCGACCGGGATCGAACCGGCGATCTCCTGCGTGACAGGCAGGCATGTTAACCGCTACACCACGGGACCATAAGTAAAAACTATGAAATTAAATGGTGACCCGTACGAGAATCGAACTCGTGTTACCGCCGTGAAAGGGCGGTGTCTTAACCGCTTGACCAACGGGCCACTGTATGGCTCCGAAGGTAGGACTCGAACCTACGACCTGCCGGTTAACAGCCGGATGCTCTACCAACTGAGCTACTTCGGAATAACATTTATTTCGTCGTCGTTATCTTGTCGACTTTTACTATTATAGAGAGACCTTTCAGATTCGTCAATACTTTTTTTGAAAGTTTTTCGCGATATTTTTTCTTTCTATTATATAACCAAAAAACTATTATCTATTTTAGTTTGATTTATAAACGTATTAATTCATTTGTCCGAAATGCCTTCAATTAAAACATTATAATACTTTACTCTCAAAAAAAATAATTTTCCCTTTACAAACACTACAACAATACTTTGTTGTATCCATACGTTTCTTTCTTTTATAAAGTTGCCCACAGTCCATACATTTATAATAGTGTATAGTTTTTTGCTTCACCTTTTTTTCTGGAGTCTCAATTCGAGAGCAAAATCTTGGTGCACCCACATTTAATAACAGTTCCCTAAAATCCGAATCCCGATGTTTATAACCTTTCCCTAAAAGATGTAAATGGTAATGACATAATTCGTGTAAGATAATTCCTCGCAATTCTTCTATTCCAAAATGTTCGTACATTGTTTTATTTAATTGAATATCGTGGCTTTGTAACATATATCGGCCACCTGTTGTTTTCAAACGGCTATTAAAGTAAGCACGGTGAAGGAATGGGCGATGGAAATATTCTAACGAAAGTTCTTCTACTAATTTTTGTGCCTGCTCATCCGTCATCAATCAAACCACCTTTATAGCATAATAAAAGCGCACAACATTCTGTGCGCTTTTATTATAAAGGATTTCTATTTTCTTTACACGTTTTCTTGGAGAGCAGGAGGAAGCATCGTTAATGAAATACGTCCTTTATTTGATTCTACTTTTTCTACCCATACTGTTACGATATCTCCGAGTGAAACAACGTCTAGCGGATGCTTCACACGGCCTCTTTGTAATTTAGAAATGTGTACTAGACCATCTTGCTTTACGCCGATGTCAACAAAAGCGCCGAAATCAACGACGTTACGAACAGTCCCTTGAAGCTCCATTCCAACCTGTAAATCGTCCATTTTCAAAACATCCGTCTTTAATAATGGTTGAGGGAACGCATCACGAGGGTCACGCGAAGGTTTCATTAATGTATCAACAATATCTTTTAGTGTTACTTCGCCCACATTAAGGTTTTCACTTAATGCCGTTAAACTTAACTGACTAATTACTGCTTCTGCTTTTGATGTGCCTACGTCTTTTTTCGTTAGATCCGCAGCTTCTAAAATGGCCTCTGCTAATTTATAGCTTTCTGGGTGAATCCCTGTTGCGTCTAATGGATTTTTTGCTTCAGGAATGCGTAAAAATCCGATTGCTTGCTCATATGTTTTCGCGCCTAGACGAGGTATTTTTTTCAATTGAGCGCGTGACGTAAATTGTCCATTTTCACTTCGCATTATTACGATATTTTCAGCTACCGTCTTTGATAAACCTGAAACGTATTGTAACAACGATGCTGATGCTGTATTTACATTAACCCCTACTTGGTTTACCGCTGTTTCTACAATGAATGTTAATGATTCAGCTAATTGCTTTTGTGAAACGTCATGTTGATATTGACCAACACCTACAGCTTTTGGATCGATTTTCACCAGTTCGGATAATGGATCTTGTAAGCGTCGTGCGATTGATACTGCGCTACGCTGTTCAACTTGTAAATCTGGGAATTCTGCTCGTGCAGTTTCAGAAGCAGAATAAACTGATGCACCCGCTTCACTAACAATGACATAGGCTACTTGTTGGTCTACTTCTTTTAATACTTCTGCAACAAACTGTTCGGTCTCTCGCGAAGCTGTTCCGTTTCCAATTGCGATAATGCTAACCGGGTATTTTTTTAATAATGTTTTGAACGTCGCTTTTGCTTTCGATGGATCTGATGTTGTATGTGGATAAATGACACCAATTTCAATCATTTTCCCTGTTTCATCGACGACTGCTAACTTACAACCTGTACGGTATGCTGGGTCCACACCTAATACGACTTTTCCGCGCATCGGTGGCTGTAATAATAAATTACGTAAATTCTCTGAGAAAATATGAATCGCTTGTGCTTCACCTTTTGCCGTTAATTCTGAGCGTAATTCATTTTCAATAGAAGGTTTAATTAAGCGCTTATAGCTATCAGCAATCGCTAACTTCACTTCTTCAACCGATGGACCAACAAAATTTCTTGGAATAAAGTGAAATTCCATTTGTGTCGTTGCTTTATCAACCGGCACATCAATCGATACACGTAAAATATCTTCTTTTTCTCCACGATTTACCGCTAATGTACGGTGTGGTGCCATTCGATGTACCGGCTCTTCGTATTCATAGTACATTTCGAATACTTGCTTCTCATCTTTTTCGGCGTTTTTAACCGCTGTAACTAATTTTCCTTCACGCCAAGATAGCGTACGTAATTTTTCCCGCACGGCAGCATCATCTGCAAATCGTTCTGCTAAAATATCGCGTGCACCAGCCAAAGCATCTTCAGCAGTTGCGACACCCTGTTCTTCGTTAATAAACGGCATGGCTAATTGTTCAACAGATTGTTTTGTATATTGTAAAAGTTTGTCTGCTAACGGTTCTAACCCACGCTCTTTTGCAATCGTTGCTTTCGTACGACGTTTTTGCTTATATGGTCGGTATAAATCTTCGACACGTTGTAGCACTGTAGCCGCTTGAATAGCTATAGTAAGTTCCTCGGTTAACTTTCCTTGCTCCTCAATTAAGCGAAGTACCTCTTCTTTTCTTGTTTCGAGTTGTTGTATGTAGTGGTAACGGTCTTCCACAGCTTTAATTTGGACTTCATCAAGAGATCCCGTCATTTCTTTTCGGTAACGTGCAATAAATGGTACGGTATTACCTTCTTCTAAAAGTTGAATAACTGCTTGTACTTGTTTTGATTGTATCTTAACGTCGTTCGCAATCATTTGTAGCATTTGCTTTTGTTCCATTGTGCCACTCCTTTTATTTAATTACTTCATAGTTTACCACTATCAATCTTTAGATTCTCTTGAAAACTCGCACTTTTAACCATAAAAAAAGAGTCCACATATTTAGTAGACTCCCATAATTATAGTGTAACGCCACCACTCGCAATAATGGTATCTTGTAATATCTTGATTGCTTTCCGCTGAATACGAGATACGTGCATTTGAGAAATGCCCAGTCGTTCTCCAGCTTCTTTTTGGCTTAACTGATCTAAATAAGTTAATTGAATAATTTGGCGTTCACGCTCATTTAAAACGCTCATTGCATCTGCAACAATCATACTACGATTTGTCGATTCAAAACCGTCATCTTCTTTTCCGACAACATCAAATAGTGTTACCGTGCTGCCATCTGAATCAGATTCAATGGAATGATCCATTGATAACGCTTGATAACTACGTCCCATTTCCATTGCTTCTAGTACTTCTTCATCCTGCACTTCTAAGTAACTAGCAATTTCACTAATGGACGGAGAGCGTTGGTATTCCGTTGTTAATGCTTCAACTGCCGCCTTAATTCGAGGCCCCAGCTCTTTAATACGTCTTGGAACATGAACATCCCACGTTTTATCACGTAAAAAACGTTTAATTTCCCCAACGATTGTCGGGACCGCAAATGCTTCAAAACTTCTTCCAAAAGAAGGGTCAAATCGTCGAATCGCGCCTAATAATCCAAGCATACCTACTTGTACAATATCATCATAATAAGATTTACCATGTGAATATTTACGAGCAATTGACTCTACTAACTGTTGATAACGCAAAACTAAATTTGTCTGAGCCTCGTCACTTTCATGCTCTTGATATTCTGCGATCCAGTTTAATACCTCTTCTTTTGATGAATTTTTAGGTAGTGATTCTTTCGACATTCCCCTTCACCTGCTCTCTCGAGACATACTTAGTCATGAAAACAGTAACCCCGCCTTCATTGTTTAACTTTACTTCATCCATTAATGTCTCCATTAAATAAAGTCCCAGTCCGCCTTCACGTAATAACGCGACATTTTCATCTTCATGATATGGACCTATTTTTGATTTAATTTCTTCAAAATTGAAGCTTACACCATAGTCTGCTACCATAATTTCAATTTTGTCATCGTATAACGCACAGCCAATCACGACTTCACCTTCATCATTCCCTCTATAAGCATGATGAACAACATTCGTAACAGCTTCACTTGTCGCAATTTTTAAATCTTCAATTTCATCATATGAAAATCCAACACGTACCCCTAAACCTGAGACCATTAAACGAATTACACTCACATATTGCGGCTTTGCAGGAACCCGAATTTCGATATAATCAAATGCTTTCATCATTTCAACTCCAACTCTTCTTCGGTCTCAATACTCATCAATTCACTCAAACCTGTAATTTCAAATAATCTTACTAGACGGCTAGATAAACCTACTAATTTAAATGGTGCATTTTCACGCGCTACCTTTTTATAAAAAGCTACAAAGATTCCTAAACCCGTACTGTCCATATAGTTGACTTTTGATAAATCCAATTCAATCATTCTACCTTCTACAATACGCACTGTTTCAAGTTCTTCTCGTAAAATTGGTGCAGTAAAAGTATCAATTTCACCTTCAATATAACCCCTTAATACGTTTCCGTCTTCTCTAAATTGCACATTAACATTCATTAAAAGACACCTCCATCTATAAACTTATTTTGTTCCCAAATTTGCGCAAGGTTAAACCAAAATCTAAAAATTATTTTTTAAAGATTACTACTGTAAAATCATCCTCTAAATCAAAATCTGGTAATGCCTTCAAATAAGCATACATTTCTTCACACATTTCTTGTGCACTTAAATGACTGTAACTTAATGATAAATTTTTAATAACATCGCGTGGATCTAGCTCTCCTTGCTTTCTAAAATCTGTTACACCATCTGTAACCATTAAAATAAAGTCATTTTCCTCTAGTTGAATTTCAAATTGTGGATATTTCACTTCTGGCATAACACCCAATAATAAGCCTTTTGATTCTAAATCATAAAATGCATGTTCACGTGCACAATAATAAATGGCTGGCTCATGCCCTGCTGAACCATATGTAAATATATTTTTCCCAATATCATACGTCCCATAAAACATCGAAACGAACATGCTATCATCAACACTTTTTTCAATAATACGATTTAATACTTCTAAGACGTACGATGGATTGCTATTTGCATATTCTAACGTATCCAAACCGTATTTCACCATCGACATACAAATGGCTGCTGGTACGCCTTTTCCCACGACATCCGTTACAGCGACACTTACGTGATGTTGTTCATCATTTAAAAAATGAACGTAATCCCCATTCATTTTCCGAATCGGAATTGATACCATACCGACATCCACTTGACTTACTTTTGGGAGAGTTGTTTTTAACAGCATATTCTGAATTTTCGTTGCAACGTTCATTTCTATTCGTAATTCCTCTTGTTGCTCTAACAAACTTTGATGTTCCTTAACTGTCAGACCGAAGTGAACCATTACCTCAATTAAAAAATCATAGCTATGTGAAATTTCAGGTTGAATATTTGGATATATTTGTTCAATTGCGTATTTGTGAATACTAATAACTTCTTCTGGCGTTACTTTTTTCTGAATCAATTGACGAATAAAGTTTTGCCCTATATATAAATTTCGCTCTGTTTGATTCTCTAAATAATCAGATAGAATTTTTTTATATTGAATTTGTAGTTCTTTCAATTCATCCACTTCCTGCTAAATCCATTTTTCGACAATTACTGCGGTTCCATTTTCTACTGAAGAGTGAATTTTCATTTCATCCATCAGTCTTTTGACACCAGGTAAGCCTGCACCTAACCCACCAGATGTTGAGTAGCCATCTTCCATTACTTTTTTCAAATTGCTGATTCCTGGGCCTTTATCTATTGCCGTAATTCGTATACCAACTTTACCGTCTTCATGCATACGTTCTATGGATATTTCCCCCGCGCGCGCATATAAATATATATTTCTCGCAAGTTCACTTATCGCTGTCGTAATTCGAGCTTGGTCTACCGCGCCAAACCCAATAGCTTTCGCTTCGTTACGTCCTAATTGGCGTGCAGCTACAATATCCCATTCTGTTATAATTTCCACGGTAGATTTCGCATTCATTATAGCGCCCCCATCTGTCTGTCATTTCATTGTTATTATGCTAGCGTATATTTTTCGAATTATTAATAAATTATAATATAAAATGGATAATAAAACTCTCTTATTTCGTTTTTTCTCTATAAATCATCTTATTTTACGAATAAAAGCAAAAAATGCTTCTCTCAATCATTGTAAATCAATACCATTTCTTTTACACGAATAATCAATCGTAATGTGAAATTTATTTTAGAACGCTTTTAACAAATTTAATTTGATTTTTACCGTTCTTTCAATAGATACGAAAAAACACCGAAATAAATTATTCCGATGTTTTCCTATGTATTAAAATTTAACAAGTCCTAAACTAATGCCAAGTGCAATATCGACTTCTTGCATTAATTTTGCATCTAGCTGTGTTATCCGATCTGTTAATCGTGATTTATCAATTGTACGCAATTGTTCAAGCAAAATTACCGAATCGCGTTCGAAACCGTACTTCTTAGCATCGATTTCAACATGTGTTGGTAATTTTGCTTTTTGAATTTGCGCTGTAATTGCAGCAATGATAACAGTAGGACTAAAACGATTTCCGATATCATTTTGAATTATAAGAACAGGTCTAGTACCACCCTGTTCCGAACCTATAACAGGTGATAGGTCAGCAAAAAAAACGTCTCCACGTTTTACAATCAAGTTGTCATCCCCCGCTTACGAGACGCTCCACCATATGTTCCGCTTCATATTCTGCATGCAAGCACTCACTGCAAATTGTCAGATTAATTTGCGACATTTCCACATAGCCTTTCATTAAAGCTTCCCGTATTTGATTTGGTTGCATATGCTTTGTATATTCTCGAGCAGCTAAGTACGTAATATTTCCATTACCTTTCGTACTTGGTCCAAATTTTCTTTCCATTTGCGCCATTAATTCATTTGGTAACTCAATAATTACTTCTTCATCTAAAATTTCTACTTCTTTTACGTACAAAACAAGCACCTCCAACGAACATCCCATTTCCAATTCATTTTAACATTGATAGATACTAATGAAAAGACAAGAAATTAAAAAAACTGACAATTTCCGCTATGAAATGTAGAATATCGTAGAATTACTTGTAATGATGTTACTTTTTCCTTATAGAAAACACTATTCTTTATATAATCTTGGTACGCGAGAGGTAATTACACATGGTACTTCATAATTAATTGTTTCTAATTTTGTTGCCCAATCATCAAGTGTAATTTCATCATCGAATTGGCGACCGATTAACACGACTCGTTCTCCAATATTATATGCTTCCGGCAATAAAATCATACTTTGATCCATACAAATTCTACCGATAATTTGTGCACGTTTTCCGTTTACTAAAACTTCTTGACCACTAAGTTTACGAATCATCCCATCTGCATAGCCGATTGGAATGGTTCCGACATAACAGTCTTTTTGTGTAGTAAAGGTCGCACCATAACCTACTGATTGCCCTGCTTTCAACTCTTTCACATGAACTAATTCCGTTTCTAAAGAAAATGCAGGCTTTAATGAAAACGGTAGTTGTTCACCAACGTAAGCAGATGGTAATAACCCGTACATTGAAATACCATATCGAACCGCATCAAATTGCAAAGATGAATCCTTTACTAATGCTGTTGCCGTATTTGCCACATGGACAAGTCTTGGCTTTGTAGGCAAACTCTCGAGTAATTCCTTGAATATATAAACTTGCTTGTCAAAGTACAAAGTATCTTCTTCATCAGCCGTAGCAAAATGTGTAAAAATACCATCTATCATAAATCCAGTCGTATTAGAAAGTGCTTCATATACGTCAAGTAGTTCATCCTTTGTCGTTACGCCGATACGTCCCATTCCCGAATCAATTTTCAAGTGAACTTTCACTTGTTTTGAATTAGGTAATAAGAATTTTGCTTGCTCTACCCACTCTGAGGAAAAAACAGTAAGAGAAATATTTTCCTCGGCTGCATAACCGATAAAAGAAAGAGGGATTGCTCCTAATACTAAAATGTCGATTTCTTTAAAATGTGCTCTCATATGTACCGCTTCATCTGGTGTTGCTACTGCTAGCATTGTTGCTCCGGCTTCAATGGCCGCTCTTGCTACTTTTACATCCCCATGTCCATACGCATTGGCCTTTACTACAGCTATAATTTGGACATTTGGTTGAAGATGCTTGCGTAGTGAAATGATGTTATGTTTGATCGCTTGTAGATCGATGACGGCTTTTGTTGGTCGGTAGTTTATATGATTCTCCATGTTCTATTACCCTCTTCTTTTTATTTTAAACCAAAAATTGTAAATTACTTCATACTACTTTCTTGTACACTCGCAGCAACTTCCATTAACTCTTCTTTAGATAAGGTCGTTGATGCAACAAAAAAGGACATACCATCTTGATCCCATTGAATGGAATGATCTGTTACTGCTCCAATCGTAAAGCCTAAATCAGCTGGGTCACCTGGTGCAAAAACAGGTAGTGTCATTTCATCGTAAGTAATCGGTTGCTGCATAAACGTAAATGGTTTCTCCCCCTCATACGTTAAAATGATGCGGTTCTTACCATTTTCTTGTACTTCAAATTCATCTGTTAGTTTTGTATGCGTCCAGTCAATCGTTGGATAGTACGTTTTAAACTCTGTGTTTTCTTTATCGGCACTTGTTGTCTGCTTTTCTTCATCATCCGAGAATTTTTCTACAGCATACTCCGTTGCCTTATGTTGAACGCCTAGTTTAATATCCTTAAAGGTAATAATAATTTGTTCATTAAGGGATTCGTCAAGAACACTTACCTTTGTTGGCAGCATCGTTTTTTTGTTAATAGCAATTTGTTGTACTGGCAATGCTGTTTTTTCTACATTGCGCGTTGCTAATTCAAATAGATAATTTTCTTCATCTTCTGACATGACAGCCGCATTATCGGCTAACAAGTCTTCTGCTAAAGCACCAATTAAATAGGCTTGGCTATTTTGTTTTGGCCAGTCACTTTGGAATTTATGCGTTTTTCTTAATGCTGGTGTGACAACAAATACCCCTTCCTCATTGCGAACAATCATTTGTTTCTCTTGATCGCCTTGTGTATTGACTGTAACGCGATAAAAGTCTGGTTTTGTATGCCATACATTAACGTCATACATTCGTGGTTCTGCACCCGTTCGAACTTCCATCGTTGCATTTAGTTCATAGCCCTTTGCTTCACTCCACTTTTCACTTACTTCCTGAATAACTTCCTTCTGTGTCGCTTTTCCACAAGCAACTAACATTAAGCAACTAGCTACTACTACAATGAGCATTCGGAATTTCAATGTTTCATCCTTTCTTTTTGTCCAATCAGATAAAACAACATATGAAAAACTTTCGACATGTATGTATTAGTTCATTAAGATTACTTGTGCAGCTGCCGTAGTATGCGTATGTGTAATCGAAATAAAACCATTTACGCGCATACCATTAAAGTAAAGAATTGGTTTCCCAATCTCGTCTTTTAAAATTTCAATCTGATGCAGCTCGCACCCTTCTCCAATGCCCGTACCATTTGCCTTTGAATACGCTTCTTTTGCAGCAAATCGTCCTGCTAAAAATTCAACCTTTCGAGACGGTGAAAGTGTTTCAAAGATTGCGAGCTCGCGCAATGTTAAAATCCTTTGCTGAAATTTTTCCGATCGCGTTATCATCTTTTCTATTCGAGCTAATTCGACTAAATCTAGTCCAATTCCTTTAATCATTTAGAGGCTCCTCCTTCCAATTGACTGTTATTCCAATGTATAATTAATAAATAGTGTTGTATAGTTGTATAAGACTTAATTGAGGTGAAATATGTTCATTCGTAGAGAAAATTTTAAACAATACATTACGTTATATCCAGTAGTATCGTCAATTATTGCGCTCAATCTTATTATTTATTTACTGACATTAATTCCCGGCTTTGGAGAAGACCTTATTTATGCAGGCATGAGTGTAAATGCATTAATCGCTGCTGGTGAATGGTGGCGTATTATTACATCTATGTTCATTCATGCTGGATTTACACATGTGCTTTTTAATATGTTCTCGCTCTTTTTATTTGGACCTGAGCTCGAGAAAATCGCAGGAAAAATACGCTTTTTAACGATTTACTTTTTAGCGGGTATCTTCGGAGAGGCTGCAACCTACCTAACGCAAGATCCTTACTATGCAAGTGTTGGGGCTAGCGGTGCAATTTACGGTATTTTTGGTGCGTTCGCTGCACTTGTTTACTATACACGTAACTTATTCCCACAGCTGAAACAAATTATTTTGCCTTTAATTGTCATTAGTGTCATTATGTCCTTCGTAACACCAAACATAAATATTGCCGCGCATTTAGGTGGTCTTGTAGCAGGGTTTATTTTAGGTATTGTTTATTTCAATCCCAAAAATATGCTACGTTGGCGAAAAAAACAAATTAAACGCGTAAAATAATGAAAGGACGGCTCTCATCAATTTGAGAGCGGTCCTTTTATCGTTCATACCATTTTAAAATTTTTTCAATTTCTTGGCGATCTATATGACGGACCGTTGCAGAAGCACCTGTCATACCAGACATGACCACGATTTTCGCAGAACCAATTTCTTTACGCTTTTGAAAATAAGTTTGGCTCCCTTTTGTTACTTGAATTCGATTTTTCATTGCGAAAAATGTAACACGACTGATGGAACGCGATACAATGGTTAACTGTTGACCTTTTATCGAATAACCCGTTGTTTTAAACTGCCATTTGCCCAGCAATAAAATTAGAATAACTAATAGCAGTGACAGTAGCCCATATGGGTAAAGGAAATAAGATAATGCTGCAATTGTTGGGGTTACCCATAAAAAATCCATACGATAGAAAAATCGCTGTGCCTTTTTTGGTGGTTGAACGGATGGTGCCATCGTAAATTCATAATCTGGAAAAAGAGCCATTAACGGCTGTATCGCTTCTTTTTTTGCAATAAGTGGGAATAAAATAATTTTTTTATCCGCTTCTCCACTAAAACCACCACCCGCGCTTTCTACTGCGACAGATGCTAAGCCAAATAGTTGCTGCAATGGATTTTCAACAATTTTAATTGCTTGCACGCGATGCAGTGGAATCGTCACACGCTTTTTTTCAATTAACCCCCGCGTAATAATAAGGCGTTCCTGCTCCTTCGTGACAGTAAAATTATAATAATTTAAGCAGGTAATTCCCACTGAAATGATCCATGTTAATAGCAGCCCCATAGCAATTAAGATCGCGATTACAATAAAGCTATATTTCAGTAAAAACGCCATTTCATCATAAATACGATCAAATGGAATAAACTCCGCAAATTGTGAGATCACTGCGAATACCCCAGCTAATACTACACCAATCCCACTTGAAGTTGTTGCTAGTAATAATAATTCAGGAATTTTCATTTTATGAATAGGAGTAGAAGACGCTTCCACTGTATTCTGTATTTGTGAATCTTCTTCCACTACTCCCTGTTCCTTCGCTCGCTTCATTTGAATTTCAATTTCATCAGCTGCTTCTCTTGTTACAGCTGTTAATTCTGCTTCAGGCTTTCCATTTTTGCTACCTGCTGTTTCAACTTGCACTTGAACTAGCTTAAAGAAACGATGGAAAATTCCTTCTTTATAATTTAGATTTTGAATTCTTTCAAATGGAATGTATCGCTTCTTCTTTACAAACAGTCCATATTCAACACGTAATTCACGATCTTCAAACCAATACGAAAAGGTTATCCATTTAATTAACCCATTGACCATAGTCCAAACTACGACAACTACAAGGATAAGTAGCGGAACCATCTCACTAAAAAAGTTTTCATCTTTGTAATCAAAATTCAAGTTAAAACCATTGGCTACTAAAATAATAATGATAGGAAAAAGCAAATCCTTTAACGCTTTAACTACGTTAATAATGGCGGTAACTGGATGAAGTTTCTTTTTTTCATTAGACATCTTCTTCCGCCACCCTTGCTAGTTCTGAAATTTTCATCCTTAACAGATCTGCTTCTTCAAGCTCTAACATTGGAATCGTATGTACGGTTGCAGCCGAAGAAATGGAGATATTCGCGATATTGTATTTTTTTAATATGGGACCCTGTTCCGTATCTACATGTTGCACGCGTACCATTGGAATAAGTGTACGCGTCACGACAAATAATCCACTTTGAATTTCAATTTCTTGCTCACGTACTTCATAACGCCAAATTTTCCAACGAATGCTTGGAAAAATAACAATCGAACAAATTATAGAAAGGATTACTACGCCAATTGATACCCACATAATCCACTCTGGCCAATCAAATCTTTTCGTTACAAAAACTACACCTGCTGCGACAATAGCTAAAATAATGGTTTGAATGATTCCGTATAAACGCCAAACAATTTGTGCTTTTTTTGGTAACTGATACTTTGGTTGCTCTCTCACACATTCCACCTCTTTCTCCTCTTATCGTATACGATTGGATAGCTATTTTGTTTCATTTTCTCTTTTTTTCGAGTAGAAAAAAAGGGTTTCCGCCAAATTATTTCTTTTTATATGTAGATTTCTTTAAAATTTATACTTTCTTATCCATAAAAAAACACCAACGAAGAATTCTTCGTTGGTGTTTGAATTGAAATATTAGTCTTCGCGACGTTGACGAGGACGACGGTCACGACTTGGAGCTGGGCTTCCACCTTCGCGACGGGCACCACCTTCACGGCGACCTCCATCACGGCTTGCGCTACCACTACGGCTTGCGCTACCTTCACGACGACGATCTCCACCACCGCCATTACCACTACGACGGTCACCACCACGGCCTCCACGACCACGATCATTACCACCACGGCCACGGCCTCCGCCGCCTCCGCCATTACCACTACGACGCATTGGAAGTGGACGTTCTTCAGATAATGATACTGGTGTAGCATCAGGTTCTTTAGTGATTGATTTTAATGCTGCAGCAACTAAATCTAACGCTTCGTTATTTTCTAATAACTGAGCTGCTAATTCACGATAGTTACCTAAGTCATTGTTTTGTACTAATTGCACTAATGATTTCATCGCATCTTCTTGTAAGCCAACTAAAGCTTCTTCAGATGATGGTGGACGTAAAGGAGTCATACGTTTTTTCGTAGTTTCTTCTACGATACGTAAGTAACCCATTTCACGAGGTGTTACGAATGTTACAGCAATACCAGATTTACCTGCACGACCTGTACGACCGATACGGTGAACATAAGACTCAGGATCTTGTGGAATATCGAAGTTGAAAACATGTGTTACACCTGAGATATCTAACCCACGAGCAGCAACATCAGTTGCGATTAGGATGTCAATTTTACCTTCTTTGAATTGACGTAATACAGAAATACGTTTTGCTTGAGATAAATCACCATGGATACCTTCAGCTATGAAACCACGTAAACCTAAAGCTTGAGAAAGCTCATCAACACGGCGTTTTGTACGGCCGAAGATGATTGCTAATTCTGGTTTTTGAGAGTCTAATAAACGAGATAATGCATCGAATTTTTCACGATCAGTTGCTTTCACGTAGAATTGTTCGATGTTTTCCATTGTTAATTCTTTCGTTTTAATTTTAACGATTTCTGGGTTCTTCATGAATGTCTCAGCAATTTTACGGATTGCTGGAGGCATTGTTGCAGAGAATAATAATGTTTGACGAGTTGATGGCACGTTTTCTAAAATCGCGTTAATGTCATCAATGAAGCCCATGTTTAACATTTCATCTGCTTCGTCTAATACTAAAGTTTGAACTTCATCTAAGCGTAATGTACGACGGTTAATATGGTCTTGAATACGACCTGGTGTCCCAACAATAATTTGTGGATGGTTTTTAAGAGCACGGATTTGACGACCGATTTCTTGACCACCATAAACTGATAATAATTTTACGCGTTTATCAAAGCCTAATTTATAAAGTTCTTCTGAAACTTGGATTGCTAATTCACGAGTTGGGGCAATTACTAAAGCTTGGATATTTGGGTTTTTTGGATCAATTTTCTCGATTAAAGGAATACCAAATGCAGCTGTTTTACCTGTACCAGTTTGCGCCTGACCTAATACGTCACGGCCATCCATTGCAAACTTAACTGTACCTTCTTGGATTGGTGTTGCTTCTTCAAATCCCATACGTTTAATTGAACGTAATGTAGATTCACTAATATTTAATTCTGAAAAATTTGTCAAACTCTTCAATCTCCTTTTTACTTATAAGTTGACAAATGGTTACATTTTCAGATGAAATGGCGGCAAATTTCGAGCCATTGTATATGGAACGTTTCCGTTACTTAAAAAATTATCTCTGCTGTATCTTTTGCAGAGTCTCTTATATGAAAAGGAAAGCCCGGTCATTGCCGAGCGGTTCAATTCTACAGTTTCTTAATTGAAATATATGTTCAAAATAGAATAAAACCGTTATCAAAAAAAAGCACTCTTCATCAAAATTGTCTGAAGAGCCTTCGCACAAAATGTATCCATTGCTTTCACTAGTCTAACACGGGTTGTAACGGTATGCAATGATAATGCTTATATGAAATCGTCAAACATTGTCATTCATTCCTTAAAAATCGATACACTTCATCGAACCATTGATCACTGTCATCGCTATAACAAATATGATGCTTCCCATATTTCGAAATATACATATACTTTTCTTTTGACCCAATTTGATCGAATAAAAATGGCCCTGTAGTGCTCGGTACAATGCCATCCAGTAAGCCTTGAACGATGAATGTTGGACAATTAATATTCGAAATATACGGTGCTGTTTTTTGAACAACCTTCATAAATTCTATCGTTGCACTTAGCGGTACATTTTTAAATTTAAATTTATAACGTGCGAATAATTCATTGTCCTGCAATTTTTTATGTATCGCATCATTCGCCATAAAACGAATATCTTTTACTAATTGACTAGGGCTTACATATTTTGCTGCAGCGCTTAGTAATACGAGCTTCTTTACTTTATAACGAATTGCTAAATACATGGCAATCACGCCACCCATTGAAAAGCCAACGACAATCACTTCATCCACTTGCTTTGCGAGTTTACGATAGGCAATTTCCGCCTCCATCATCCAGTGTTCCGCTTTATAGCCCTTCATCATTAAATGCTCCGCTACTCCGTGACCAGAAAATGTTGGAATGGAGATTGTCCAGTCGGTTTGTTCTTTTATATAATCTGCGAATGGCTGCACTTCATAAGGTCCCCCAGAAAATCCATGTAAAAAGAGTACGCCCGTTTTCATATAATCCACCCATTTCATAGAATCTACAACCAGTGAAAAATTTCCTTGTTATTTATTTTACTTGATAGTCATTCAACGATAAAAGAAAAAGGCATCAAGCCAGCTTTACGCTAACTCGATCCCTTTAATTACTGTTTCTAATTGCATACCGCGCGAACCTTTTACTAATATAATCGTTTGCGCAGATGCATCTTTTTTAATTTTTTCAAGAATTGGTGCATAACTTTGTTCGGAATAGACAAGTTTTGTAGCATCCATTTTTGCTTGCAATTTATCATATAGCCATTTCATACGTGGACCGTATAAGCAAACCGTATCAATTTTTTGCGCATCAATATGTGTTGCAATTTCTTCGTGGAAATGCTGTTCGTCATCACCAAGCTCTAGCATATCGCCAAGAACGAGCCATTTTTCAGAGCGAATTGTCGTTTGCTGAACGAATTGAATCGCCGCACGCATCGAAGTTGGGGCTGCATTATACGCATCGTTTATAAATAGTAAATCACCCACAGGAATGAGTTGCATACGCATATCCGTTAAGACAACTTGTTTTAAAGACGAGCGAATTTGCTCATCTGTTAAGCCAATTGCTTTACTGACAAGCAGCGTATTTAACGTATTTTTCACTTGGTGCTCACCTAATACCGAAATGAAAAAGTCCCCTTCAATCTCTCCTTCAACGTGGAAGCTACTCCCTTGCGCAGTCGCAACAATATTTGAGGCGATTAAATTTTGCCCTGCTGTAAAACCAAATGACTGTGTTTTTAAGTTCGGTGTTTTCGCAACTAGGTTTTGAAGTAATGGCTCATCTCCATCGAAGAAAAGAATACCTTCTTCTGATAGGCCTTGAATAATTTCAAATTTCGCCTTTGCAATCCCTTCACGAGAACCTAAATCTTGCATATGTGCCTCACCAATATTGGTGATGATGGCATAATGCGGACGCGCTAATTTTGTTAAAAATTCAATTTCTCCAAAACCACTCATACCCATTTCAAGCACAGATATTTCTGTATCCTCATCTAACTGCAAAATCGTAATCGGTAACCCCAACTGATTGTTAAAGTTTCCGATTGTTTTTTGCACTTTAAAGTAAGGACTTAGTGTGCCTGCTAAAATGTCCTTTGATGAAGTTTTACCATTTGAGCCTGTTACACCGATAAACGTTGCTTTATGTTCTTTACGATAAGCAATCGCCATTTGCTGAAGCGCTTCTTCTGGGTCATCGATAAAAATAAGTGGAAGATGCTCAGGCGGATTTGGTTCATCCTTCATCCATAAAGAAGCAGTTGCCCCTTTTTCAAAAGCTCGCTCTACAAATCGGTGACCATTTACTGCTTCGCCTCGGAATGGAATGAACAGATCCCCTTGTTTTATCGTACGTGTATCAATTGAAATACCAGTTACCACAGTATCTTCAAATTTTTGATTTTCAATTTGCAACCACGCTGCTAATTGTTTTAAATTTTTTTTCACTAGTTATCCCACTCAATCTTTATTGTATTGAAGCTTTTGTTTTTCCGCATGACGTTCGACAGCTAAGCTTAATAATTTTTTAATTAATTGTGGATACGGTAAATTCGTATGTTGCCACAATAACGGGTACATACTTACCGGTGTAAATCCTGGCATTGTGTTAACTTCATTGATGTAAATTTCATCGTTTGCTGTAACAAAGAAGTCCGCACGTACTAAACCAGCACCATCAATAGATTTAAATGCTTTTTTCGCCATATCGACTAAGTCCGCATAAACTTGTTCTGGAAGTTCTACTGGAATAATTAACGCAGTGGAGCCATCTTTATATTTTGATTCATAATCGTAAAAATCTGTCATTGGTTTGATTTCACCGGCAACTGACACTTTTGGATCGTCATTACCGAGTACACCTAGTTCAATTTCCCGTGCAATAATACCTTGCTCTACGACGATTTTACGGTCATATTGAAGCGCAAATTGTACTGCTTTTTTAAGTTCTGCTGCATTCGATGCTTTACTAATCCCAACGCTTGAGCCTAAGTTTGCAGGTTTTACGAACATTGGATAACCTAATGTTTCTTCGCATTGTTTTGTTAATTGTGCCTCATTTTTTTCCCATTCACTGCGGATGAAATAGGCGTAAGGAACTTGTGGTAGGCCTGCCATTTCAAACAGTTGCTTCATGACTACTTTATCCATACCAGCAGCTGAACCAATCACACCGTTGCCAACGTACGGGACATTTAATACTTCTAAAAATCCTTGAACAGTTCCATCTTCTCCGTTTGTACCGTGTAATAACGGGAAAATCACGTCAAATGGATTGTTCATATGTGCTTCGATAAATTGAGTTATATTATTTTCAGTTTGAGCTGAAGTAGATTCAAATTGTAATTGTTCAATTGATTGCGCAGCTTCTGTTAACTGAGGTCCAACGCGCCATTCTCCGTCTAACGTAATAAAGATCGGCGTTACATCATAATCATTAAAATCTAAAGCTTGCGTTACTGCCTTTGCAGTTGAAAGCGATACTTCGTGCTCCGCAGACTTTCCTCCATATAATAAACCGATTCTTTTTTTCATTTTTTTGACCTCCATTTTTTCACTATACTTAGTGT
This sequence comes from Lysinibacillus sp. 2017, assembly GCF_003073375.1. NCBI lineage: Bacteria > Bacillati > Bacillota > Bacilli > Caryophanales > Bacillaceae > Lysinibacillus > Lysinibacillus sp. 2017. The sequence goes on from NZ_CP029002.1 coordinate 3,472,252, forward strand.
ATCACGAATACTCTCTTTACTAAAAACGTACCCATTTCCGTTATAAAAACACTCACCGCCTAGATGCTGTGAGTGTTAGCTAATTTGTATTAATTCATCATAGCCAAGTTTTAAAATTTCCTGTAAATCATCCCAAACTTCATCTGGGAAATCGTAATCTGATAAAGTTCTTACTTCAATCCCGTACTGTCCATTTGGTTTATCTAACTTATAAAGTGAGAGTAACGCGCCTTCCTTCACAAAAGGTCTATATAATCGCATTGTTGAAGGATCAATCATTGGCGAATTATTTTTACTTTTCCTTCTCCAAAAACTTCCGGCTCCTTCTTTTTCCTTAATCATTTGATTAAATAAATTTGAAACAAGAATTTCCGAGTCGCCAATAAAACGATAATAAACTTTCGTCATTTTATCTGAAACCGAAGAATAGTATGCATAACGATTTTGTAATTTACTAAAAAACGGAGTCGCTAACGGTTCCCTTTTATGACTAAAATAAAGTAGTTCTGCTTGTTCCAAGGGCGTTAACGCATTAACATTTTTTTCAGATGTAAAATCAACCCAGCACAAATCATGCTTTAAATCGTTATCCTTTTTTATAAAGTCACGTGTATCTTCACTGCTTACAAAGTCGAATTGTGTATGCATATTAAAGGCGCCATCTTCATAGTCGTGCTTTAAAAGTAAAACATTTTTCACAGATTCCACTGAAGTTAAAAATTGCTTCAATGTAAGCCCACTGTATATAACAAAATGTTCAACATCATTCATATGTATATATAAGTGATGCATAAAATCTTCTGCTGCTTTCATTTTCTTCGCCACGACATACACGCTCCTTTTAACATGAATAATATGATTATTATATGACTTATTGTGTAATTTTGAAACATTTTATACGCGGTTTCGTCACTTCTTTTGCTACGAGCTTACTAAAGTATTTTTTCATAGAGTATGATAAAGTTAGACAAGCGAAAAAAACCGCTTCTTTTAACTCGTTGCCTATTACAAAGTATCAGAATTTGCACGTGTTTAATAGAAAATTTTAACGATAAGGTGAAATGAATGGATTCTAATAATCATAATTTTAATAAACGATTCGACTGGTCACTTGCGATTATTTTATGTGCTTTTCTCGGTGTCAGTTTACTAGCTATCGCTTCGGCTCAAACATCGGGGCAATACGGACTAAATTATGTACCACTTCAACTTCGTGGCTATGTCATTTTTGCAATTATTGTCGCATTTGTCATGTATTTTGATCCAGACCAAATTAAAAGGATGGCTTGGCCACTATATGGATTCGGAATACTGTTACTAGTTGCACTAGTTGTCCTCCCTACAGGAACGTTAACCGTTGAGTTAAACGGGGCAAAAAGTTGGTTTAAAACACCTATCGGGAATCTTCAGCCAGCGGAGTTTATGAAAACCTTCTTCATACTTGCCGCCGCTTACTTAATTAGTAAGCATAATGAACAATTTCAAAACAAAACCGTAAAGACTGACTTAATGTTACTTGGTAAACTTGGCGTCATCCTAGTTATTCCCTTAGGCTTTATCATGTTACAGCCAGACCTTGGTTCATCTTTAGTATTTATCGCGATTACCGTCGCATTAGTTATCGTTGCTGGTGTATCATGGAAAATCCTTTTACCCTTAGTTGGGGGAACAGCTGTCATTGGCGGTTCACTTTTATGGATGGCCTTATACATGCAGGACTTCCTTGAAAACACATTTGGCTTCCAACCTTATCAATTTGCACGTATTTACTCGTGGCTTGATCCTTATTCATATGCAACTTCGGATGGATACCATTTAATTACTTCACTAAATGCCATTGGTTCAGGTGAGATTTTTGGTAAAGGATTTATGGGACGTGAAGTGTATGTTGCCGAAAACCATACCGATTTTATATTTGCTGTAATCGGTGAAGAATGGGGTTTTATTGGAGCTAGTGCAGTTATTTGTTTATATTTCTTATTAATTTTTCATTTAACAAAAATGACGCTTCTTATAAAAGATCCATTTTGTACATATGTTTGTGCAGGGATTATCGCGATGATTACATTCCACGTATTTGAAAATATTGGGATGACGATTCAACTATTACCTATTACCGGCATCCCTCTACCGTTCATAAGTTATGGTGGTAGTTCGTTAATGGGGAATGCGCTCGCAATTGGACTTGTATTTAGCATGAAATTCCATTACCGCACGTATATGTTCACATCGAACGATCCAGAAGATGAATAAAAAAACGCCCGTTGCAAAATTAGCAACGGGCGTTTTAAATTTCATTAGTTTTGTGCTTGTGGAGTTTGCTTCGGTGGTGTTAATACTTTTAAAAGCTCGAGACGCGATTTCGTAACTGTCGCCGTAACACCTATTTTTGATAAGTTTGAAACAATACGTTTTAAATCAATCTCTTTCGCCATTCCCTTACACCTCAAACTTTCCTTAGTAATCTATATAACGAATTTATTTAATATGAGTTTCATCATAGAGGTCAGACCTTTTACTTCTATATGTTACCATGAATCGATTGTTGATTGTTTTGCAATTTTGTTACAAAAGGAACTGCTTCATTAATTAATAGTATCCACTTCAATAATAATTTAAACCATTTTTTCAGGATATTTCATGCATAATTTATTTTTTTATTTGCAATGAAAAATAATCACCCAGGAATTTTATGATAAATTGCGTTTTCCCCAACTGGTACTACAAAAAAACATCAAATTTATCATTTCCCACTATATTCATAGTTAAAATGTTTTGCAAATAAATTTTAAGCATGTTTAGCAAAAATTACAAGTGGAAATATTGTAATATCACAAACATTTTATGAAGTTAAAACAGCATGTATGAACGTCTTACTTAGGCATATTCTTTTACAATAAGTTCAAATGAATGTTACTTCATCGGAGGAAACTTTATGAATAATTACGATAAAAATATTTATATTCCAAAAGAATTAAGCATTTTCCATTCAAACTTAACGAATTCCGCTGAACAAGCGGCATTATTAAATCCTATTCAACAGTCTTGTTATTTACATGAAAGTAAATTTGCTGGACTTCCGTTAGTACTCGATAAAATGGAGCATCCTAAAGACATAAATAATAATTATATGTTATTTCTGGCGCAACTTAACTTTTCAGAATTTCAATTAGCACAACCCTTTCCAAAAGAAGGGATTTTACAATTTTACATTTCACAACGATGCTATGAACAAGTAAAATATTGCTCTGAAAATTGTTATTTCAAAGTGCAATATATTCCACTAAGTGAAGATTATCTTCATCCTGTACAGGACTTCACTTATTTAAACGGAGTGAATTTCGAGCATTTCCCGATGCGGCATGAGATGAAATTGGTTATCAGAACCCAATTTGAACCAGTGTCTGCCACTGACTACCGCTTGGAAAACTACTTTGAGAACGAATTAATGAATGCTTCTATTACGTTAGATGAGCGATCATTTCAGGATGTCTATTTAGAAATCTATCTGGCTGCAGAACATAAAGTTGGCGGCTATCCTTATTTTATTCATAAGGACTTTAGAAAAGGATCACCCTTCTTACAGCGATATGATACGTTATTACTTCAAATTGTTTCAAATGACGAGCAAGGGATTATGTGGGGCGATAGTGGGATTATTAGCTTTTTCATTAACTCTAAAAAATTGGCGCAGCTTGATTTTTCGGATATTTATTTTCATGTAGAAGAATACGAATGATTCCACTTTTTTCCAAGCACTCGACAGCTATTGTTTGAGTGTTTCTTTTTTTGAATACAAATAATACGCTATAATAGTGAAAAACAGTGAAAGTAGGTGAACTTTTTGAGCACATTTATTGAAAGTTATATTTTATTGCCTTTAACCATGCTCGTTAATATCGTATTTGCAATAGCGGTCATTTTTTTAGAGCGCAAAAAACCATCTTCTACGTGGGCTTGGCTACTCGTACTGTTTTTCTTACCATTTGTAGGGTTTTTCCTATATTTACTGTTAGGGCGTCAGCTTAGAAAAAAACATTTATTTCGCTGGGATGGTCAAAAAGATATTGGTATTGAAAAGCTTGTTAGCTATCAAATTGAGGCGATTGAGAAAGAACAACTTGAATTTCGTTCAGAACATATGAAAAATTATAACCATCTCATTTATATGAATTTAAAGACAAATAATGCGGTATTAACACAAGACAATGCTGTGAAAATTTTTGATGATGGTAGCGATAAATTTGAGGCACTTATTCAAGATATTTTGAATGCAAAAAATCATATTCATATTCAGTATTATATTTTTAAGCCCGATAATTTAGGTCAACGGATTATGAATGCACTCATGCGGAAAGTGAAACAAGGTGTAAAGGTTCGAATTCTGTATGATGAAATGGGCTCTCGTGGCGTTAGGAAACGACATTTCAAGGAGCTTATAGAATTAGGCGGAGAGGTTGAAGTATTTTTCCCATCGATACTCCCGCTTATTAATCCACGTTTAAACTTCCGAAATCATCGTAAGATTGTCGTGGTTGATGGGCGTATTGGCTACATCGGCGGCTTTAATGTCGGGGACGAATATATTGGGCTATCTGATCGTTTTGGCTACTGGCGTGACACACACTTACGAATCGAAGGAAGCGCCGTACATCCTTTACAAACACGCTTTATCCTTGACTGGAATCAAGCTAGTGCCAAAAACGATATTCGTTATGCAGAGCGTTATTTCCCGATTATCCCTCAAAAGGGGAATGCGGCACTTCAAATCATTTCTAGTGGGCCAGATACTGAATGGGAAGTTATTAAATATAATTATTTGAGCTTAATTGCGAATGCCAAAAAATATATTTATATTCAATCTCCTTATTTCATTCCCGACGAGTCATTTTTTGACGCGATTCGTTTAGCATCCTTATCAGGTGTAGACGTGCGTATCATGATTCCAAATAAACCTGATCACATGTTTGTTTTTTGGGCTACATACTCCTATGTCGGTCAATTCGTAGAAGCAGGAGCAAAAGTATATCATTATGAAAAAGGCTTTATTCATGCCAAAACGATCGTCGTCGATGATGAAGTCGCTTCAGTTGGTACTGCTAATATTGATGTGCGTAGCTTTAGCTTAAACTTTGAAGTAAATGCACTTATCTATAACGAAGAACTTGCACATCGATTAGCAGAAATTTTTGAACGCGATATTTTAGACTGCTCAGAATTAACAAGAGAACTCTACGAAGCTCGCGGAAATGTTATTAAGTTTAAAGAATCAATATCCCGATTACTTTCACCAATCTTATAAAAGTAAAAGGCAGAGAATTGTAGGTGTCCCCTAATTCTCTGCCTTTATTATTAAACCCCTAAATATTCTTCTAATGTGACACCCGCTTCATAAACTTTCGCCGCTGTGTCCCCTTCTAAATAACGGAAGTGCCAAGACTCATACATAAAGCCTGTTACATCTTCTTTTCCTTCGGGATAACGTAAAATGAAGCCGTATTTATGGGCATTTTCTACAAGCCATTTTCCAGCAGGTGATTCACCGAATGCACTTGTTAACCATAAATCTTCTCGTCCTTTTTCACCGATATCAAAAGCAAGTCCGGATTGATGCTCCGAGTATCCTGGTCGGGCACTATAACGATCTGCTGCATCCTTACCATCTCGATTTACATAACGGTCGTAAAGTGTTGTTTGATATTCATAAGAACGGAAGCCACTAAATGGGACTAATTCAAAACCTTCATTTTTTGCAGCGGCCGCCATTTTTTCAAAAGCTGCTTTTGCTTTAGGGTCCTCCCCTTTATTGTACGTTGGTGGTAATGGATTCTTTTTATTTACGATAAGAATACCATTTACATATGTAGGCTCAGTTGCTGGTTGTTGTCCCACAACATAACCATTTAGTAATTCAACTTGGTCTTTTGGTTCATTCGTTGATGTGTCTGGTTTTTCAGTTTGGGTCGATGAAGTAGGTTGTTCCGCTTTATCACTTGTAGACGCTTGATGTGGATCAGATTGTTCATCGGTTGAATCAGGCTCTGTCGTTTGTTCATCTTTTGAATCAAGTTCTGTAGCTAGTTGTTCCTCTGAATTTTCTTGCTGTGCAATAGGATCTTCTACTACTACATATTTGTAATACACTGCCCCACAAATTGCCACTATAAGTAACGCTGAAATCGATGCAATAAGAACGATAGGACTTCTTTTTTTCGATTTAGAATTCATTATGTTTCGCCTTCTTTTTAAAATCTTTAGTTATATATGCTTTTATATGTATTAGCCAGCAATCATGATACCTAATACGACAACAGATAAAATCGCAAAAATAATGGCCATTGTTCGCATCCATTTTGACTCTTTTGCATGACCCTGTTCTTTAAACGTACGTGCTCTGAAAAAGTTCGTTAATGTGAACATAATGGTCATAGATAGAACCGCTGCATCTATATTTTGTTTTACGATAAAATACAAAGCTGAAAAACTTGCTGCCGCTACTAATATTAGTGAAATCACTTTTCCGTTTTTTTTCATTGCTATCCCCTTAACTCATCCTACTTCTTAAATTTTATTTAACTAATTTGAAGTATAACGCACTTTTACTAAAACTAAAAATAGCAAGCTTGCTTTACATTTCATAAATAAAAAACCCTACATTACTTATTTGCTAATTGATACGTCTTAACGTTTCCAATCAACTTTGTCATGTAGAGTTCTTATTATATTTTTCATTTTATTCAGAAATTTAAGAACAGAGTTATTTGCTAGTTGAATTATACATTTTCATATTCAGATTCCATCATTTCAAAACGGAAAAATTCATGGTGCAACTCATCACGGAAATGCTTTGGTGTAACCCCCGTATATTTTTTGAAAATACGTGTAAAGTAGCTTTGGTTACAAAAATGGAACTGTTCAGAAATTGATGTAATGCTCTTATTTGTATGACGTAGGTAGTATTGAGATTCCTCCACACGACGAACATTTAAGTACTCTACTAATGTGATGCCTACATGTTCACGGAAGATTCGAGATAAATGGCTCGTACTAATATGAAAGTTTGCTGCAATGCTCTCTACCGTCAAATCATTTTCCAGTTCATCATTAATATACATAATAACTTTATTTACGGTTTGATGACGGAATGTTGGTTGCTTTCGATCTGCGATAAAGTACACATAAAAATCAATTAAGTCATCAGCAAATTGTAAGAACTCCGCGTCTTTCATTTTGTTTTCTACCATGTCTGCACAGGCTAAATTAAAGGCAAATGCTTTTTTCGAAGGTACTTGATTATCTAATAACTTACGAGCAACAATCGATGACAAAATGATAAAATAATGACGTACTACTTTAATTACTTGTTTACCAAAACGAGCCGATAAAATATCAATAATTTCATGGAGCGTCTTTTTTGCCTTCGTTGCTTCTAAATGATACACCTCAAATAGAAGTTTTGACTCTAATACAAAAAAATCTTCAATCCCTGCATACTGATTAATATTATCGATTTCTTGGAAATATCGTTTTGAAATCGTTTCCGAAATTGAATGCTGATGTAGTTGCATAGATTATCCCATCTTTCTTCAGAATAGACATTCTGTTATTTGCAAAAGCAACACAAAAATTTGCTATATTATACAAAGTATTAATTAATAAAACCTTTATACTTATATTTATATAATTCATTTGGATGAAGTCATGATTCATTATTTCAACATTTTTCATAATACAATACTATGTTTTGCATATAATTATTCGATTTATTAGTAACTATAGTGAATATTACCATATTTTGAGTTTTGCTTTCAACCTAATTTTAACAATAGGCATAGTTCAAAGAACTCACTTTAATGCCCTTTTTTAGAAAAATAGACAAATTTTAATTGAAGAAACACGCAAAAAACGCATTTACTAACACACTTTTTGTAACTATTATCCATTTGACTTTTTTGTAAAAAAACATATTTTGAAAAATATTTTATTTATTTTATAATAAATAAAATCTTCCCGACCTAAATTCTTTAAATATGTAGTAAAATGGTTCATAATTGTATAAAATGCTTATAAAGAGGTGTTAGAGAGTGGATCCAAAACAAATCGAAGAAATTATGGAAGTCATTAAAGAATTCTTCCCAGAAAATACGTCAATCGCAATTTCAGATACAAACGAGTATTTATACTACCAACCTAGTAAAAAGGTAGATTTAAAAATTAAACCAGGTGATCCAATTAAAGAAGGTTCAGCTGCTTACAAAGCACTTACGTATGGCCAAAAGATCAATTCTTATATCGAATCTGATGTATTTGGTGTACCATACTACGGCATGAGCATCCCTCTAATCGAAGAAGGAGAAACAAAAGGTGCCATTACTGCTATTTTCCCACAAAAGCCATCACCATTTTTAACAAACTACATTACTGTTAAAATTGACGACTGCTGGTACCCAATTAAACATAATCAAGTCATTTATCTTGAAACACAATTACGAAAAACATTCGTAAAAACGATGCACCGTGAAGGTTATCACCGCCTAAATTTAAGCGATTTAGAGTTATTCCTTGCACCTGACTCATTTATTCGATGCCATCGTTCATACATCGTTAATATCGATTTTATTGAAGAAATTCAACCAGATTCACATTCAACATTCTTATTAATTATGAAAGACGGTACACGCATTCCTGTCAGCCAACGTTATGCTAGTTACTTCCGTCGTTCTCTAGGTTTCTAATAAATAATGCTAGCGACTTGCTTAAAAGCAAGTCGCTTTTGTTTTAACTCCGTACAAATCCAACAATTCCAATTAATCTTTTTTCCCTCATTTTTTATCGCTATTGCATAAATCTGCTAAGTTCTACTCTTAATATTTTCTATTAAATAACATTTTATTGTCGAAATCCCGTCTTTTTTCTCTTAATTTCAATATTTAAGCGCTTTTATGCTTTCTGTGAAGAAAATGTGACAATTTGATGATATTATTAAGACAACTGCCAGTTCATTCGCTGGTGAAAAAAACAGAAAATTCTAATATTTCCTGTTCGCTCTTAACCATCAAAATTTTTTTAAGGGAGGATTTTTATAATGGATCCACGAGTTGAGAAACGTTTAGGTTTAAAACAATTAGCAGATAAAGTAATGTCTGCACAAGAAGCTGCTGCTTTAATCGAAGACGGTAGTGTAGTAGGTATGTCAGGCTTTACTCGCGCTGGAGATGCAAAAGTCGTTCCTATGGCTTTAGTAGAACGCGCTCAAAATGAAAAATTTAAAATTGATGTATATACAGGGGCTTCTTTAGGTCCTGAAGTTGATAATCACTTAGCAGCTGCTGGTGTTATTAACAAACGCGGTCCTTTCCAAGGCGATTCAGTAATGCGTGGTTTAATTAATAAAGGCGAAATCAAATATGTTGATGCGCATCTTTCTCACAATGCTGAGTTAGTACGTCAAGGTATTATTGGTCCTATCAAACATGCGATCATCGAAGCAGTAGCTATTACTGAAGATGGCGAAATCATTCCAACAACTTCTGTTGGTAACTCACCTATCTTCGCTGAATACGCTGAAAACATTATCATTGAGTTAAACATTGCTCACCCAGAATCATTAATCGGTATTCACGATATCTATGTTCCAGGCGAGCAAGGTAAACGTGAACCTTTACCAATCACAAACGCTGAACAACGTATCGGTACAAAAGGTATTAAAGTTGATCCAGCTAAAATCCAAGCAATCGTTATTTCTGAAGAGCTAGATGCTCCTTCATTAATCGTTCCTCCAGATGAGGAAACACAAAATATGGCAAATATTCTTTTAGACTTCTTCCGCTCTGAAATCAAAGCAGGTCGTTTAACAAATGAATTAATGCCATTACAATCTGGTGTAGGTTCTGTAGCAAACGCTGTATTAGACGGCTTTGCAAACTCAGAATTCGAAAACCTAGTTGTCTCTTCTGAAGTATTACAAGATGCAGTATTCAACTTAATCGACGCTGGTAAAGTTAAATTCGCCGCTGCAACTTCTATTACTTTAACTGAGGAATTACAGAAAAAAGTCTACGGCAACTTAGAGAAGTATGCTGATAAAATTTTATTACGTCCACAAGAAATCTCTAACCACCCAGAGCTTATCCGTCGTTTAGGTTTAATCTCTATCAACACAGCTCTTGAGTTAGACATCTATGGTAACGTAAACTCTACACACGTTTCAGGTACAAAAATGATGAACGGTATCGGCGGTTCTGGTGATTTCGCACGTAACGCTCGTCTTGGTATCTTCGTAACAAAATCATATGCTAAAGGTGGCGCGATTTCTTCAATCGTACCAATGGTTTCTCACGTAGACCACACTGAACACGATGTAGATGTAATCGTAACTGAACAAGGTATTGCTGACTTACGTGGCTTAGCTCCAAAAGAACGTGTACCTTTAATCATTGAAAACTGTGTACACCCAGATTTCAAAGAACAATTATGGGATTACTACAACCGTGCTGTTGAAGCAACTGGTGGCGCGCAAACTCCTCATCTCTTAGAGGAAGCTCTTTCTTGGCACGTAAATCTTGCTAAAAACAAAACAATGAAAAAAGAAATTACAAAAGCTTAATTTTATAAATTAAAAAGGCCATGAAATCGTTCAAAACGGACGATTTCATGGCCTTTTATTATTGTTGTTGATGATTGTAATCATTAATGGTTTTTTGTGCACCACCTTCACTTATAAACTTGTTCTCGTCAACTTGTTGTGGATTAGCAGCAGTTTCAGCAATGTCGGCTGCAACATCACCTATTTCATCACCCACTTCCATGTTAGCTAATCCTCCTTGAAAGTTTGATCTTTGTTCATTAACTGTATTGGTTGCCTTCGTTTTAGCCCCATTAATATATTCCATTGCTTTATCACGATTTTCCTTTTTACTTAAAAATGATGCAGCTCCTGCTAATAGACCTGCTACTACGACACCTTTGCCTTTTAATTTTGCCATCGTATAATCCCTCCCAATTTACTTCATATGTATATAATTTACCCGAAAAATATTTTTTGAAACTCATGAATTTAAGATTAAACTATTCACTTTTTGGATAAATTATATAAAAGAGGATTATGATACCACAAAACAAAAGGAGTGTTGCTTATGTTACAAAATAAAGAAATCCGCTATGAATGGACAGAGATTATCGCTCTTATTGGTGTCGCTTCTATTCTGACTGCAATTATTTCTCTATTCGTTGCTATTTAAATTTTACAAAAGAAAAAGAGGCTCATCGGAATTGAAGTTTTCCGATGAGCTTCTTTCACTTTTTATGCTTTTATATCATCGTATACATCACTTTTTTCAAATGCCGATACGACATATGAGCAAATGGCATTCATTTTGTAATTGTTTTCTCGCGCATAATCTGCCGCTGCATTTAATAACTTTTGGGCTACCCCTTGCCCTCTTAGCACATCCGAAACATACGTATGATCCATGTTCATGACATCCTCACGTAGTAGCCATGTAATTTCTGCAACGCGCTCCCCATTTAAAATGCACTCAAATGCACCTTGATTGTTTCCTTTATCGTTGTACGTAAACTCCATACATTTCCCTCCCTCTTTGTATTTTCAATATAGCATAATCTTTTGCATTTAAAAAAATAAAAAGCCTCCTAAAAAGGAAGCCTTTACTCGATACTATTATTTTGAAAACCATGATGAAACCGTATCAATCAAATTCGTGAAGAAGTTTTTGACACTTTGCCAGAAGCCTTCATCTTCTAAAATAGCACCAAATTTTTCTTCGAATTTTGAACTTAAATCAGATAATTGAGAAGATAACTTGCTAAAATCAATATTTAAATTACTAATGCGGTCCATCAAATCTACTAACAATTGACGGTCTTTATCACTTAGGTTAATTTGGAATTTAGCTAATTGGTCTTCTACAATTTTTTGTACTTCTTCTCTTGATTCTGGTTTGTTTTCAGCAATTGATTTTTTAATTTGCGTTAATAATTCTGCTACTTGAGCATCCGAAACACCTGCAGATTCTGCAAGCGAAGTCGCAACAGATAATTCATCATTTGCCACATCTGTACGCTCGATATCTAATGTTTCCCCAGTTTTTACTTCATATGCTTTATAAATTCCTACCAACGCAGAGTGACCTGTTACTGGTTTCGGCGCTGCAATTTCTACAATGGCATCTTCAATACCGGCTGTTAACATGGCACTTGCATACATTTCAGAAGTTACCTGTGTAATATTGTCTGGTGTAACGATGCTTATTGTTAAGCCTTTCCCTTCATCTTGGCGCATAATTTTAGCCGAAGAGAACATTCGTGCATTTGGGTTACTATCTTTAATATACTTCGCTAAATCTTGTCCTGAAATTGTAATTTCATCGACTTCTGTCTCTTTATCAACTCGTAACGCAGTTTTGACAATTTCCTTTTCATCCGCAGATAAATTACTGCCGTACACGACGATTGGTACACCTAGTTTTTCATTGATCGGATTTTTTTGTTCCGCTGTTGCTGCAAATGCATTCATCGGTAATACTACCGATGCCATTAATACAATTGTCGCAACAAATGATATCCATTTTTGTTTCATGTTAAAATGCCCCCTTTACAAATGTACAATACCATCTTTACCTATTACGTGTAAAAAAGCTATACATTCATATAATAGTACGTATAAAAAAAGCAAAAGGTTTCAAGCTTTCACTTTCACCCTTCGCTCATCTTACTTTAAAAGTCGCTTTTTTGATTAAACAAGTTCTGTCCAACCATCTTTTTGCATAATTTTTCGTGCTTTCATTAATGTTCCTAGTGCACGTTTGAAGGCACCTTTACTCATGCCAAACATTTCTTGAACTTCTTCCGGTGTTGATTTATCGCCAAATGGCATTTTACCGTCAACACTTTCTAAGTACGCTAGGATTTTATCTGCATCATCGCCTAAACGCTCATGTTTACGTGGTAATAATGAGCCATTTAACGAGCCATCTTCTTTTACATCGATAATACGAACTTGTACATCTTGACCTAAACGTGGCTCTGCTTTCATCTCAGATTCGTGAACAAAAATACGATGTGGTGTTTCTACACCAAGTAAAAATGACCCTACAGGTAATAAACGGTATGCGCGTGCAGTAATGTTTTTGTTGAACATATCTTCTTCTGCGCCTTCATACATATCATTTACTTTTTCTTCTGTAATTAAGCGACCAAATAAATCACCATTACGATCTGTACGTAATGTCATGTACAAGTAATCCCCTGCTTCAGGCCACACTTCTTCAATCACTGGTAAATCCTCTGCACGGACTAATATTTCACGCGAGGTACCAATATCACAGAACGCGCCTTCTTTTGTCACTTTTAGTACACGTGCCCAACCATAGTCAGCTTCTGTAATATGCGGAACCATCGTTGTAGCCTGTAGTTCACCTCGACGGTCTGTATATAAAAACACTTTAACATGCTCACCAATTGTTAGCGTTTCTTCTACATCTGATGCATTTAAAGGAATTTCTAATTCCCCATTTGTTAAAATATAACGCGATCCTTGTTCTTCTAATACCGTTAAGTCAACAACTTGTCCTGATTTCATTAATTGATTCATGTTATTCTCCTTTTTCTTGTTAATCATTACATACTATGATTTGATTTCATTTCTTCTAGCTTCCTTGTCAGTTCAGGCTGCTCTTCTAAAAGCTGAACAAGATCCGCAATACGGTCAATTGAATTCCAACTTAAATGATGTTCAATTCCCTCAACATCGTTATAAATACGTTCCTCATCGACCCCAATTAATCGTAAAAGTTGTTCTAACAACTCATGACGCTGAACAAGTCGCTTTCCTAACTTTTGCCCTTTTGGCGTCAATGTTAAGCCTCTATATTTTTCATAGACTAAATAGCCATCTTTATCCAATTTTTGAACCATTTTTGTAACTGAGGAAGGTAGAACAGATAAAGCTTCCGCGATATCAGACACACGAGCATATCCTTTATTATCAATAAGTAAATAAATTTGTTCGATGTGATCCTCCATACTAGGTGTTGGCATAAACTGTTCCCTCTCTTTCAAAATGCTACTTTCAGTTTACTACAATACTGTACAAAAAGTTAACTGAAAACGGCACAGGCTATTGAATTGAATTTTTATGGCATTTCAAAAAACAAAAAGGATACCAAAAAATTAAAATTTGGCATCCTTGATTTTCAATGATTTGGATTTCGACTAACCGCATGAAGCGCTCGAATAATTTGTTTGTTAATTTCTTCAATGCTTTCTGGCGTATTTAATTGATTAAAAACAGCATCTCTCGATTTGTCAGATGCTACGTACTTCGTAGGCAAAGCATTTAATGCAATTGCATTGACGTCCATTTCACATTGTTCACAATGACAAAACGTTTGATATTCTACTCCATGTAGTAGAAATCCCACAAGACCCCGAACAATCTCCTCCGTTACATTCACTAATTTAACATTCGACATTTATAACCATTCGCCTCATTTTAAAATTCTTTTCTATCCTTAATAATATAATGGAATGTTCAATAACTCAATATCCACTGAATATGAAATGCCTATCTTCTTATATTTTGGTACAATATTACCTATTTCATTACATTATTTCGTGAGTTTAAGACTACCTTGATTTTCTTTATGAATTTTCAACAATCTCAAAGAATTCATTATAACTATTAATGTTGCACCCATATCCGCAAAAATAGCAATCCATAGTGTTAACCAACCTGGGATTACCAATAATAGGGCAACTAACTTTAGGCCTAATGCAAAAATAATGTTTTGTTGAATCACTTTTAATGTTTTTTTGCTTAGCTTCATCGTATATGGCAATTTGGTTAAATCATCATTCATAAATACAATTTGAGCCGTTTCAAGTGCCGCATCTGTTCCAGCTCCGCCCATTGCAATCCCGATATTTGCAGCAGCTAATGCGGGTGCATCATTTACTCCATCCCCTACCATAGCAACTGAACCATATTGTTGTTGTAATTGCTTCATCGCTTGCAGTTTTTGTTCTGGTAATAATTGAGCACGTACATCATCAATCATTAATTGCTTTGCGATTTTGTCAGCAGTAGGCTTAGCGTCTCCCGTTAACATTACGGTATGTTGTACGTTAACATCATGTAGTGCCTTGATAACAGCCTTACTTTCTTGGCGTATTTGGTCGGTAATTGCTAGTATGCCTACTACCTGTTCTTCATTTGCAGCAGCAATAACAGATTGGCCATTAGAAGCCAATTGTTCTACCTCTTGCAGCAATTGATCCGAAACCGATACGAATGATTGAATCCAAGATATGCTACCGACATAAATCGTTTCGTTATTCACTGTCGCATATGCGCCTTTTCCTGTTACAGACTGGAAGTTTTCTGCACTTGGAATATGAATCTTTTCATCAAATGCTTTTGATAAGATGGCCCGTGCTAATGGATGTTGTGACTTTTTTTCTACAGCTGCAATTTGTGCGAGTAATTGTTTTTCATCGTGTTCACCTATTGCCTTAATAACCATTACTTCTGGTTGGCCTTTTGTTAATGTACCCGTTTTATCGAACGCTACTGCTTGAATTCGACTTAATTCTTCTAAATGCGCACCGCCTTTTATAAGTACGCCTTGTCTTGCAGCATTCCCGATTGCTGTAACAATCGCAACTGGAGTAGAAATGACTAAGGCACACGGACAGCCCACTACAAGTACCGCTAACCCTTGATACACCCAGTGCGACCAGTCACCTGTAATAAACCCCGGTACAAGTGCAACAAAAAGTGCAACGATCATAATAGCCGGTGTATAGTATTTGGCAAATCGATCAACAAATTTTTGAGATGGGGCTTTTTCTGCTTGTGCTTCTTCTACTAAATGGATAATTTTCGCAATCGTCGAATCTTCCACACGCTTTGTTACAGTTACTTCGAGTGAACCATTTTCGTTTAACGTACCAGCAAAAACGATATCTCCTTCTGTTTTCGTCACTGGAATCGATTCACCAGTTATGGCCGCTTGGTTCACCGTTGATGTGCCTGAAGTCACAACACCATCCATCGCGATTTTCTGTCCAGGCTTCACAAGTAACGTATCGCCGACTTGAATCGCATCTGTTGTAACTTCCATCTCATGAAAATGCTCACCATGTGCTCGTTTAATGAACGCATGAGAAGGTGTGATATCAATCAATTGAGAAATCGATTGGCGTGCTTTACTCATTGAATACGCTTCTAATACTTCACTAACAGCAAATAAAAATACGACAATTGCCGCTTCTTGCCATTCACCGATAATTGCCGCGCCCATAATTGCGATGGTCATTAACGTTTTCATATCAAAATCAAAATGCAGTAAGTTTTTTATTCCAGTAATAAATATGGAATAGCCTCCTACAAGGATGGCAATTGCATAAAGACCTTTTACTACAACATGACCTTCACCTAAAGAAATACTACTAATAAAGCCCGCGATAACAAATAATAGCGAAAACAGTGCTAATTGATTTTCTTTTTGTTTATAAAATGGTTCCCTTTTTACAATTTTTCTGTCTTTTGCTAAAGATACTTTAATACCATCAAAGGCTCCCGCCTGTTCCAATTGCTCAACCGTTACGTCACCCATAACCGTTAATTTAGCAGCACCAAAGTTTAGCTGTACATCCTCTACGGTTTCAATACCTCGTACATTTCGTTCAAATTTAGTGGCACAATTGGCACATGATAAATTTTCTAAGCGGTATTGTTCTGTTTTTTGCACCATGCTGCTCACTCCTTTGAATGTTCATACGCCATCGTTACAATTTGGTACACATGATCATCTGCTAATGAATAATACATTAACTTTCCTTCACGCGTAGACTTAGCTAACCCATGCTCTTTTAAATAACGTAAATGATGTGATGCTGTTGCTGTACTTGATCCGATTATTGCTGCAACATCACATACACAAAGCCTTTTTTCAATCGTTAAAGCATACATAATTTTTAAACGTGTTTCATCTGCCAATGCTTTTAAAAATTGCGCCACCCCTGATAGCTCTGGCATCTGTTGTTTGACATGATCGACGGCTTGTTCATTTATTTTGGTTACTTCACAAACTTCTTTCATCATCTTACACCCTACAATCAAACCTTCATTTGAATGTAGTATAGCGTATTCGAGCAAAACATTCAAATGATCGTTTGAATGAAAAAGGCAATTTCTCTACACCTCGAGAAATTGCCTTTTTATTTATTGTGCTTTTAATTTTAATTTGTACTGTTTGTTTAATGAGCCATCTGTATATGTTATGTGATAGTCCCCATCGATCCAATCTTGTACTTGGTTGTCATACCATTTTGATTTTATATGTCCACTTAAGCCTGGCCCTACAATATGCTGTGCCGCAGAAAGATTATCGACATCCACGACAAAGCGCCATGATGCGCCGTGCGTTACATTCCCGTTGCCATCTTCAGCAGCAGCTTGAACCGTAACGCTTGAACCACCTACTGGCAACTGCTTAGGGTTTAAGAATGTGGCTAAAAGTTCGGATGCACTTGCTAATGGGTGTTTAAATAGAAGCTGATTGTAGCTTCCCCACTGCCATTTCGAAACGTTCTCACCAAAGCTATCCTCAATTTTATCAATTGATTTTTCAAACGCTGTATAGACTAGCTGATCTAGTCCACCTGCATTTGTAATCCAAACGCCTGGTTTTCCTGCATATGCATCACGTAATAATTGATCGGTAATAAGCGATTTTCCTGCCATCAATTTATAAATATCTTCGGGCATGGCCTCTTTAAACAAATCATTTTCTATCGTCTCAATAAGGAAATGATAGACAAGTGGTGCACCTTGATCTTTCGCATCAACGTAATTCCATGATTCAAGGAGCGCGATAACGTCTTTATATTCACCATTCGTATCTTGTGCCTTTATCGTTTGGAGTAAGTTCGGTAAAAATTCTACTGCATGCAAATTTTTCTGATCCATTTGCATTGCTTTCATATCATCTATTGTTAGCTTTGAATCCGCTGTTTCAATCATTTCAACAATACGTTCATAACGATATGGCTGTGCCCATAAATTCGAAAGGTGGTACGGGTATTCATCCCCTACTACTTCATTATTTGCTGTCGCGATATAGCCTTCTTTTGGATTCATAACAGTCGGTAATTCGTCAAATGGAATATAGCTTTCCCATCCATACGCTGAAGAATCCCCGGGTACTGGTAATGCACCTGTTCCTTGTTTGCGAATTGGCACTAATCCATTTGCTTTATAGGCGATCGTCCCATCCTTTGAAGCAAATACGAAGTTTTGAGCGGGTGCTTTGAAATCCTTTAGTGCCTTATCAAATTCTTCCCAGTTTTTCGATTTATTAAAGCCTAATACCGCTTTTAATTCTTGTGTAGATTGCAATGCTGTCCACTGCATTGCAAACTGCTCTTTTACTTCGGTATCTTTTGTAATGATGTTCGAAATAATTGGTCCGTGACGTGTTTCAATGACCTCAAAATCAATCGGTTCTTCATCTTTTACTTGAATCGTCTCTTGTCGAACCGTTGCATCTTCCCAGTTTCCATCATATTTAAATTGATGGGGATTTTCTGGGTTTGGTATTTCTATATATAAATCTTGGACGTCTGGATTTACATTCGTTACGCCCCATGCAATTTCATCATTATGCCCTAAAATAATACCTGGAATCCCTGCAAAAATAACACCACTCACATTTTGTTCAGGTGATTGCAGATGCATTTGGTACCAGACAGATGGTGAGCTCAACCCTAAATGTGGATCATCTGCTAATAATGGTTTTCCTGATTTCGTTAACTCTCCGCCAATGACCCAGTTATTACTACCATTAAATTCAGGTGGTAAATAATCGGCTGTAAAAGTTGAGGCGATATTGGTTGATAAATTTAAATTTGCTTCAATAATTGATTTCGCATTTTCTGGATAATCGACAAACAGCTCTTCTGCTTGTTCTTTTGAATAGTTCTGCAATGCCCACGATCGGAATGCTTGTTGATTCCAGTTGCCACCTAAATCGTACGCCATATATTTTCCAATAACTAACGAATCGATCGGCGTCCATGGTTCTGGTTTATAGCCAAGAAGCTTAAATTCATAAGAAAGCTTGCTTGTTCCTTTCACTTCATCAATAAAGGCATTCACTCCATCGGCAAACCATTGCAAAATTTGCTGCGAATCAGCATCATAATCCTGCCATGAAAGTTCAGCTGCTTGACGTAAGCTAAATGTACGGAAATATTTATCCGTATCCACTGCGGCAGCTCCTACTACTTCTGCGAGCATACCACTTGCTTGACGGCGTGCTAAATCCATTTGAAATAATCGGTCCTGTGCTTGCACATAACCTTGAGCTCGGTAAAGGTCTGCATCTGATTTTGCAGAAATATGTGGAACGCCTACTTCATCTCTCGTTACGGATACATCTGCGTCTAGAATCGATACGGTTGTTTCCCCTTCAATTACGGGCTTTGAATTTGATAAAAAGAATTGTAATCCCGCTATAGCAAGACCGCCTAAAATGATAAGAATTGCTAATATCCAAATGACAACACTGGTGATTTTACGCCCTTTTGTTCTTGCCTTTTGTTGCGCCATATCTCCACCTCAGTTCGTTTAATTACAAAAAGATGTATCTCAACTAGTTCGATACATCTTTGGTAATTCCTGCTATTTTAGTTTGACTGCGATTACAACGATGTCAGTTCTAGTTCAATTGGACAATGATCGCTTCCTAAAACATTTGCGTGAATCGCTGCTTGCTCTAAATGATCTAATAGGCGGTTTGACATGATGAAATAATCAATACGCCAACCAATATTTCGCTCACGAACTTTATTCATATACGACCACCAAGTGAAATGGTCCGTTTCACCAACATGCGTATAACGGAATGTGTCTGTAAATCCACTCACTAATAAATCGGTCATCTTACCGCGCTCTTCTGCTGTAAAGCCTGAATTGCCTTTATTTGATTTCGCATTTTTTAAGTCTAGTTCTTCGTGAGCTACGTTCAAGTCCCCACAATAGATGACAGGTTTTTCCGCATCTAATGCCACTAAATATTGACGCATGCGATTTTCCCATAACAGGCGCTCTGCTAGACGTGTTAAATCACGCTTGGCATTAGGCGTATAAACATTGACTAAATAAAATTTTTCATATTCTAATGTAATGATACGCCCTTCATCTTTTGCCACTTCTTCATCTATTCCGTATCGTACCGAAAGCGGTTCATGCTTTGTGAAAATGGCCGTTCCTGAATAACCCTTTTTCACAGCATCATTCCAGTATTGATAATAACCATCTAGTTGTAAATCAATCTGTCCTGTTTGGCATTTCGTTTCTTGAATACAGAAGAAATCAGCATCTATTTGATGAAAATAATCTAAAAATCCTTTATTCACACAAGCCCGAATTCCGTTTACATTCCATGAAATAAATTTCATCATCCCTGCTCCTCACTATGTATTTACTTTTAAATGAAAATAAGTGCCCTTCGAATTTTCGAAAGACACTTATGTGTTTTAGTCTTCACCGACGATTTTAACTTCCATCTCTAATTCAACATCAAATTTTTCTTTTACTACACGTTGAACCATTTGAATTGTTTGGATGTAATCCTTCGCTGTGGCATTGTCTTTATTGACAATAAAGCCCGCGTGCTTCGTTGAAACTTCCGCACCACCAACGCCTTTTCCTTGCAGTTCACTATCTTGAATCAGTTTACCTGCGAAATACCCAGGTGGTCGTTTAAATACACTACCGGCTGATGGATATTCAAGCGGTTGTTTGGACTCGCGTTGATATGTTAAATCCGCAATTTTCCCATCAATTTGCTGTTGGTCACCTTTTGCTAATTGGAATGTTGCTGAAAGTACATAATAGCCATTTTTTGAAATGATACTTTTACGATACGATAGCTCTAATTCTTCATTAGATAAAGTAAGCATTTCGCCTTCAGGTGTTAATACCGTGCAAGAAGTTACGATATCTTTAATTTCCCCACCATAAGCGCCCGCATTCATCGCCATCGCACCACCGATTGAGCCTGGAATCCCACAAGCAAATTCAAAGCCACTTAAACTTTGTGCTGCGACTTGTTTTGATACTTCTTTAATTAGTGCACCACTTTGTGCATAGGCAACATTGCCATCTACTCGAATTTCATTTAGGAATGCGAAAGTTAGTACAATACCGCGCACACCACCATCACGCACAACCATATTCGAACCATTTCCTAGCATTAATAGTGGAATGTTATTTAAAGATGCATACTTCACTACAGCTGCTGCTTGTTCTTCTGTTTCAGGTAACACGAAAACGTCAGCTTTCCCGCCAAGCTTCGTCATAGTATATTTTTTTAATGATTCATTTACTTTAATATTATGTGTAGGAATCCACTGTGCTAGATCCTTTTCCCACTGTTGAATTGTCATAAAAGCCATTTTCCTTTCTTGTAAAGCTCCATACCTCTTTAGTATCTGTTTTTACTGTACTTTTTACAAGTAAAACCCTGTGATTAAAGCCAAGTTTTAGCCCATTTTTCGATTTCTCTAACCGTTTGCTCTAAAGAATAGCCTTTGTCTGTTAAATTATATTCAACGCGAATTGGTACTTCTGAAAAAACAGTACGTTCAACAATCCCTTCTTTTTCCAATTCCTTTAATCGCTCTGAAAGTAGTCTCCCACTAATCGGCAAAGCGGATTCAATCGCATTAAAGCGCTGAGGTCCTTCTAATAATTGATAAATAATTAATGCTGTCCATCTTTTCCCTACAAGTTCCATTGCTTTGGATAAACGTGGGCATAATGCTGTTTCTTTCACTTTTTCCACCTCTATTTAAAATTTCTTTCCAGAATTCTTAGTTCATCATCTATAATTTCTATTTTACCACTTCACACAAATTACGAAAAGTAAGTAGCTTACTTGCAAAATCACATTGTAATAAATATCCAACTATTTTATGATAGAAGTAATGAATTATTTACTATTGCAGGAGGGAGAAATATGACAACATACGCAGTTGATTTGTTACATTCATCGATTAATTTCTCAATCAAACATATGATGATTACTAAAGTGAATGGCGCGTTCGAATCTTTTTCTGCTCAAATTGAAGCTGAACAAATTGAGACCTTTAAAAATTCAGCTATTCGATTTGAACTGGATGTGGCTAGTGTTAATACGCGTGACGTTTATAGAGATCACCATTTAGTTTCTGCAGATTTTTTTAATGCAGATCGTTATCCTAAAATCATTTTCGAAAAAAAATCAATTGAAGAATTTGATAATAAATTTAAGTTACGCGGCGATTTAACCATTAAAGATATTACTAAGCCTGTCGATTTCGAAGTAACTTATTTAGGGCACGCAAAGAGTCCATGGAATACAGATGCTTTTGGATTTTCTTGTTCAACTTTGATTAACCGCAAAGAATTTAACTTAACTTATAACGCCACACTTGAAAAAGGCGGATTACTAATCGACGAGAATGTTAAAATCAACGTAGAATTACAGCTAAATCCAATTTAATAAAAAACAGGGTCACTCGAATAATCGAGTGACCCTGTTTTAATTGTCTTTATATTATGCAGTAACTTTTGCTAATTTTTGTGCTGCTACTTTTACTTTTTCTAAGCCTGAAGCAATGATTGCTCCAGCATTATCACGAGCTGCTGCGTGACCTTCGATAATAACTTCTTCTAATTTTTCCATACCATAAACACCACCAATTACATTATTCATGTAGTTAACAGCCATTTCCATAGCGTTCATTTCTGGGCTAGAGTAGTCACCACCACGAGCATTTAACACGATGTATTTTTTATCAGTCATTAAGCTAACTAATTGACCTTGTTCATTATATTTGAATGAGTAACCAGCACCGTAAGTGTAATCGATGAATGATTGTAATGCTGCTGGAATTGTTTGGTTCCATAATGGGAATGCGAATACAACAACTTCTGCAGCAGTTAATGCTTCGCGCGCTTTGTTCATAGCTGCTAATGAAGCTGCTTCGATTTCTGCTAATTCTTTGCCTTCTTGTAATTTGCCAAAAGCGTTGAATAAATCTTGACCGAAGTACGGCATTTTTTCTTCGAATACATCAAAAGTTGATACGTTTACACCTTCAACTGTTGCGATTTCTGCCATGAAAGTTTCATACATTTTTGTTGATACGCCGTCTGGACGGTTGTTTGCTTTTACTACTAATACGTTTGTCATTTTTATAAATCCCCTTATATATCTACTATTATTTATTTTGCTAATATTTATCTTTATTTTATATATCTCAAATTCGAGGTACTTTTATATAATAAAAGAATTATTGTAAAAAAGCAACACAACAACTCTCAGACTTTAGGCTGAAATTAAAGTTCACATGAATCATCTGTGCAAGTTATCCCGCTTCCACCTTGCATGCTAAGCGGTTTACGTAAGCCTGCTTCTTGTGCAGCTTTTTCAATAGTATTTTCAAATACTTCTTTTGGTTGCGCTCCAGAAATGCCGTACTTATTATCAATAACAAAGAATGGTACACCGCGCACACCTAGTTGTTGTGCAACTGCAATATCTTGCTCGACTTCCATCGTAAATTGATTACTTTCAATAATTTTAATTGCTACATCACGGGATAAGCCTACTTCATCTACTAATGATAGTAAGACATCGGTTTGACCAATCGCTGCACCTTCTAAAAAGTAAGCTTTTAATACGCGTTCTGTGAATACTTTCCCTTTACCTTCTGTTTCTGCCCACTTCGCTAAACGATGTGCTTTTACCGTATTGGCACTTTTCATGTCGTCGAAATTGTAATCGAGCCCTACTTCTTTTGCACGTGCTGCTACATTTGCCGTCATGTTTTTTACTTCTTCTAATGAAATACGATATTTCTTTTGTAAGTCTTCATAGACAGACCCTACTGCGTCAACAGGGGTTGTTGGATCTAATAAATAGCTTTTATATTCCACTTCAATCACCGCATCATACCCTGTTTCTTTAAGTGCAAGTTCTAATTGTTTTTTACCAATATAACAAAAAGGACATACATAATCTGACCATACTTCAATTTTCAATTCAATCACGCTCCTTGCCATGTATTGTAACGAGCAATTGAAAAATGCACAATGTAAAAAACTCGTTGAATAAAATTCGTACAACTTTCCCATTATGAAAAATAAAAAGGTGATGCATTGAAACAATCATTATGGCTTAAAAATAATGAATCCATTTCCGCTCCAACATTAAAACAACATACAACTTGTGAGATTTGCATTATTGGTGGTGGTTTAAGCGGGATTTATACAGCTTACTTACTCGCAAAATTAGGTTTTCAAGTTGTATTAGTTGAAGCATTACGAGATTTAGCACATGGCACAACTGCCTACTCTACAGGGAAATTAACCGCACAACACGGTCCGATTTATACAGGTATGTCCACGGATCAAGGAAAACTGTATTACGAAGCAAATGAAAAAGCTATCGAACGCGCACTTGAAACAAACCCTAAAAGCTTTTCACGTGCCACTTCTTTTTTGTATACCAATACCGCAAAAGGTAAGGAGCAACTTCAAAAAGAGGCAGAATCGTATAAAAAAATTGGCATTCCACTTGTCGCAACAAATGAAATTGAACTCGAAATTCCGATTGAATTTGCTTTAGGTATGAAAAATGAAGGACAGATTGATCCAATTGAATTCACCCATCACTTTGCACAGCTTGCTAAAAAATACGGGGCTCAAATTTTCTTAAATACGAGAATCACAACTATTCAACCTGCTAAAAACTCTGTAACGACAAATCAAGGGTATACGATTCATTATAAAAAACTTGTTCTTTGCACTCATTATCCTATTGAATCGATTCGTAATTTATATAGTGTGAAGCTTCAAATCGATCGTTCTTATTTAACCGCTACGAAATGTTCCCAGCTATTAGAAGGACAATATTTAAGCATTGATGAACAAAGTCGTACTATTCGAACAGCGATAGTTGATCAACAACCTTACTTTCTTTATGGAGGACGTTCTCATCTTGCTGGTACAGTTGAACATACCCAATCGTATTATGAAACTCTTCACTCAGAATTACACAACTTCGAACTACCAGAACCTGAATTTAGTTGGAGTGCGCAAGACGTTATGACTTCCAATCAAATTCCCTATATCGGACAATTGTCTAAAAAGGATGATAGTTTGTATATCGCTACTGGTTTTAATAAATGGGGAATATCTTCTTCACTTGTGGCAGGTGAGATACTTCGCGATTTAATCCAAAAAATAACACATCCCGCTGCTATGCTTTATTCACCGACACGCTCAAGCTTTGGACGGCAAATTTATTTTATGCTGCAAACAGGGGGCTTTATTAGTAAAGAGTTTATTAAAGGGTACGTATCGCGTTCAGAGGCACCACGTTGTACGCATCTCGGCTGTAAAACACGCTGGAATGAGGCCGATCAAACATGGGATTGTCCTTGTCATGGCTCACGCTATAACGAAAAGGGACTTGTAATCGAGGGTCCTGCAGTGTATCCATTAGAAATAAAAAAATCCGGTGACTCATGAAATGAGTACCGGATTTTTATTATTATTTTAATCCTTCTGTTAACACAGGAACGATTTGTTTTTTACGAGATACAACCCCTGGTAAGCTGATGCGACCGTTTACGATTTCTGCACCGAAAGCTTTAGCTGCAGCTTCAGCCACTTGACCTGCTGCTACTGCAGTCGAATCATTGTTTATAATATCTGTCACAACGAAGAAGAATAAATCTAAACCGTTATCTGCAACATTTTTATTTAATAAGTTTTCAAGTTCTGTTTGGCGACCAAGTACGTCTTCGATATCTACTGCGTTTACTTGTGCGACAGTGGCTTTATAAGAACCAAATTCAAAACCTTTTGCATCTAAAGATAATAAATCTTCTAATGATTTATCTGAAAGATCTGCACCTGCTTTTAACATAGCTAAACCGTATACGTCTGCATCCACACCAGCAATAGTAGCTAATTCCGCACCTGCTTTTACATCTTGCTCTGTGCATGTTGGTGATTTGAAAAGTAATGTATCTGAAACGATAGCTGATAACATTAAACCAGCGATGTTTGCTGGAATCTTCACGTCATTTTCTTTAAAGATTTTGTTTAAAATCGTTGCTGTACAACCTACTGGCTCGGCACGGAAATACAACGGATCCGCTGTTTGGAAGTTGGCAATACGGTGGTGGTCGATTACTTCTGTGATTTTTACTTCTTCAACACCATCTGCTGATTGTTGAAATTCGTTATGGTCCACAAGGATTACTTGTTGTGCTTCGTCTTTTACATTTGTAATGAAGCGTGGTGCAACGAAACCGAATTTGTCTAAAGCAAATTGTGTTTCGTTATTTACTTCTCCAAGGCGTACTGCTTCAACATCTGCACCTAATTGTTGTTTTAAGTAAGCATAAACGATTGCTGAAGTGATTGTATCTGTATCAGGATTTTTATGTCCAAAAATTAATGTTTTACTCATTATTGAGCCTCCTATATGAAATGCTTTTTCGCTTTTTATTTTAACACATCGATGGAATCGAGAAAAATAGAAGTTTTCTTGTAAAAATCTTTCAAAAAAACTATAAAAATTATTAATTTTATGCTATTTTTGATAGATACGCCCTAAAGGCATTTGAAATAAAAGAAATGAGGCTTGAAAATGAAAAAAATGGAAAAGAAGTATATTCCATTAGCACAGTTTTTCGAAAATTCTAAACAAAATACATTTACGTTAACATACCAAGAGATTCAAAATATTATGGGACATGAGCTTCCGAATGCCGCATTTTTAAACTTGAGCTGGTGGAAAAAGACAAAGGCGCCTTCAACACATTATTTTGCTTGGACAAATTATAATTACCAAGTTATCCATGTGAACTTAGGCATATCAGTTACATTTTCATGTTCACAAGAAGAAGACATGCCGAATCAGAAACCAAAAAACGCTTATATCATTCGCCCAATTGAAGCAAATGATGCACGTGGTTTCATTAATTTACAAGAAGAAATTTTAGCCCAAACAAACTTTGGTTATTTCACACCAGATGAACAAGGTTTAACAGTTCAGCAAGTACGTAAAAATATCACAGATTGGCGTAAACAAAAAACAAGTACTGTGTTACTTTGCATTTACAACGGACAATTTGCAGGCTATGCACAATTAGTCGGAAATGAAGCATCTAAAATTAAGCATATTGCCGGTGTACGTGTTGCGGTTCTTGAGCCCTTCCAAAAGCAAGGCTTAGCAACTGCACTTTTAGCAGAAAGTGAAAAATGGGCACACGTGAATAATATTTCACGTCTTGAAGCAAATGTTATGGTACATAATGAACCTGCTCTTACCCTTTTCAAAAAAGTGGACTTCACATTCGAAGGAAAACGTGAAAAAGCATTTTTATTAGACGATCAATTTATCGACGAAATGCAGTTTAGTAAAATTATTTAATACGCTCTTATAAAAAAAATCGTAAAGGTCCTTAGTGGCCTTTACGATTTTTTATCCTATAGCGATTAAATTTGAATCCGCTGTCGTCCATTCGTTTTTTTGACGAAATGCATGATAGTTTTGCGGATTTTGGTTGACCATAGCTTCCACTAATAGATGTAATAAAGAGAAAATAGCAATCGTACATGTCGCGCCACCTTCTTGAGCGGAAGGCACTAAAAGTACAGATTTTGCGGGCTCTACCCTATTTTTTAATGCTTTATCTCGAATCGCAACTATTTTTACATTTTTTCTCTTCGCAATTTCAACAGTAGTTAATACATCCTCATATTCATCATCCAAAGAAATTACAAATAATAAGGAATCTTCATCCATCATTGCAAGCTGTTGAGCAATTGTTTCTGCTTCATGCTGAACGAAAAACACTTGTTCACGGAACATGGATAAATTATTATACATCCAAAATGCAGCCGGCGCAGATTGTCTGAATCCTAAAATATGAATTCTATTCGAATGATGTAATTCGAGAATCACTTCTTGAATATCCTGTTCATTTAATTCATTAAATGTTTTTGAAATTCCCGCGATGTCTTGTTTAACAATTTCAGCACCAAATTGATTTTTAAGTCGTTTTGTAGATATTTGTTTTTTTTCCGCTGCTATTTCACCTTTATCAATTAAATAAGCTCTCAGTTTATCCTGCAATTCACTAAATCCCGAATAATCCATCGCATAACAGAAACGAATAACGGTCGATTCGCTCACATCTGCAAGTCTACCTACTTCAGAAGCAATTTGTGTCGCGATTACAGTTGGATTATCGATAACAAACTGAGCGACCTTACGCTGCCCCTTTGATAAACGGACATATTTCCTTTTAATATCATCACAAATACTCATTTTACAACCTCTCCCCTTTTTTAGCCTATCTATATAAATGTCTTTCATACAATCTCATTTTCTCGTTCAATAAATTCTATAATAAAAAAACATTATCATGAATATTAATAGAATTCAACGAGTTTTCAGAAAAAACTTTAGTTAACTAAAGAATGGCTTACTTTTCATAGTTAATTGACATGTTTTTGTAATATTTAACAATAAAAAGAAGGATTTATTATTACATGTACATGACATTCTTTGAATTATATCTTTCATACTGTATAAATATTGACTAAAAAAGGCTACTTAAAAAGTAGTTAACCTTTTAAGTAGCCCCATTTTCTATTATTATTGTAATTCGGTTTGTTTTGTTTCTTTTCCTAATAAAATAACTGCTATTACACCAATGACAATAGCTACACAGAATATCGTAAATACATGGCTAATATCATACCCTTTTGTTAGCATTGATCCGACTAATAATGGCCCAAAAACCCCACCAATACGCCCCACAGCTGCGGCCATACCTGCGCCAGTTCCACGGACAACGGCTGGATATTGTTCAGGTGTATATGCATACAATGCTCCCCATGCCCCTAAATTAAAGAAAGAAAGAAGCATTCCAGAGATTAATAATGTTGTAATTGTATCCGCGCCACCAAAGACATAGGCACTAGCAGCTGTTCCTAATAAATACGTAACTAACACAAACTTTCGACCAAACTTTTCAATAAACCAGGCCGCAGTAAAATAACCAGGCAATTGCGCTAATGTCATAATTAAAACGTATTTAAAGCTTGAAATTAAATCAAAGCCTTTCCCTACCATAACACTCGGTAACCATAAAAACATGCCATAATAAGAGAACACAACAGCAAACCATAAAATCCATAGCATTAACGTAGATCGTGCATATTTCTTCGACCATACTTCGCTCATATTTTGAAAAATAGAACGTTTCTTTGATTCTATTTTTACAGCAAACTGTGGTGAATCAGGTAATTTCATACGAATATAAATAGCATAAAACGCTGGTATCGCTGTAAGTAGTAACGCAACACGCCATCCCTCAATCGGCCAAAAATCCGCTGGAATAACAAAATAAGAAAGGATTGCGGCAATCAGCCATCCTCCTGCCCAAAAGCTTTCTAATAACACTACCACTCGTCCACGCTCTTCTGCTTTTACACTTTCAGAAACTAATGTAGAAGCTACTGGAAGTTCACCACCGAGCCCCATCCCTACAAAGAAACGCAGTACTAAAAACGCAGCTAAAGTTGTGGTAAACGCTGAGATTCCACTAGCTACGGAAAACAATAGTAACGTCCACATAAATATTTGTTTACGCCCTATTTTGTCAGCGAGAACACCAAAAAGGAGTGCACCTACTGCCATCCCTATGGAGTTAACACTACCAATCCACCCCATCTGACTACTAGTTAATCCCCAATCTACTGCAAGTGCAGCAATAACAAAGGATAGAATGCCGACATCCATTGCATCAAACATCCATCCAACTCCTGCAACGCCTAATAATTTATTGCGAGATAGAGGCTGCACTTGTTCTTTGTTTTCCCCCATTTTACCTTTCCGCCTTTCATCTGTCTTTACACATGACATAACAATAATCCCTATCATACATTTGTTTCTTAAAAGTGACAACTATTATTTAATTTATCCAATAGTTTTGACAATTTATCTTTTTCTATTGAAATAGACTATCCTTAGAGTTAAAATGTCTTGTATATAAAAACAAATGTTCACCTAGCGTGAACAGAAGGAGCTAACTTGTCTATGTGGAAAGGTCTTATTGAAGAATATAAACACTACTTACCCGTTACAGAAAATACACCAGCGCTTTCATTAAATGAAGGGAACACGCCATTAATTCCTTTAGTAAACTTATCAAAAGAACTAGGGATTGAATTATACGGAAAAATTGAAGGAGCCAATCCAACAGGCTCATTTAAAGACCGTGGTATGGTTTTTGCCGTAGCAAAAGCAATTGAAGAAGGCTCTAAAGTCGTGATCTGTGCTTCTACAGGGAATACTTCAGCAGCTGCTGCAGCCTATGCCGCACGCGCAGGAATTGAGTCAATCGTCGTGATTCCTAAAGGAAAAGTAGCACTTGGTAAATTAGCTCAAGCTTGTATGTATGGAGCTAAAATTATTGAAATTAATGGCAACTTTGATGATGCTTTAAATATTGTTCGTAAAATTGGTGAAACAACACCAATCGCACTTGTTAACTCAGTAAACCCATACCGCATTGAAGGACAAAAAACAGCAGCTTTTGAAATTGTAGACCAACTTGGACAAGCACCAGATTATTTATGTATCCCTGTAGGCAATGCTGGGAATATTACAGCATATTGGAAAGGTTTTAAAGAATACAACGAGGCTAAACAAAGTGGATTGCCAAAAATGTATGGCTTTGAAGCAGAAGGCTCTGCTGCTATTGTGAAAGGCGAACCAATTGCTAACCCAGAAACAGTTGCAACAGCAATTCGTATCGGAAATCCTGCAAGTTGGAAATTTGCAGAAGCAGCTCGTGATGAATCAGGTGGCATCATTGACTCTGTAACTGATGAGGAAATTTTAGCCGCATACCAATTAATTGCAGGTAAAGAAGGTATTTTCGTTGAACCCGGCTCTGCTGCTTCTCTAGCTGGTGTCATTAAATCCGTAAAGGCTGGAAAGATTACTCCTGGAAGCCGTGTTGTTACAGTGTTTACTGGTAATGGCTTAAAGGATCCTGACACAGCGATGAATGTTTCAACGGTTGACCTTGTCTCGCTTCAAAATGATGAACAAGAAATTCGCCAATACATCGAGGGTGTTTTCAGTCTATGAGTACAAAATGGCAAATCAAAGTCCCTGGCAGTACGGCAAATTTAGGACCTGGATTTGACTCGATTGGGCTCGGACTATCACTTTACTTAACATTAGAAGTAACTTTGCAAGACACTTGGGAATTTGTACATCTCGGAGAAAATGTCCCTGCTGACACTACTGTAGAAACGCATTTGATTTATAAAATCGCGCAACAAGTTGCACAGCAGTTTAATGTGACATTACGTCCATGCAAAGTCAAAATGACAAGTGAATTACCACTTGCTCGTGGACTTGGCAGTAGCGCAGCAGCTATTGTCGCAGCCATTGAACTTGCCAATATTTTAGGTGATTTAAATTTATCAACACAAGATAAATTAAATCTTTCCTCTCAAATTGAAGGCCATCCAGATAATGCGACGGCTTCTGTATTGGGCGGATTAACGATTTCTTCAATGGATGAACAAGGTATTGTCGATACGTTACATATTCCAGAAGTAGATGCTTCATTTGTCGTATTCATACCAAATGTAGAATTAAAAACCGCCGAGTCACGTGGCGTATTACCTGAAAAGTTTGATCGTGGTTATGCGGTACGTGCCAGTGCCAATGCTAATATGCTCGCAGCGTCACTCATTGCCAAAGATTATGAACGCATCGGAAGATACATGGAAAGCGATCTATTTCATGAGCCGTTCCGCGCAACATTAATCCCTAACTATGAAGAAATTCATCATGCAGCAAAAAATGCAGGTGCATATGGTACCGCATTAAGTGGTGCAGGTCCCACTTTAATCTCGATTGTGCCAACCCATATTGCAGAACACTTCGTGATTGAAATGAATAGTCAATTTTCTGAACACAAGCTTGTGTTAACACAAGCAGATCCAACTGGTTCTAGGGTGACACAATATTAGTTTTCGCGAGTCCATTCTAATTAAAAGAAAGGACTCGCTTTTTTATTTTCTGGTAATAGGCATACTTTTCTCCGTTTTTGGGTATATTAATAGATCTACTGTTAGAAAGGGGTATGTATATGAAAATTGCAGTAATTGGAGCTGCTGGAAAAGCAGGAACACATATTTTACGAGAGGCGATTATGCGCAACATAGATGTAACAGCGATTGTTAAAAATAAAGCAACTGTCCAAGTTGAAAATGCGCCAATCATTGAAAGTGATTTATTTCATTTAACAAAAGAGCTAATTGAACCATTTGATATCATTATCAACGCCTTTGCCCCACTACCAGGGGAAGAAAATTTACACGTGTCAGCTGGAAGACATTTAATTTCACTATTGGAAGGCACTACAAAAAAACTATTTGTCGTAGGAAGCTCTGGCTGCCTTTATATCGACCGAGAGAAGACAAAACGACTGATGGATACAGAAGACTATCCAGAAGAACTAGTCGCTAACGCTAAGGCACAATTACAAAACTTAAATGATCTAGAAAATTCGTCGATTCATTGGATCTTTGTCCTTCCGTCGGCTGTGTTTGATTCAGATGGACCTCGTACTGGTCACTATGTAACTGGTGAGGAAAAGCTTTTAGTGAATTCACAATTTAATAGTTACATCAGTTATGCAGACTTTGCGGTAGCCATACTTGATGAAATTGAGAACAATGAACATCAAAATACAACCTTCACAGTTGCATCTGAAAATGTGACATCCGCATCATAAATATTTAAAAAGTGGCTGTGCCGAAAATGAAAATTTTCAGCACAGCCACTTTTTTATTTACTAAATCCCAAAAATCAGGAGTCCAATCGTTTTGATTTTCGTGATTCATACCAAATCACACATATAACAAACCACGTGTATCCGAGACTCCAACCTGCTAAAACATCCGTTGCAAAATGGCGACCTTCTGCAACTCTTGATAAGCCAATACAAATAAACAACACAATTGCGACAATCCAAGCAATCATCGCTTTCTTCTTATTTGCTGTCAGTTCAGAAAATAAATAAGCTAACGTCAGTAAGTAAAGGATACCCATTTGTGAATGCCCAGACGGGAAACTATATGACGATAATTGATCGACGATATCTGGTCTTGGTCGTTCAACATAATTTTTTATAAGCTGATTAATGGTTGTTCCTGCAGCTAATGTCATTAATACAAATAGCATTGCTCGATAATTACGCTTTCGAATCCATAAAAATAATACAAGGATTAATGCAACGAGTACAACAAAAACCGTTTCTCCTAAATAGTGAAATAAAATAATAAAGTCATTGCCCCGAAAAGCCGATGCAATGCGTTCATCAAACGCTTCAAAGCCTGGTGTTTTAAAATTAAATACAATGATTAAAAAAACAGCAAAAGTTATAATTGCTAATGGGTAAGCCCATTTTTTCACGTTCATTCCCACTTTCTAAATACATTATGATTATCTTAACATACCTTGCTTCAAACAAAAAAATCTACTTTGTTAAAAACAAAGTAGATACGTTTATTATTCTACAACTGAGTAGTTTCCATGTTCCATAGAAATAATATACTCTGGCTTCGGTGGTTTACCACCGTGTTCTTTAATCTTCGCTTTATGTCCTGCAATATGCTCTGGACTTGTTTCCCAAGCTTTCCAAGCTGCTTCAGATTCCCAACGAATGATCATAATCACTTCTTCTTCACCACGGCGAACATTTTTTACTAAAAGCTCACGCTCGATAAAACCTTCACGCTGCTCTAATTTAGATGGGCCTTGATCTGGCTTTTTACGGAAACGCTCAAGAACTTTGTCTGAATTACCTTCTGTTACTGTCCATTTACGAATTTGTACGAACATTGTTTACTCTCTCCTTTTATTAGAAAGTCACACGATACCTTAAATGGCACATGATGCTGTCCCAACTTATATATACCATGGCCTTAAAAAAGGCATGCCCCTAATTGAGACATGCCTCCATGTTATTCTAATTATTTTAATTCGTTTAAGATTTCATCTAATTTGTCAGCTTCAGTTGTAATACCGTTAGAAGAGAAGTACCAAGTCGTACCGTCTAAGTATACAATCTTACCTTCTTTATAAGCACGAGTTTGTTTGATGATATCATTTTCGATGTCAGCTTTGATTGTTTCTACGTCAGAAGCTGTACGGTCGATGATTAATAATACTTCTGGGTTTACAGAAAGGATTGACTCATAAGAGAAGTCAGAACCGTGTGATGATGATTTAATATCTGTAGTTGCTGGTACGAAACCAAAGTCGTTATATACGTATGCAAAACGAGATTCTGGGCCGTTATCGAAACCAGAGATTTTTTTGTCATTGTACATTGCTACTAATGCATTTTCATAGCCTTTAGCTTTTTCACTTACAGCATCAACTTTTGTTTGTAAGTTTGCTTTTAACTCTTCAGCCTTTTCTTCTTTACCAAAGATTTGAGCTGCTAAATCGACTGTTTCAAATACACCGTCAATGTAATTCTCGTTGTCAGAACCAATGAATACTACGTTTGGTGTGATTTCTTTTAACTCTTCATAGTATGAAGCTTGGCGACCTGAGATAAAGATTGCATCTGGTTGTGTAGCTGCTACTTTTTCAAAGTCGATTGATTTTAACGTACCAACATCTGCTACTGCATCCGTTAAGTATTTTTCTTTTAAGTGTTCTGGGAAGTTACCTTTACCACCATTTGCAGCGATACCAACGACACCTTCAACACCTAAAGCATCAAGAGTATCTAGGAAACCATAATCGAATACAACAATGTTTTTAGGCATTTCTTCAAAAGTTACATCACCAAAAGTAAGTGATTTACCGTCTTCAGTTTCACTACCTGGTGATAAAGAAGATACTGTCATTGGGAAGGCTGGTGTTTCTACTGCAGCTGCTTCTTTATTTTCTGTTGCTTGCTCTGTTGCTGCTTGATCGTTTGTACCTTCTGTTGAAGACTCTTCATCTGACCCACATGCTGCTAACATTAACGTCAATGCTGCTGCCGTTAAAAATTTCCACTTTTTCATTTTTTACTTTTCCTCCTAAAGTATATCACCATCGATAGTGATAATCGTTTTCATTTGACTAATGCTAGTCTAAAACAACTGTCTAATGTTGTCAATTATTTTATTGAAATCAATAGTCATTCTCAATTAAAATTAGAAAATGAATGCATAATCGAGAAAAATCATGCATTCATTTCAATTAGCTATGTGAGTTAAAGTAGACACAAATTCGGCAACCATCTTGTTCTTGAACTGGAATATGCATGTCGTATACATCTCGAAGCGCTTCTGAATTAATAATTTCGTGTGTCGGGCCATCTTTTATAAGGCGTCCGTCTTTTAGCGCTACAATACGATCTGAATAAACAGACGCAAAGTTAATATCATGTAACACGATAACAACCGTTTTGCCTAGCTCATCGACAAGTTTGCGTAAAATTTTCATAATTTGAACAGAATGCTTCATGTCTAGATTATTCAACGGCTCATCAAGTAAGATGTACTCCGTATCTTGTGCGATTACCATTGAAATAAAAGCACGTTGCTTTTGTCCACCTGATAATTCATCTAAAAACTTATCCTGCATGTCGCCAAGCGTCATATATTCAATTGCACGATCAATATGCTGTTCATCTTCTGCTGTTAGACGCCCCTTTGAATAAGGATAACGACCAAATGATACAAGTTCTCGCACGGTTAAACGTACATTTAAGTGATTAGATTGACGTAAAATCGCAACACGCTTCGCAAATTCATTGGACTTCATTTTTTTGACATCATTTTGATCTAATAACACTTCACCTGTATCTGCATCAAGTAAACGGCTTACCATTGATAATAATGTTGATTTACCTGCACCATTAGGACCGATAAATGATGTGATTGCTTTTGATTGGAGCGTTAACGTGACATCTTCAACAACTGGTTTTTTCCCAAAGCTTTTAGAAAGCCCTTTAATTTCAATCATTCTGCTTTCCTACTTTCCTTCAGTATTAGATAGATAAAGTACAGACCACCGATAAAGTTAATGATTACACTGAGTGTCGTACTTAAATGGAATACATGCAGCACTAAGAACTGCCCACCGACAAGTGCAATAATACTAATTAAACTCGCTCCCGCAATTAAAACGGAATGCTTATAGGTTGCAAAAAATTGGTAAGATAAATTGGCTACGATTAAACCTAAAAATGTAATCGGACCAACAAGTGCTGTTGATGTTGCAATTAAAACAGAAGATAAAATCAGTACTTTTAATACAATTTTATCGTAATTAACACCTAAGTTAATGGCGTTTTCACGACCTAAAGACATCACATCTAAGTCACGCAATAAGCGGTAACCATAAATAAAGCACGCAATTAAAATAACGACCGCCACGAGTAATAGCTCTGTTTTCACATTCATAAAGCTTGCAAATAAACGTGATTGTAAGCTTTCATATTCGACTGGATCAATAATAACTTGTAAGAACGTCACAAAGCTTCCGAGTAATGTACCGATAATCATCCCTGCTAGTAACAATAAGAAAATTGGATATTTATCTGCTCGGAATAAAAAGCGGTATAAAATCAGCGCGAATAATACCATCGCCGCAATCGATAATCCAAAGTTTAGATAACGACTGACAACAAAAACTGATGCCGAACCTGCAAAGAAGAAAATAATCGTTTGCACTACTTCATACATAGAATCTACACCCATCATAGAGGGTGTTAATAATCGGTTATGCGTAACGGTTTGGAATGTAATCGTCGCATAAGCAATGGCTGTGCCGGTAATAACCATGGCAGCAACGCGTTCTAAACGCTTCGGAAAGGCATAGCTAAACCCGCCTTGAATATTATAAAAAGAAAATAACAAAATACTAATAATCGCAATCACTGCTAAAACAATGAGCTTTGTACTATTTTTTCGCATATGCTTTCCCCCTAAATAACATAATTAAGAAGATGGCACTGCCGATTACCGCAACTGTTGTATTTACTGGAATTTCAAATGGATAAACAATCAGACGACTTAAAATATCACACATTAATAGGAAAGCTGCTCCTAAAAAAATCGTATGTGGAATCGTCTTGCGTAAATTGTCTCCTAAATATAACGAAACTAAGTTTGGGACGATTAATCCTAAGAACGGAATAACCCCGACTGTTAATACAACGGTTGTTGAAATAAGCGCGACAAGTACTAAGCCAAGATTTAAAACCGTACGATAACTTAATCCTAAGTTCTTAGCGAAATCTTCACCCATCCCTGCAACTGTAAACTTATTTGCATATAAATAAGCGAGGAAAATAGCAGGTACCGCAACGTAAAGTAATTCATAGCGTCCTGATACAACTAAGGTAAAGCTTCCTAAAAAGAAGGTCTCTACACTTTGCATTACATCCGCTTCATAAGCGATAAATGTTGAAATTGCACCAATAATATTTCCGTACATAATCCCAATAAGCGGTACGAAGATAACATCTTTAAATTTAATACTTTCAAGTAGGCGCATGAAGACCATCATACCAATAAGAGCAAAAACAAAACTAAAGATGATTTTCCCCATATAAGATATATTTGTAAAGAATACCATTGATACGATAATACCTAGCTTTGCGGCATCAAGTGTACCCGATGTTGTCGGCGATACGAACTTGTTACGACTTAAGCTTTGCATAATTAAACCAGAAATACCCATCCCTGCCCCAGCAAGTATGATCGCTATTAATCGCGGCACTCGACTCATTAAGAAAATTTGTGTTTTATCTGAATCCCAGTCTAATAAATCAGACGGCTTAATGTCGATTGCACCGATAAATAGTGATATAAAGGACAATACGATGGTTGCTACAACGAGCATCCAAAGTCTCATTTCATTTTCCCACTATTCTTTATATATTTTTTATTCTCAATGAAAATGAGAATCATTCTTTCATTTCATTATTATATAATCGGTAATAATGAAAATCAAACACCTATTAAAAATACATACATATTGGTACAAAATTCTGACGAAATAATGTATTTTCTGAAGTATTTCTTATTTATAATTTTATCTGTTATGAAATCACATATAAAAAAGTACAAATCAGTTTTTGATTTGTACTTTTTTATTATAAGCGATACGTTTTTTGTTGAACGCTATATTTTTCTAATGCTTTACGATTCACTTCGTAGCCTAAGCCGACTTTTTTAGGAACGTTAATATAGCCATCTTCGACCGTTACTTCTGGTGTAATTAAATCCTCATACCAATAACGCTCCGATGCAGCTGTATCTCCTGGCATTGTGAAATTTGCTAAGCTTGTCAGGGCCACATTTTGTGCACGACCAATACCGGCTTCTAACATACCACCACACCAAACTGCAATATTATGCTCAGCACAATAATCATGAATACGCTTTGCTTCACTAATGCCACCAACACGGGCAATTTTGATATTGATAACACCGCAACTCCCAAGCTGAATTGCTTTACGTGTGTCGTCTAATGATGTAATACTTTCATCCAAGCAAATGGGCGTTTGAATCGCTTTTTGCAGCGCCGCATGATCAATTAAATCATCATGTGCTAACGGTTGCTCGATCATCATTAAATTGAATTCATCTAGCTTTTTTAAAAGCTCCAAATCATGCAATGTGTAGGACGAATTGGCATCCGCCATTAATGGGACATACGGAAATGCCTTGCGAATGGTGCGTAACAATTCAATATCTTTCCCAGGCTTAATTTTTACTTTTATCCGCTTATAGCCTTGATCTAAAAAGCTTTGAATTGTGTGAATAAGCTGTTCATCAGTTGGCTGTAAACCGATACTAATCCCCACTTCGATTTTAGACCGTGTGCCACCAATGGCTTTCGCTAAGGATTGGTTCGTATGTTGTGCAAAAATACCCCATACCGCGCCTTCAATTGCTGCTTTTGCCATATTATTTCGGCGAATCGGTCGAAACAGCTCGTACACTTCATCTGGATGCTTTATTTCATGACCAAGTAATTTAGGAATCAAAAAATCTTCCAACATATGAAGAGTCGTTTTTAACGTTTCCTCTGTATAAGAAGGATCTTCAAAAGCAACGCCTTCTCCCCAACCAACTACACCTGTTTCATCCTTTGCTTCGATCACTAAAAAGCGTTTAGTTTGCATCGAGCCTAAACTCGTTGTAAACGGCGTTTTCATCCGCATCTCCACTTGATGAATTATAACTTCTACTAATTTCATTTGATTCAACTGCTCCTAATTTATCCCGCAATAACGGGCAGTATCTGTAGCGAAAGCAAAGCGACTCGCTTTAAAGTGCAAATAAAGAGCGTTTTACTAGTACATACTGACAAATCTGCTCATTTTCTTTCGATAAATGGATGATCTTATAGCCTTGTTCGAACATCGATTGCAATATATGACGCGTTTTATAGCGCCAATCTTCTGCTAGTGCAGGATTTTCGACTTTGATTTTTTGGAAATTTGTCGGAATAGGTAATGTATACGCATCGTTTAGCAATGCCTCATCACCTTGAAACCTTTTTTCTTCATCTAACATCGGCAACCCTACAGTATTTAATGACCACTTTACAACAGGCTTTGCTTCCTCGATTAACTCTTCTACTTTGGAATCCCATCGCAAATAATCGTTATCAACTAATTGCCACTCTACATATAGGCGATCGGTCGGTAAAGCACGATTAAATGGATCTTCCATTTCACCATAACAATTTGGAATATACGTATCACTGTAGCCGCGTAGCTTTGAAAAATTCAAAAACCCACTGCGTGCTTCTAGAGGATCAAATGTCCAACGACAATTACGGAATCCTCGTTCACTTGCAATATCTTTTAAGTAAATTTTCATAAGCTCCCCAACACCTTGCTCACGATAATTACGCTTAATACCTAACATATGTGAATATAAATATACTTTCTCGTCTTTAAAACCAGGGCAACTATAATTGAAGCCAATTAGTTCATCGTTCAAATAGGCCCCTAGTACGATTCCGCCATTACGAATAGTTCCAATCGTTTGATGAACTGGAATACTCCCTACTGCCCAAATATCAAGTTCTAGTTTTCTCGCCTCTTCTAATTGCTCAATCGTCGTTAATTCCTTTACCGTCACTAATTCTAACATAATTTTGCCATCCCCTATCGTTACTTTTTGTAATGCTAAGTTCACTACTTTTGTTAAAACATATTCATCTGTGATAAGTCATTCTATAAGGGATAACTTATTCAGACGATGTAACCCTGGGAATAGTCCGCATCCTCAAACTATGGGTGCTTTAATAAAAAGGACGTTTCGCCATATTAAGAAAGACTATTTAATTCCATTATATACCACTCGGAACATTTCAAGTAGTTAACTTTTATTATTCCTTTCTAGAAAAATAAAAAACCCCCTATTTATAGAAATTTCTATAAATAGGGGGAAATAACTTATTTAATGCCGCGCATTGCTTTTGAAATGATTGGTGAAATTAATAAAATAATCACACCTAAGACAATTGAAAAGCCGCCTAGCACACCGAAATACATAGTTTCAGAAACATGTTCATAAACACGAACTAATTGTGCGTTGATTGCTTGTGCTGCTGCAGAAGCTAAGAACCATAACGCCATTGTTTGACCAGCGAATGCTGCTGGTGCCAATTTTGTAGTAGCAGATAAACCAACTGGTGAAAGTAATAATTCACCGACAACTACTAAGAAGATCGAGAAAACAACCCATAATGGATTTACTAACGTATCTTCTGGAGTCAATACAATCGCAGCAATCATAATGATGAAGGAAATCCCTGAGAAGAATAATGCCATTGCAAATTTCTTCGGAGTAGATGGTCCACGATCGCCCAACTTCGTCCAAAGAACCGCGAATAACGGTGCCATTGCAATGATGAATAATGGGTTAAATGATTGGAACCATGCTGCTGGAATATCAAAACTACCTAATGTTAAGTTTGTACGTGTATCGATAAATGTTGCAAGAATTGTTGAAGATTGCTCAGCAATAGCCCAGAACATTACGGCACAAATAAATAACGGAATATATGCTAATAAACGAGATTTTTCATCTGCATTTGTTTTTGGACTACGATACATAAACGCAATAAATACTGTAGGAATTAAAATACCTAGTGCTGTAATTAATAGTGAGAAGTTTTCAACGTTTGCATTACCTGTCATATAAGCAATGACTCCTAAAATAACAACGATTAAACCACCCACAGTAAAGTTACGTACTGCTTTTTTCTTTTCAACAGCATTCATTGGATTTGTAGGTACTGAACCTGCTAAACCAAGATTTTTTTGTGATTTCCAGAATACTAGTAAACCAAGGAACATACCTACTGCTGCAACTGAGAAGCCTGCATGGAAGCCCCAGTTTTTTTGGAATAGACCAACAAGTAAAGGTGCGATGAAACTACCCATGTTGATACCCATATAGAAAATAGAGAACCCTGAATCACGACGAGGGTCACTTTCTGCGTATAAATCCCCGACAACTGATGATACGTTTGGTTTAAGTAAACCTGTACCAATAATGATGAAGAACATCGAAGCATAAAGTGCTGATACGCCTAATGGAAGTGCCAATAAAATATGACCCACCATAATTAAAATACCACCGTAG
Organism: Lysinibacillus sp. 2017; assembly: GCF_003073375.1. Classification (NCBI taxonomy): domain Bacteria; kingdom Bacillati; phylum Bacillota; class Bacilli; order Caryophanales; family Bacillaceae; genus Lysinibacillus; species Lysinibacillus sp. 2017. The sequence continues at coordinate 3,514,058 of NZ_CP029002.1, forward strand.
AACACGGCTTTTCTTGTACCAGTAATTCGGTCAGAAATCCAACCACCAATAATACCCGACATGTAAATTAACGATCCGTAAATTGACATGATAATGTTTGCTTGTGTACGATCTAAACCTAACCCACCATCTTTAAGTGCATAGTACATATAGAAGATGAGGATGGCACGCATACCATAATATGAAAATCGTTCCCAAAACTCTGTAAAGAATAAAGTAAATAGCCCTTTAGGTTGTCCTACAAAGCCTGTCTGGGGAACAGATTTCACGATTTCCTCTTTAGAATACATAGAAATTGCCTCCAATTAATAAATATTCTGACAATTAATTTCATAATGTCAGATGTCTGAATAATGTATTTTATACTTTAACGCACCAGTCCATTAAAATCAATGACTTTTCAAAATGTTATAATTTTGAGTATATTGTTTATTTTCTAACAATTTAAATAAAATATTATCATTCACATTTAAATTTAACAATAAAAAGAGTAGTCACGCAAGTTATACTTACATAACTACCCTAATCCATTTTACTCTAACAATTATTTTACTACGTAGTGTTCGTATTTTTTATAGTCCGCTTGCTTTACTTCTAATTTAAGAAGTGTTCCATCTTCCTCGTAGGATGTTGCCAAAATTGTTGCATATTCATTCAAATATGAGACAACCCCTCCTTGATCATATGGAATAATCATTTCGCATGTTTGATAATCCGAGAAAATATGGTTGCGGATCATTTTGACAAGTTCATCTAGCCCTGCATCCTCTTTAGCTGAAATCCAAATATTGTCCCCACTTACTAACGGATATTCCAAGTTTGCTAAATCCGATTTGTTATACACATAAATTGTTGGGATGTTTTCTACATCGATTGATTTTAATGTGTCGTTCGTTACATCCATCATAAAGCGGTATTCTTCATTAGAAACATCGACAACATGTAATAAAAGGTTCGCTTCTCGTGCTTCCTCTAATGTTGAGCGGAATGCTTTTACTAAATGGTGTGGCAGTTTACTAACAAATCCTACTGTATCTGTTAATAAAAATGATTTATTGTCTTCTAATTCGATATTACGTACAGACGTCTCAAGTGTAGCAAACAGCATATCTTTTTCAAATACTTGCTTAGCCTCGTCTTGCCCAATTTTAGCAAGTAGCTGATTCATTATCGTTGACTTACCAGCATTGGTATACCCGACAATTGATACAACTGGTACAGCATTTTTTCGACGTTGTTTACGTTGTGTTTCGCGCTGTTCCTTCACGCCTTCTAAATCTTTTTTGATTTTAGCGATTTGGTCTTCGATTTTACGACGATCTAATTCAAGTTTTGTTTCCCCAGCACCACGGTTTTTAAAGCCACCGCCTGTACCACCACCTTGACGTGATAAAGACGCATGAAGCCCAACTAGACGTGGTAGCATATATTGTAATTGAGCTAATTCTACTTGTAACTGTGCTTCTCGTGTTTTTGCACGGCGACTAAAAATATCTAAAATAAGCATCGTACGGTCGATTACTTTACACGCCAAATCTCGCTCTAAGTTACGAATTTGTGATGGCGATAATTCATCGTTGAAAATCACAATATTCGCATCTGTTTCTTCATAAAACGCTTTTATCTCTTCAATCTTACCTGTTCCAACATAGTGTGATGGTGTAACACGCTCTAAATTTTGCGTAACCTTACCCACGACATCTACATTTAATGCGTCCGCTAAATTTGCTAATTCTTCCATTGAATAGTCAAAGTGATCATCCTTTTGCAAATTTACGCCAACTAAAATACCTTTTTCAATTAAAACTTCAACATCTTTTATTGAATTCATGATATTGCCTCCCTACATATAAAACGTCTGTCAATTGCTAACATCGTAACATATAAAGCAAAAATCTGTACAATCGCTCGGAATAAGCACAGTATGATAAAATAAAGGGAATTTTTATTATTCAAAAAGAAAAGGCGGTATTTATGGAATTTGAACAGATGAAAGAGCAACTACTCGCTCTTTTTAATGATGGATCGTTAATTCAAGCGACAATTAGTCAGCCTCGTCAAAAATCAAACGACTTAAAGCGTGTAAAGCTAAAGCCAATTGAACTACGTGGTGACTATATGATTCAGCTTGAGTATCAATATGAACGCATTTTAAAACATAAGAACATCCCAGTAACGGAATTAAAAACACAACTCGATGAATTATTGGAGCAGTTCCGACAAGTTCATGCCGAATTTACGGAACAAAAAATTCAAATCCAACTATCGAAAAAAAACAAAGTGCTATGGAAAACAGAAAACAGTACTTCTACTAAGCAAGTTGAATTGTCTCACAATCGTAAAAAGCAATACTTACTTGATGAATCCCGTGTTCATCCTTTTTTAGTTCGACTGGGTGTGCAAGCAGAAGACGGTAAAATTAAAAAACAAAAATACGATAAATTTAAGCAAATAAATCGTTTTGTTGAATTTATCGATGATTCTTTAGCCTATTTACCAAAAGATAAGCAAATCCGTATTTTAGATTTTGGATCAGGGAAATCCTATTTAACATTTGCTCTTTATCATTACTTAAAAGTAGAGAAGGGTTTAAACATTCGTGTTACAGGCCTGGATTTAAAAAAAGAAGTTATTGAAGAGTGTAACCGCATCGCACAAGATTTACACTACGATGATTTAGAATTTCTTGTTGGTGATATTAATGATTACAATGAAGAAACTGCAGTCGATATGGTCGTGACACTTCATGCATGTGATGTAGCGACAGACATGGCGTTAGCTCGTGCGGTTAAATGGGGAGCCAAAGTTATTTTAAGTGTCCCTTGCTGCCAACATGAACTAAATCGCCAACTGCATGCACCTGCATTATCGATCATGACACAGCATGGTCTCATTAAAGAACGCTTTGCAGCTTTAGCAACCGACTCAATTCGTGCTGAACTTTTATCACTTGTAGGCTACGAAACGCAGTTACTTGAATTTATCGACATGGAAAATACGCCGAAAAATATTTTAATCCGTGCGTACTTCACAGGGAAAAAACCAACTGAAGAACAACGCGCGAAATATGTCGAATTTGTGCACTTTTTATCCGCTAAGCCTTTTTTAGAAAACGAATTGAAAGATTGTCTAGAGTAGCAGTTTTCATAGTACTTTACTCTCAATTCCACTTTTTATTTTCCAAAATTATCTGTCTAAACTAAAATTCCTTTTGTTACAGAATTGTAAAGATTGATACATGACAAGTAAATTTTATATAGATTCTTTTTAGATTTTGTTATGATTAGTGAGGTTAATTTTTAAAAATCAGTTTGATTATATAATTTCAGGAGGCTTTTCATGTTTAGTTCAAAGAAACAAGATCCATTTTTTGCAGCGCTTTTAAAAATTGCTGAAAACATGCAAGAAGCTGTTCATTACGCAAATGATTTCCGTATCGAAACAGTTGCCGATTTAAAGGAAATTAGCGTTCGTATGAAACAATACGAAACAGCTGGAGATAAATTAATTCATGAATTAATCGTCATGTTAAATAAATCATTTATGACACCAATTGAACGTGAAGATATTTTACAATTAGCAATTCGTATGGATGATGTGTTAGATGGTACAGAAGGCACAATTGCCCATTTTGAAATGTTCTCATTAACAGAAGTAGATGATTCAATGCGGAATTTCTTATTTTACGGTGCTAAATCATGTGACGAAATTGTTAAAGCAATGAAGCTTCTTAATAAAAAGGATCTTGTGGGTATGCGACAACATGCTATTTTAATAAAAGACTATGAACGTGAATGTGATGAAGTACTACGCTCATCAATTAAGCAATTATTCTTAAACGAAAAGGACCCAATTCGCTTAATTAAATTCAAAGATATCTACGAACAACTTGAAGAAATTGCGGACTACTGCCAAACAGTAGCTAATACAATTGAAACGATTATTATGCGTAACGCATAATATTGGGGAGCCCTACTAAATGAACACACTATTAATCATTACCGTATTAGTCGTTGCGAGCGCACTATTATTTGACTTCATTAATGGTTTTCACGATACGGCAAATGCGATAGCAACATCTGTTTCTACACGTGCATTACCACCTCGAGTAGCGGTTTTAATGGCTGCTAGTATGAACTTTCTTGGAGCAATTACATTCGTAGGCGTTGCAAAAGCGATTGCATCTGACATCGTCGATCCGTTTTCTCTATCGACTCCCGAAGCACCATTAATCGGTTCTGTCGTTATTTTATCAGCTTTAATTTCTGCGATTATTTGGAACTTAGCAACATGGTATTTCGGTATACCATCAAGTTCTTCGCATACATTGATTGGTTCACTAGCTGGTGCGGCAATTGTAGCTTCTGGCTTTGGCGTTTTAAACTACTCAGGTTTCACAAAAATCCTTATTGCTTTACTTGCTTCACCAATTATCGCCATCTGTGCAGGTTTCATCATGATGACGATCATGAAGCTGTTATTTAAAAATACAAACCTTTATAAAACAAATAAAGGCTTTCGCATTATGCAAATATTCACGGCTGCAATTCAATCATTTACGCACGGAACAAACGATGCGCAAAAAGCGATGGGTATTATTACAATGGCCTTAATTGCTGCAAATTGGCAATCATCCGATGATGTTCAAATGTGGGTACGATTTGCCTGTGCCCTTGCAATGGGTCTAGGTACATCAATTGGTGGTTATAAAATCATCAAAACTGTTGGTGGTAAAATTATGAAAATTCGTCCTGTAAATGGGGCTGCAGCTGACCTTGCTTCTGCATCCATTATTTTCGGGGCAACATTAATTCACTTACCTGTCTCTACAACACATGTTATCTCATCTTCAATCATGGGTGTTGGTGCAGCACAAAATGTAAGAGGCGTAAACTGGGGTATTGCTCGTAAAATGGTTACCACTTGGATTATTACAATCCCCATTTCAGCAGTGATGTCTGCAATAATTTATTTGATTTTAAATTTAATCTTTTAACCAAAAAAAATCTCCTTTGTAGAAACTACTATCTACAAAGGAGATTTTTTAATGAAGTTGTACAGTCAGTCGAATCCATGTTGAACAAGTTCAGAATCGATTCGATTTACTTAGCAAAAATGAAGCACTTGATCTGCATGATGCATGGCCGATTTTGAGTAGCTCGGCTGTTCATTCTCATCTTGCTTAATTTGCTTCCGTTCTTTCGGTTCCCATAACACATAAAAAGATTGAATTACAATGACGATTAAGATCGAGGCCGTAATGATCAGTCCCATAATAATCTTAACCATTTTCTTGCCAGACATTTCTTTCGATTGCTCTTGTGCCATACTCCATTTCCCTCACTCATCTATTTTGAAAGTCGGAAACCTTCTTCACGTAAATACGCTACAGCATCGTCACGTGTACCGAATGAATCCTCTAAATTTCCTTGGTGATAAATATTCCATGCACGCTTATTAAACTCCAGTTCTAACTTTGTCGTACCTTCACGTGACACCCAAGTTTCAATAACTGGTGAATCATCGATTTCCTCTGATAAATACTCAATAGAATCTTCAATGATTGTACGTAATGCTTTTTCATCATAATCATGAATATTCACTAGGCCTTTATCGCTTGCTTCTTTTTCGTATTTTAATAAATCGCCTACAAAAACAAAGCCGTTTCCATTCGGGTGAAGCTTTTCAACCACGATTGTTTTTTCATATAAGCTTGCTTCAAAGTGATAGTTAATACGCTTTAGTGAAATTTCCTTTTTTGTTAGCTGGGGATATGATTCTATAATTAATTGTTTTTGTTCAAATGTTAGCATTGTTTGCTCCTTTAATGTTTCATTCTTAAGTTCTAAGTATACCGTTTTCCCAGGAAATAAAAAAGGCGGAGCATACGCTTGTCCATATGCACCACAAATTAAACTTCTTTCGTTGCTGTTTCTTTAATACTTTCTCGTTCATGATATATGTTTTGAACAATGACTTTAATGACACAATACGTTGGAATTGCTATGATAATCCCGATAAACCCAGCGATATTACCCGCTGCAAGAACGAGCGAAATAACAGTAAGTGGGTGAATATCTAAAGATTTCCCCATAACATTTGGAGTAATTAAATTACTTTCCACTTGTTGTGCAACTAATGTTATCACACAAACCCAAATAACTGAAACTGGATCGTAAATTAAGGCTACTATAACTGCAGGTACTAGTGATACCCAAGGCCCAATAAATGGAACCATATTCATTAAGAAAGCGAATAAAGCTAATAATAATGAGTACTCAAGCCCAATAATTAAATAGCCAATATACATCATCACAGCTAGTAAAAAGCTAATAAGCACTTGTCCTTGTACGTAACTTCTTAACACATTATTAATATCTTCTAATGTTTTCTTTACCCACGTACGACGCTCCCCTTTAAACAAATCATAAATTTGAGGTGCAAACTTTTCATGGTCCTTCAACATAAATATAAAGAAAAATGGTACTAATATTAATGTAAATGTCACAGAAACTGCTCCACTAACAAACGAAACAAGCCATTTACTACTTGTAACTGCAATATCTTGAATAGAATTTGTAATGGACTCTACAAACTCATCGACTTGAGGTGGTAAATTATCACGGTTTTCAAGTACATAATTGAATGTGTCTTCTATATCCTGTGCAATTGTAGGAGCGCTATCAACGAGATTGTTCACTTGGTTCGCTATTGGCGATCCAACCAATATTAGAAAACCTGTTACAGCAGCAACAAGTAATAAAAAGATTGACGCTAAACTTCCCCATCGAGGCAAACCTCGTTTTTCCAACAACCGTTGAAGCGGTTCCGTAATATAATAAAGAACGCCACCAAGTAATAGTGGTATTAGGATGGTTTTGAAAATGATAATAATTGGATTAAAAATTGCACGAATCTCTATAAAATATTTTACACTTAATAAAGTAATTAATACGCCAATACCCACTTGAAACCAAAGCTTTTTTGTCATCTATTCACTTCCTCACTTAATTTATATTTTCTTTTATAAATTGCTATAAAGCTATACGTTATAGCATGCCATAAAGTGTAAAAAAATACAAAAGAAAAAAAGAGACTGTTTTGTAATGTAACATTACAAAACAATCCCGGTTTAATTATAGGTTTTTATCGTCAACTGAATTTAAATACGCTTCAATTGAACCAATAACAGACTCTACACATCCGTCTTTAAATGGTGAGACTAAGCCAGCTTCTTCAACTAACTTTGTAAATGAATAAGAGCCACCTAAGCGACATAAGTGAATATAGTCTTTCCACGCAGCATCAAAATCTTCGCGTGAACGTTTCCAGAATTGGAACGCACAAATTTGTGCTAATGTGTAATCAATATAATAGAATGGACTATTATAAATATGCGCTTGACGTTGCCAAACTGCACCTGATGCTAAATATTCATGACCATCATAATCGCGGTGTGGTAAATACTTCGCTTCAATTTCTTTCCATGCAGCATTACGTTCAGCTGGTGTCATTTCAGGGTTTTCATACACAACATGTTGGAACTCATCAACCGCTACACCATATGGTAAGAATAATAGGCCGCTGCTTAAATGCGAGAATTTATACTTTTCTGTTTGATCTTTAAAGAATAGCTCCATCCATGGCCAAGTGAAAAATTCCATACTCATTGAGTGAATTTCACATGACTCATATGTTGGCCATAAATATTCTGGAATACCAATATCACGACTAGAATATACTTGGAAAGCATGACCTGCTTCATGTGTTAAAACATCGATATCTCCTGATGTTCCGTTAAAGTTTGAGAAAATGTATGGTGAATTATAGTCTTCGATAAACGTACAATAACCGCCACTTTCTTTGCCTTTTTTCGCAACTAAATCCATTAAATCGTGTTCAATCATGAAATTGAAGAACTCTCCTGTTTCTTTTGAAAGCTCTTCATACATTTTCTTCCCGTTTGCTACGATCCACTCAGGATCACCTTGAGGAACAGCATTTCCTGTTAAGAATGATAAGCCTTCATCGTAAAACTTGAATTCTTCGACACCGATTCGCTCTGCTTGGCGCTCATATAATTTAGTCGCCATTGGGACGATAAACTCGCGTACTTGTTCACGGAAGTTAGCCACCATTTCCGCATTATAATCCACGCGGTTCATGTTCACATAGCCAAGCTCCACATAGTTTTTGAAGCCTAATTTTGTTGCAATTTGATGACGTAGTTTTACTAATTTATCATAAATCGTATCAAATTGTTCTTTGTTCGCAGCAAAGAAATTTGCACTTGTCTCACGTGCTTGTTTACGAATCGCACGGTCAGTTGATTCACTATATGGACCAAGCTGAGCAAGTGTTAATGTTTTGCCGTCAAATTCAATTTGTGCTGAAGCTACAAGTTTGCTGTACTCAGATGAAAGTTTATTTTCTTGTTGCATCAGTTCAATAACATCTGGTGAGAAGCCTTTTAATAAGTTTTCAGCTAGTGCAAATAATTGTGTACCCCATTTTTGCTCTAGTTGCGGACGGAATGGTGATTTTACTAGCTCTGTGTAATAGTTAAATACTAATTCATCAGCAACAGGGCTCACTTCGTCGAAATAGTCACGCTCTGCTTGGTAAAATTCATCGTTTGTATCAATTGATGCACGAATATACACAAGATTTGCCATCGTTGAAAATGTATTACGCTGTGCATTTAGTTTTTCAATAACTGCACTTTGTTCTTCTACTGTTTGTGCAGCTTTAAATTGTTCTAAAAGCTCTACAGATTCTTTTTTCATTTGCTCTAAATCTGGACGTTTATATTCAAAGTCTTTAAAAGTCGTCATGATTACACCTCATCTTAAATAATTCGAAAACCGAAGCTTTCTCTTTTTATTATTCATGATTTATACTTAAATTGCAAATATTATCAGAATATTTCCTCTGCAAAAATGTAAATTACCCTTATTAAATCGTAAAGCGTTTAATGGCTTGCTGTAAGTCAATGATTTCATCAGTTAAATCCGTCGATGCGTGGGTAACGACCGCCATTGCAGTTTGTTGTTCCTCAATAGAAGCGGTCATTTCTTCTGCCATTGCTGCATTTTCTTCACTGACACGAGAGATTCTTTCTATAGAATCGATAATAACTGTTTTTGATGTGTTTAATTCAACAATTGTTGCCGAAACATCTTCGATTGAATCGCTAATTAATTGCACCGCATTTTCGATTTCTTTAAATGAATGTTCCGTTTGTACAACTGCATCATTTTGCTCCATCACTATTTTCGATGTTTTCATCATTTCGGTTGTTACTAAGTTTGTTTCAAATTCAATGCCTCGTAATGTTGTTTGCACTAAATCCGTTGCACTCGTTGTTTGATCTGCTAATTTTCGTACTTCATCTGCTACAACAGCAAAGCCTTTGCCATGCTCCCCTGCGCGCGCTGCTTCAATTGATGCATTCAGAGCCAGTAAATTCGTCTGATCTGAAATCGCGGTAATCGTCCCAACAATTCCTTCAATTTCTTTTACTTTTGACGTCAATGAAGTACATACCGTCTGCATTTGTTCAATAAGCGTAATCGATTCACTTGAATGTCCTCTTAACACTAGTAAATTACGTAAGCCTTCTGCATTGGAGTGTTGCATTGTGTCGGAAGAGCTTAGCATCGCTCTATTTTTTTCATGTAAACGTTCAATTTTCTTCGCAAACTCAACCACTGAACGATTTGTCGTATCTGTATCTGCTGCTTGCATGGAAGCACCTTCCGCAACTGCACTGACTGATTTTACTATATCATCGCCATAAGCATTTGTTTCTTCCGTAACTGCAGTTAAATTTGACGACGTCTGTTGAATACCGACAATTGATTGTTCGACTTCTGTAATTAATGCTTTTAATTGTATGCACATTTCATTAAACCCACCATTTAAAGTACCAATTTCATCTTTCCTTTTCATCAGCTCTAACTCAAGGGTTAAGTCTCCTTTTGAAACTTGACGAACTTTTTGTGCTAGTTGATGTAATGGACGTGCTAAATGACGCGAGAAGAGTATCGTTGCAATTGTTGCTAATAAAAGTGAGCCAACAACCGTTGCGATGATAACTATTAGTAATGATGTTGCAGGTGCATTAAAATCTTGTAGATAACTACCCGATGCTACAATCCAATTCCAATTTGGATCCACGACTGAATAGATTAATTTCATCGCTTCTTCCGTTTTTCCAGGTAATGCGAATTCATAGTAGGTAAAGCCGCCACCAGCTTCTGCCTTGTCTTTTACTTCGCGAATATAATAGTTTCCTGAACGATCTTGGGACTCCCAAAGACTATCGCCCTCTCTTGATGGATGTCCCAGTAACGTCCCATCATGACCTAAAATATAAATGTAACCGTTTTCACCTAAATCACTTGGATTTGTTAGTGCACGCTTACCCTCGCTATTTTTTTCGCCTATTAAAATAGTCTTAACCGCTTCTTGCGCCTGTTCTAATGATAGTTCCCCTGATTTTACACGCTCATTTGTAGCCTCGATTAATTGAATTGAAGACTCTACACTGTTTTTAATAATGGTTTCGCCTAGCTGATCCATCCCGTTCTTCGCTTGGAAATAACTCGCCGTTCCAATAATTAAACTTGGAATCAAAAACAACATAAATGAAAAAACAAACAATTTCCCTCTAATCGTATTTAAAACTTTCATATTTCCTCCTGTAGAAATCTGATTCTATTCAATTTACTTATAATAGCTAAAATATGTACGTTTTTTCTATTTAGAAACATAAATTAACAATATTATAACCTACCGATATACTACATACTATAAAAAAAATCACACTATCGAAAGATCGATAATGTGATTTTTTATTAAATATTAAATTTAGCCATTTCGGTTACAACTTGTTTTAATTCGTCGATAGCTTGTGTTTGCTCATCTGAAGATTTTGCTAAATGGTTTGCACGATCGGATGTTTCATTAACCAAACCACTCATTTCTTCTGTCGATGCCAAAATTTCTTCAGCCCCAGCAGACATTTGCTCCACAACGGCCGAATCGTCCTGAATCCGATTATTTACTTCATGAACCGATTTTAAAATCTGATGTAATTGCTGTCCAATTTCACCAACTGCCTTTGTGCCATCTTTTACGTCAATAGTCGTCGTGTTCATCTCAACTAACACACGCTCTGTAATTTGTGAAAATCTTTGAAGATGTGTAGAAATTTCATCTGCTGATTGGCGTGACATTTCGGCTAATTTACGAACCTCATCTGCTACAACTGCAAATCCTTTTCCAGCTTCACCGGCTCGCGCTGCCTCAATTGCTGCGTTTAAAGCTAATAAATTCGTTTGATCTGCAATGCTTGTAATGACAACAACCATCTCTTTAATCGATTGAAAATTCTCGCCCATATCGCCGACAAGTTTCGAAGTATGATCAACAGCCTTTTCAACATTTTGAATTTGTACGACAACGCGCTCTGAATTTTGTGAACCCTCTTCCACTAAGTTCGTCATTTCCGTTGAAATTTCTGCAATTTCACTAAAGGTGTCTGCTAATTTTTGAATACCTACAGCCATTTCGCCCATTGCTGTCGTTACTTCATTGTTACTAGACTGCTGCATCTGACCACTTTGAGAAATCGTTGTGATATTGTCTAAATAGGCAATTGTTTCACCTGAACTGGATTTAATTGGAACGATTTCCATTACAAATTCCCCGTAGTCACTACTTAATACATCTGTCGCAAAGCTGCCATCATTCACAACTTTTTCTATATGCTCATATTTTGTTGATCCTGATACTTCCCCTAAAACCGCTGCTCCGTCTTTTTCATCTACTGGCATACCATCTACTAAAAATTCAATGTCCCCATTTTTCTCTGGGACAAAGTACGTGTATGCATATAAAACACCATTATATTCACGTAACGTATTTAACTCTTCTCGCAATTTCCAATATGTATCATTCTCACTCGGATTTTTTACTAACTCTTCGTACTTTTCAACATCGATAAAAAAGCCCAGGATTCATAAAAATCCTAGGCTTCATACAATTCAATTTTATCAATCAATGAGTAGGGAAAACTTATTCGCCTAAATCAGCGTTGTGGTAAACGCGTTGAACGTCTTCTAACTCTTCTAATGCGTCAATCATTTTTTCGAATTTCGCTACATCGTCGCCTGTTAAAGGTGTTTCTGTTAATGGTAACATTGTTAACTCTGCAACAGTAAATTCTTCAACACCTGAAGCTTTGAATGCCTCTTGTGTTGCGTAAAATTGTTCTGGCTCAACATAAACGATGATTGTGCCTTCTTCATCCATAATGTCACGCATATCTAAATCTGCTTCCATTAAGATTTCTAGTACTTCATCTTCTGTTTTACCTTCGAAACCAAATACCGCAGTTTTTTGGAACATATGTGTAGCTGAACCACTTACGCCCATATTACCGTCATTCTTACCGAATGCTGCACGTACTTCTGAAGCTGTGCGGTTTACATTGTTTGTTAAGGCATCAACGATTACCATTGTACCGCCAATACCGAAACCTTCATAACGTAACTCGTCGAATTGCTCATCGCCGCCGCCTTTAGCTTTGTCGATTGCTTTTTCAATGATGTGTTTTGGTACTGAATATGTTTTTGCACGTTCTAAAACTGTTTTTAGTGCACGGTTTGAATCTGGATTTGGTTCCCCAGATTTTGCTGCCACATAAATTTCACGACCAAATTTTGCATTAATACGACTTGTAGCTGCATCTTTACCAGCTTTTTTTTCTTTAATATTATTCCACTTACGACCCATTTAACTCACTCACTTTCAATTTATATAAAGTAACGTTTCTAAATATAGAACGAAAAAATATTTTTTAACTTATTTATTATACATAAAGACTAAAAAAAGGTGAATTATTCTGTAAAAAATTTTTTTGAGCCTCTAGCAGATTATTTCCAACTAGAGGCTCTCAACTTTATAAATTTGCTGCATTAAATGTGTCACCACCATTTAACGTACCGAGTTCAAAACCTTTTTTAAACCAGCGCATACGTTGCTCACTCGTACCGTGCGTGAAGCTTTCTGGTACGACATAGCCTTGCGCCTCCATTTGAAGTGTATCATCACCAATCGCATTAGCAGCCGTTAATGCTTCTTCAAAGTCGCCTTCTTCTAAATACCCTTTATTTTGGACGTGATGTGCCCACACACCTGCTAAATAATCCGCCTGCAATTCTAGACGAACCGTTGCTGCATTATACTCTTCTTGCGATGCTTTGCCATTTAATGCATGGACTTGCTGAGAAATACCTAGCAATGTTTGTACGTGATGACCCACTTCATGTGCAACAACATAGGCCATTGCAAAATCGCCTGGCGCATTAAATTGATTTTTTAGTTCCTTATAAAAGCTTAAATCAATATATAATTTCTGATCTGCTGGACAATAAAATGGGCCGACTGCTGCACTCGCAGTCCCACAGCCAGAACTTACGCTATTTGTAAATAATACGAGTGTTGGATTTGCATAGGTCTTACCTTGTGCTTTGAAAACTTTTTGCCATACATCTTCTGTATCTGCTAATACTACCGATACGAAATCTGCCAATTCCTCTTCCTCTGCAGTTGGCTGATATTGTTCTGTTGTTTGTCCATTTTGCGTGATGCTTTTCGACACCTCACCAATGACATCTCCAGCGTCTCCACCATTTAACAATGTAAAAATAATGGCAATAATAATCCCAACACCGCCCAAGCCGCCCCCTATTTTACCAGCGCTCATGCCTCGACGATCTTCTACATTGCTACTTTTTCTTCTTCCGTTTACATCCATATGTTTTCCCTCCAACTTTACATAACTTCTCTTTGCCATTTAATTACCCTGTTTCTGGGACATTATAACACTCGCCCAACTGGAAAATATTATGTATATCTACAGCCATTCATTATGATAGTAAATAATAGATCCTTTTCACAACTTTTTTGTTTTTACCAAAACGTTCGAGCTTGTTGCCTCGTCTAATCAAAAAATAAAAGAAAGGAGCACAGTTTATGCTGAATTCAGAGGAACACGCTTTCAAAGAAATTATGGAAACCTATAGTGATTATTTGTTACGTATCGCCTATTTATACGTTAAAGACTGGCAAGTGGCTGAAGATATCGTGCAGGATACATTTTTATCCTATTACGTAAGGTTTGAGCAGTTTGAAGAGCGTGCCTCGTTAAAAACATATCTTGTTCGCATTGCGATAAATAAGTGCAAAGATTATTTAAAAAGTTGGAAGTATCGCAAACTTTCATTGACCAATCAATTTTTCGGCGGTAAAAATGACCATGCACATGCCATTGAACAGCAAGAACGGCTTGATATTGCAAATGCTGTACTATCTCTGCCAATCACGCTTCGTGAAGTCACGATTCATTATTATTATGAAGAATTATCTGTACTTGAAGTAGCCGAGTTGCTATCTCTTTCTGATAACACGGTCAAAACACGCTTACGTAGAGCGAGACAATTATTAAAAGAACAATTAGTGCAAGATGAGTGGGAGGTGCTTTCGCATGAATGAAGTTAAACGACAGTTAAACAAAAAAATGGGGGATACTAAAGATCGAACAAAAAGAATTATTAAAAATGTTGAACAGCAAAAGCATCAGGTGCCAACTAATAACAAATCATCCAAAGTGTATTATGTAACCTTTGCTTCTTTTGTTGTTTTACTTAGCATATTTTTCTTTTTATATCCGTTTAATTCCAATCAACTAACATCTGCTCCTTCACCAAAAATAGGGACACAAGAAACACAAGCAGAACAAGCTTCATTAAATCTTAAATCATTTTTCAAGAACGATGGAGACATTGCCAAATTTATCGGTGACTTTAATAAATATGCTGGCTTCACTGAAACAACGACTTGGTTAAATGATGAATACGTTCAGCTTCTAACCGATAACGGTGGGTCCGCAACGCGCCAAATTTACAAAGTATCAGAAGACAAAATCGAACTTGTACTTGAAAAAATAGATATTTCTAAAAGTGAAGCCCTTTCAGATGAAAAGCTCAAAGCATTAAAGCCCATTTCCACTCTTCTAATCGCACAGATAGAAGACGGTGCAACGTTTAATAACAAAGTGGTTACTTATCCAGTTGAGTTTTTGACACCTTATAAAAAGTTTAGCGATACCATCCAAGTAACAGTAAAGGAACCATCTTCAACCATCGACTATTACTATGCTCAACAGTACGGTTTAATCGGTAAAATTACGACATTTAAAGATGGCTATCAAATTACATCGATGCTCACTTCTATAAACGATGCATCTCCTACAAATACAGCAAGTGTACTGCCAGTATTCAACAAGACAACAAATAAAATAGAAGCTTTTCCGTTCGAGGAATTTTCACTACTGTTAGATCCTTTATTTATTTATAAGCCCGGATTTAATTCAGATGATGTCACGTATGAAGCCATTTATAACAGTTCTGACAAGGAGCTGGGCATCTTTGTCGTCAACTCAGAGCATAACTATAGAACGGGAATCGTTGTACGCTCTAATGGAAAAATTAAAGTCATTGGTGGTAGCCATTATAAATTAGCAGATTGGCAACTCTCGCCAAACAAGCAATTGCTTGCATTCCGTTATTCAGCTGAGAGTGAAATAGAAAATGAAGCGATCACCTATGATTCCTTACATGTGGTGGATTTAAATGATATGCGTTTTACAAAACTTCATGTGAATACGGACTTTACGATATTTGGTACACCTATTCTATCTTATAAGTGGCTGGATAATGCGACCATTGAATATAAAATTCCAGATGTCGATTCTCAAGATTCTGGGGTGCTCTTACAATGGCTACAAAGTGGTGGAAAATCAACAAAGCCTATCATCGGAACATTAAAATAACAAAAAAGATTTTGCACATACAAGTACATGTGCAAAATCTTTTTTATAATTGTTGTTCAATTTTCGCAAGTAATGCCTCGCAGCCCTCTAAGCACAAATCATACGTTTCTTGAAAATCACCTGTATACCACGGATCTGGAACATCCTTTTTATGTGTTGTAAGGTCAAGAAAACGAAACACCTTCGCATCGCCCTCTGCGCGTAACATTTGAATCGTATTTTCCACATTGCTTGCATCCATACACACGATATAATCAAAGTTCTGTAAATCTGAACTCATTAACTGACGAGCCTTCATTCCAGCTGTTGAAATCCCGAATTCCTGTAATTTTGCCTTCGTTCCTTTATGAGGTGGCTCACCGATATGATAATTACTTGTACCAGCAGAATCGACTTTAATCTCACTCGTTAGCCCACGCTTTTCTACTAAATCACGCATCACGGCCTCTGCCATTGGTGAACGACAAATATTACCTAAGCATACAAATAACACGTTCTTCATATGTAATCCCCCTATTAGTAGAAAACACATGTTGCACCAAATAGCGCAATATGATGTTCTTACTTATGTGAATTTCCCTAAAATTTAAACTTTCTTATTCGCTAAAAGAAGCTGCACGGAATATTCCGTACAGCTTTTTTCTTTATTTCACTTCTGGATGCATCTCTCTCAGTTGTTTCGTTAATCGCGTTAACTCTTCTTCTAAAAAATGCACCGATGCATCACGGCCTTCTTTACCCGACTCTACCATAAAAGGCTTTCCGTAAATTAAATAACCTTTTTGACGTTTAAATACACCTTTAGCATTTTTCGGTCCGATATAAGCAGCGGGTACAATTTGTGCCTTTGATAATTGAGCAATCGTTATAGCACCTGCTTTTAACTCTGAGTTTTCAGAGCTGCGGGTACCACTTGGGAAAATCCCAACAATCTTCCCGTCTTTAATTAATTGACGCGGAACTTTAATGACACTTGGTCCAGGGTTTTCACGATCTACTGGGAAAGCATTTAAGTTTTTGATTAACCAGCCTAAGCCTGTAATATCGAATAATTGCTTTTTCGCCATGAAATGAATTTCACGCGGTAATATAGATACACCTAAATTTAAAATATCAATATAGCCGTTATGCGTACATGCAATCACAAAGCCGCCTTCTTTTGGGACATTTTCAAGCCCATATACTTTTGCTTTTGCGCCGTTAACACCTAGAATTCCTTTTACAACATTCGCAATAAATTTATACACGTTTTTTATCCTACCTTATGTTTAATCTATTTCTATTGTAAGCGATAGTAATGTACTTCTTCAACGCCTACTATTTTGCACTCGATTTTGCAACTTCTTCGACTAATGAGGGTAACCATTCATTGAGCTTACTAAATGTAAAGCCTGCTTGCTGTGCTTTTTCGGTTGTCATATACCAAGAAGCTGGCACGGCATATGGCGATCGAATTTCATCTGTTCCTAGTAAAGCAATTTTCGCGCGTTTTTCTGTTTTCTCTTCAATGAGTGCAATGAGCGCCTTTAACGAAATAATGCCATTTGCCGCGGCGTTAATTGGACCTTCTACCTCATTCATTCCTACCCATGCTAAAAAGCGTGCTGCCTCTGTTGCTTGGATGAAGCCCATTTCAGCATCCGTATTCACAAATCCAATCGGTTCCCCATTTATAATACGCTCCACATGGAAATGTAGTCGACGCGTATAATCGTCCTCACCCATGACAATCGGGAAACGAACTGCAACAACGGGGAACTGTGCAAATTTATAAAAGACCGCCTCTGCTAAACGCTTACCTTCCCCGTAAGTAAATTGCGAAGCTTCCCCCATCATGATGCCATACGTGTACGGATCAAAATCAGCTTCTGCATGCGGTTGTCCATTTGCTTCATAAGTTGATAGTGTTGAGGTAAATACGAGCTTCCCAATGGATCCATTGAAAATAGTACAAAACTGCTTTGCTTCATTTGGCGAGTAGCAAATATTGTCGTACACAACGTCAAAGTTTCGACCTACTACTGCTTGTTTAAAGGCTTCTGTATCTTTACGGTCTACTTGAATATGTTCAACTGTATCACCAAATGGGTTTTCTGAATTACCACGCGTTACAATCGTTACGTCATGGTTTTCTTCTAGTAATCGTTCCACTAATTTTTGCCCAAAAAAGCGCGTTCCACCTAACACTAAAACCTTTTTCATTCGTTAACGCTCCATTCCAATTAATAAATCTAAATCAATCGTAATTTGTTGTAATTGAATGCTTTCTTTATGTTCAATATGCCACCCCATCGGAGTCATTTCAAGTAATTTTGGAACGAGCTCCTGTGATAGCGGTACCGTATACGTAATACGCTTTACTTCAGTATGGGTAAAACTATCTTTAAAACGCTCAACAGTTTGGGCGTTCGTATAGCTTTCTTTTTCTGAATCGGCAAATGCCTGCACACGTAATTCCTTTAAATAATTTTCTTGTGGGACAATTTTCAGTACTTTCCCACCCGGCTTCAATAACCGCTTAAATTCTTCATAGTTTGCGGGTGATAAAATATTTAAAATCGTATCAAATGAACCCGCGCTGTATGGACTATTTGCTAAATCTCCCACACACCAAAGTTCGTCGGCATAAAATTTTGCAGCCGCGACAATGCCCTCTTTTGAAATATCAACACCGATTCCGATTACTCCGTCTATTTGTTGGCAAATACGGTGTAAATGTGAACCCTCTCCGCAACCTGTATCCAGTACAATTGGTGATGGCATTTTAATTTCATCGACAATTGCTTTTTGCAT
Source organism: Lysinibacillus sp. 2017 (assembly GCF_003073375.1). NCBI lineage: Bacteria > Bacillati > Bacillota > Bacilli > Caryophanales > Bacillaceae > Lysinibacillus > Lysinibacillus sp. 2017. The sequence continues at coordinate 3,532,752 of NZ_CP029002.1, forward strand.
CGGATCGTAAATACCCGAATCAATGACGGCATGGCGTGACTCGAATAATTCTTTTCCGTACATCGAATGAACGGGGCGGTTTAGTAAATATAAATAGCCTTGTTTTGCTACATCAAACGAATGATTCGATTGGCAGCTCATTTTTCCTTCTTCATTAATCTCCATTTGTGTTTTACAAATAGGACACGCAAAAATTTCTATATGTTGTTGTATTTGTTGAATACTTAACGCTCGTTTTGATAATAGACCCATCATGAATTCCCCTTTTTGTTGTTCGTTTGTATCGTACCACACTTCGTAATAAATAAAAAAAAGGAAATAGTTTTCACTATTCCTTCTGGTTTTGCCTACAATTGTTCTAGTTCGCTCACTGTAACAAATTCATAACCTTGCTGTTCTAAATAGGTGATGACCGCATCTAATGCTTCATAAGACTCTTCATAAATATCATGCATTAACAAAATCGTATTATCTTTTGCCTGTTGCTTCACATTTTCTAATGTTTTTGCAGGCGTTTTATGATGCCAATCCATCGTATCCACATTCCATAATACAGGAGTCATCGGAATCGCTTGTCTTACCTGATCATTGATAGCTCCGAATGGTGGTCGATATATCGTTGGATATTGACCAATAACACTATAAATTTGTTCATTCGTATCATTCATTTCTTTAGAAAGTTCTTCGGCAGTTAGTTTCGTTAAATTGCGGTGACCCCACGAATGATTACCAATTTCATGACCCTGTTCATGTACTCGCTGTAACACATCTGGAAGACTCGCAACATTTTGACCTAGTACGAAAAAGGTAGCCTTTGCGTTATGCTTTTGCAGCACAGCTAAAATTAAATCGGTTACTTTTTTATGTGGACCATCATCAAATGTTAGCGCAACTTGTTTTTTCACGGATGCCGGCTGCTCAGTCTGAACAGGTTGTTCTGGTTGTTGTTCTTGTGGGTATTTCTGTTGTTTTGCTGGTTGTGTCACTTTTGTTTGTTCCTGCTGTGGTTTTTCAACTTCCTCTTTTATTAGTAATCCTTTTACGGCTATATATGTATTACAATTTCGAATTAAATTAGGGAGTCCACTTTTTTGCACAAAAACTGGTTTATTCCACGCTGACTCGATGGGTGCTTGCTTATTTAAATGCATTAAAAATTCTCCAAAAGCTAATTGTTCTATGTATGTAGGGCTTGTCATGGCTTGCTTATTACTTGCAAATGCTGACTCTGCAACGAGACAACAAATTATACCGATTAAAAATAAGAAACTTAATAGAACGCCAAAGCCTTTTGATTTTTTGTTCATCTCTCTTACCTCCACACTTCTATACTCGTTACTTATTAGACGTATGAAGAATATCAAAAAGTTTATAAATATGGAATAAAAAAATGCTCACTTTTTTAATAGTGAGCACATTTGATACTTATTTAACTCTTAACACTACTTCTTATTGACTATTAATTTGTCGATGTCACTGGGTTATTTACAGTTAACGTCGTACCTTTCACATTCATCATGCCTTCTAATGCGGCATAAATGGATTGAATTTCTGTTTCAGACAAATGATTTCCCTTTAAAGAATGAACCCATTGCTTCATTTCAGACGCTTTTATCACATCGGCATCCTCTGAATGAATTTCTACTTGTTGAAACGAACAATCATTTGTAAAAAGAACGACCGAATGAAACATACTATCGTTCATTTCGGGAAGCTGATCTTGCACTGCATAACTTAATCTTTTTGTTTCGTGAATTGGATTTTCAAATACTCTTGATTGATTTTTATGTAGTAGCTCTGTCCATTGGATATCTTGCTCACGTCCATTAATCCAGCCCGTCTTCTCTTTTACGTTAATGACATAAATGCCTGATTCATGTATTAAAACCGAATCAATCATATGCATCTCATTATTCACCGGAACTTGAAGATTAACTAACATTTTATGAGAACCTTTCGCATCATCCATTACATTTACTAAATTATGTGCCGTACGTACCTTTTTATTTGTCCACAAATCAAAATACGAGTAACCTGTTAATTTATAAAATGCGGTATTATCATGACGATAAATATTCACCACAAAATAACCCAAAATAGCAATCACCACAATTACAAAAAATAGTGTCATTATGCTCACTCCTTGCGTGCATCGTTACCTATCATTTTAACAAAGATTGTAAGTCTTTTCTATACACCTATGGACTACTTTTGTTAAACCGTTCGACCTTCTCTTATCGAGTAGTCTATCAAAAAAGTACTATTATCCCTTATTTTTTTAAGTTAATTTTGCTATTGTTTAAAATCGGTACAAGCTGCGCAATTTTTTCAATCGTATATGTTGGTTGCACTGCTTTTTTTGGCTTCTTATGTGGATTTAACCAACAAGTATCAATTCCTGCACCAGCACCACCCGTAATATCTGCACTATACGAATCACCGATAATCATTGCTTTTGTTGGATCAAAATTTGGAATACGTTCAAAAACAAAGTCAAAAAATGGTTTCATCGGCTTTTGGTAGCCTGTATCTTCAGATACAAATACTTGTTTAAAATACGGGGCTAGGCCTGTTACTTCCAATCGTTTATTTTGCGTATCTGATATACCATTTGATGTAATATAGAGCTCGTAATTTGGAGATAATGCTTGAATCACTTCAAGAGCACCTTCTACAAAAACTTTGCTTCCCGCTAAATAACTGCGGTATTCTGCGTCTAATTCACGGCCATTCACATGTCGGCCAAAATGCTCAAACGTTTTGCCAAATCGTGTTTCCATTAATTGTTCTCGTGTAATTTCCCCCTCTTCAAGTGCCTGCCAAAGTCCTGAATTGATTTTATGATAGACATCTTCTATTTCAGGCGTTAAAGGAAATTTATGCGCTGCAAACAATTTAGGTAATGCCCATTTTTCTGCCGCGCCAAAGTCTAATAATGTGTCATCTAAATCAAATAATAAAAATTGATAGTTCTTCATGATAAAATCTCCGTTTCCACTCGTTTCATTCATTTACCATAGCATAACCCCTTAAATAGTTTAACTATTTCCACCTCTTCTATTTACATTCTATTTTAATTTCGTTAGCATTTTATTATTACATAGAAAGAAGGTCTGCTTTATGGGGTTTGATTTAGACCCTCACCTTATTATTATTTTAATTTGCTTTGGATTTTTAGCTGCTTTTATCGATTCTGTCGTAGGTGGTGGTGGTCTTATTTCTCTTCCAGCGCTTCTATTTACAGGATTGAGCCCATCTGCAGCTGTCGCAACCAATAAGTTGGCGAGTACGATGGGGGCATTAACGAGTACGATTACGTTTTATCGTTCTGGTAAACTCGATCTAAAATCCGTCGCAAAATACTTTCCATTGACCTTCTTCAGTTCAATGATTGGAGCCTATATTGTCCATTTAATGGACCCGAGTTTGTTAAAACCGCTTATGCTTGTTATGCTAGCTGTGGTTGCAATTTATACGATTTTCAAAAAAGATTGGGGCAGTATTTCTTCTGTTAAAAAGCTCTCTCAAAATAAATACATATTGTTTTTATTCGTCATTGCGTTCATTGGCTTTTATGATGGCTTTTTAGGTCCTGGCACAGGTTCCTTTTTAATCTTTGCATTTTTAATGGTTGGCTATGACTTTTTAAAAGCAGCTGGCAATGCGAAGTTTTTAAATTTCTCTAGTAATATTGGCGCCCTTTTAATGTTTATTTGCTTAGGGCATATCAATTTTACATATGGACTCATTATGGGGGCTTCACAAATTGTCGGTGCCATCATCGGTTCTAAATTTGCAATCAAACGTGGGAGCGGCTATGTTCGCATTTTATTCATCCTTGTTACGGTGACTTTACTTGCGAAAAATGGCTATGACTATTTCTTTAAATAAAAAAATCACTTCGCTTTTATGGGCGAAGTGATTTTTGTTTAAAATAGTAAAAGTAGAACAAACCATGCGACTGGTATGAGAAGAGCCGGTAGCATATTGAGCGTTTTGCTATCTTTAATGCCTAAAATCGATAAACCCGATGCAAAAATAAGCACTCCGCCAACGATTGATACTTCTATCATAAGTGCATCGGTTAAGAACGGTTCTAAATACTGCGCTAGTAAATAAATGCCGCCTTGCCAGAAAAATAACACAACCGCGGCGAACATAATGCCAATGCCATATGTCGCAGCTAACGCCATGGCTGTCACAAAATCGAGCGTAGCATTCGTTAATAAATATGTATGATTGTTATGTAGTGCACTTTCAATCGGTCCTAAAATCGATAACGTCCCAATACAAAATAATAAAATAGCCGTTGAAAGTCCCTTACTTAAATTCGAATTGCCAAAGCGGCCGACTAGTATATTAAATTTGCCGTCTAAATTTAATGCCGCCCCTATAAAACTGCCAAGTGCTAAGCTCACGATAAATAAGACAGGATAATCACTCTTTGGCATGTTTTGCACGATGGCATTGGCACCAAGTGCAAGTGCGGCAAAGCCCATCGCATTGAATAGCGCACTTTGATATTCCTCTTTAATGCCTTTTTTTAACCACGTCCCAATTAATGTTCCAACGATAATTAAGATGACGTTAACAATTGTTCCAAACATGGAAGACTCCTCTCCTTATTACAAAACCCAATTCGTATCAAAAAAGCTCCGAAACTAGTCCGGAGCGCATCTTTTTATTTATTTATTTCATTTCTTGTGTTGGACCCATTACTGGTGGCACGTTTAAACCTGCTTGTCGTAATAGTACTGTCATCTGACCAACGTGATGCGTTTGGTGTAGGATAACCTTGCTTAGTAATACACCGCGCTTCATTGAACCACCAAATGCAGGAACTTCCTCTTCTAGCTGTTCTCTCGTTAATGTAGCCACTTCTTTTTTATAAGCTTCTAGTACCATTTCATATTTTCCGGCGATTTCTTCCATTGTTTCAGGCTGTGGCATGTCTGGACCTGGTGCTGGAATTTGTAAACCTGCAAACTGACCAAATGCTCCTGCTACACTAACTAAATGCCAAGCTAACCAGCCTAGTGAGTTATGTCCTTCTACAATCGCTACATCCATTTTATCAGTTGGAATGGCCTGCATTACTTTTAGGGCGCCTTTTGATGACGCTGCCCAGTCTTGTACAAAATCTTCTGCTACTCGATACATATAATTTCCCCCTTATGTTCAATACCTTTATCATATCGGACTCTTTTGGTAGACGCTATTAGAAAAACTTATACGAATTATTTTTCTAAATAATTTTTTAGTATGCTCCACGCTTCTACCTTTTCATCAAACGATTTAATATTCTTTCCTGGAATGGGGCTTGTCGAAGGCATTTTTTCAAAATATCGCCCTTCTAAAAGAGATAGCCCAACCTTCTTTTTAAACACGTCGAAGCTTTTGCCCCCGTTAAATAACACGAGCTGAATTTGCGGGAAATGTTTGAAAAGAGCTTCGAAATCATTAGGAATTTCATTTTTAATCGTTGCATCTAGGCTACCTTGTCGTTCACAGCTTTCAATGGAATCCCATAAACCAATGCCTTTTGAACGTAGTAACTCAATCCGATCTTCATAGTGTTTGGGTATTTCTGTTTCAAAAAGCTGTCCGACAATCGGCCAAAAATGATTACGCGGGTTGCCGTAATATTGCTGTTTGTCTAATGACTGCTTTCCAGGCATGGATCCAATAACTAAAACTTGTGTTTTTTCATCTACAATTGGCGGTAACACGTTTTGAATCGGTTGCATATGTACAACCCCTTCTTTATCTTTTCATAATTATTTTCTCTCAAATACAACCTTACCAGCTACGACCGTTTTCAATACTTTTGCTTTTAGCATCTGTTCGATTGTTCCATTCAATAAGTCCCGATCAAAAATCGAAAAGTCTGCATCGTATCCTACTTTAATCAAGCCGCGCTTATGCTCTTTGCAAATGGCCTGCGCACTGCCAACTGTATACATTTTTATTGCTTCATAACGTGACAATTTCTGTTCAGGAAAGTAGCCCTCATGTGTATCTGTTACTTTTTTTCGTTCTACGGCTGCGTATATATTTTTTAGCGGGCAAATCGCTTCAATCGGCGCGTCTGTTCCTGCAGCACACATAAAACCCTCGTCGATAAAAGTTTTCCACGCATATAAATGTCCTTTACGTTCCGTTCCTAGTTTTTCAAGTACCCACGGAAAATCAGACGGTACAAAAGCAGGCTGTAAATCTAAAATAATCGGTAATTTTTTCATGCGTGCTAATTGGTCTTCTGAAACGAGACAGCAGTGAATGAAACGATCTCGTTTTCCTTTAGGAGCTGGATATTTTTCGACAAGGGTAAGCACTTGTTCAATCGCAGCATCACCAATTAAATGTACAGCGATGGCTTCTTCATACTTTCGTGCAAGCTGAATATAGCTTTCCATTTGTTCATTTGTATGAATAAGTAGCCCGTAGTTTTGCGGGTCACTTGCATATGACTCAAGCAATGCCGCTGTTGAACCACCGAAAGAACCGTCAGCAAAAATTTTCATTGCACCCGCTTCTATAAATGGTGATTTATAAGAAGCTCGATCCTTCATCATTTGTTCAAACACCGTATGATGGCGCAGTAAATGCACACGAAAATTTTGCTGTGTGCCAATTACTTCATTGAAAGCAGTTAATGGATTTTCATAGGAGCCATAATAACTCATATCCTCCGTATGTCCACCCGTTAAACCGTAGCTCAACATATCGTCAATTGCTAATGACAACGATTTTTTCAATGCTTCCTTGTACGCTGTTCCACCTGTTGGTAGTGCTGAGGTTACAAGTTTTGTCGCCTGGTCATAAAATAACCCATTCAATGCCCCATTTTTATGCCGGCCTATTTTTCCACCTTCAGGGTCTACTTCCTCTTTTGTAAGTCCTCCTGCTTTAATCGCTGTTGAATTAGCTAACACCACATGATGACAAACACGATTGAGGATAACAGGGTTTTCACAAACGGCATCTAGCTCTATATTTGTCGGAATACGCCCGTCTAAAAATTGATTTTCATTCCAGCCATCCCCGATTAACCATTCCCTTGGTTGTAAGTATTGTGCAGTGTCCTTTACAACTTGAAGCAATTGCTCCGCACTTTGAACAGCTGTTAAGTCTAGGCGTTGTAGCTTATCCCCATGGCCGATTATATGCAGATGACTATCGACAAAGCCTGGATACATCGCCGATTGTTGTAAATCCATTACTTCATCTGCTAAGGAGCGTAATTGCTCATCTGCGCCTACTGCGGCGATTTTCCCATTTTCAACAAGTACAGCTTCCACTGTCGCCGTCTCATTTTCCATTGTATAAATTGTGCCATTTGTCCAAAGTTGCTTCATCGTTCCTATCCCCTAACCTACAAATCAAAATCTTGTCTTGTATATGGTTCACCAATTTTCATATGATCTAAAATTGATTCATAAGAGCCTTCATAAATAAACGTAATTTGCTGTAAATCCTTCAAATTCTCGAAATAAGAACGAGCTAATGTTTCAACAAACATGCCAGCACCTGTTGAGCCTTGAATCGTATATACGTTGCCACCTAAATTTAATGCTAAGCCCGTATCATTGTCTTCCAATGTGTAATCAAGCAGTTCCACATCATACTCATTTACTTTTGAAAAAATAAACGGTATTAAATTGCCCTCGTTACCTTCAAGCGGCACTTCAAACGGCATTGTGTGCACCGCGTCCGCATCTGATTTATATAAAATAATTGTTTGTTGCGTATTGTCGGTTCCTTGCGTTGAATTATCTATTTTTTCTTTCTCTGTGCCACAAGCTGCAAGTGCCAACATCAAAAATAGAACTATCGAAAATAATTTTTTCATAACCTACCCGCTCCTTTTATTTTGTTAAATTAACGATAACGAATACTACTAAACTTTTCAAATTCTGAGAAAAAATCCCTTCCACTATGAAAGGTAATCACAATAGAAGGGATTTGTTTATTTAATATAGCTTTGAATTTCTGCGATAATTTCTTCTAACTCGCGATTCGTCGTTTGAATGCGAATAAATTCACCTTCTAGCGCATTAAACTCTTCCACAAAACGTTTGCGTAACGCTTCATCATTTAATTGATCATCTAAAAAGCCGCGTCCACGTGCATCTAAACGTAATTGACGTTCGCCTTCTTCCACATCTAAATAGAAAATGTAGTCTGGTTTACGGATTGAGTAAAGCTCTGTTTCGTACTCATATTTTGCATCCACATCTTTTGCTCGATGCGAAACAACCGTATCGATAAAATGACGAATGCAATAAATATTATTGTCATGCTCGGCCATTTTTTCGTTAATCACTTCTGTTAAACGAACATTCGATGCTAAGTAATATAAATAATGTGCCGTTGGTGATTGATGGAAAAGCTTTTCATCAATATCATGACGATTTGATGAAAATGGATAGGGCGGTGATTTCAATAAGGATGAACCTGCATCTTCAAAATGTAATTGATCGCCAACCGTACTCGTACCGCTACCATCTAAACCTGTAATAACAACTAACTTACCCATTTGTACTCATCTCCTTTTGAATCCACAAAAATGTACCATATTTTCTTGAATTCGTAAATGTATCCTGGAGTACTGTTAGTTTTTCGTCACAAAAAACAAGCAGACGGAAAATAAAATGTTTTCAAAAAATATTGACAATGGTAATTTCCTCCACTAATATTAAGGAACACTAAATAAATTAAAACGTAAAGGAGGCTATGAATATGATGAACCCAATTGCAATTGTAATTGTAAAAAAACAAATTCAACCCACAACATCATATTGCCCTAGCCTGAATTATTTTTAATTTATGTAATTGCGCGTAATTAAAATGAGTACAGGTATGGACGTACCTGTGCCCTTTTTCGTTTGACACCTCTTCGAAAAATCGGATAGGTGTCTTTTTTATTGTTTTCTAACGAAGGATACCGCCAATTTAGTGTAAAAAAATTTTAGGAGGGCATGATTATGACTTTTCTCATGCAACGAAAACTATTAAAACAGGATCGATATGATGATGGGTAGCTCAAAGACATCCCAGAAAGAAAGTAGGTTAATGTATGTTTAATGTATTTGTAAAATTAAAATGGTTTTTTAAACAGTATCGTAAACAATATACCCTTGCCATTACGTTACTAATTCTTGCCAGTGTGATTGAAGTGTTACCACCATGGATTTTAGGTGAAGCAATTGATGCCATGACAAATGGTGAAATGGACAGTACGCAATTATTTAAGTATGTTGGTTTTATCTTGCTCGCAGCAATCTTCAGTTATGCTTTGAACTTCTATTGGCAATATCAATTATTCGGTGGTGCCATCGCACTTGACCGTATTTTACGAAAAAAATTAATGGCGCAATTTTTAAAAATGACGCCAACATTTTACGAAAAAAATCGTACCGGTGACCTTATGGCAAAAGCCACAAATGACTTAAATGCGGTAACGTTAACGGCCGGCTTCGGGGTTATGACACTTATTGATTCAACCGTGTTCATGGCACTGATTATTTTAGCAATGGGCTTCTTCATTTCATGGAAGCTAACAATTTTTGCGATGTTGCCGATTCCTGTGATGGCCATCATCATACAGTATTTAGGGAAAATTGTGCACGAACGCTATATGACCGCACAAGGAGCTTTCGGAGAAATGAACGATAGCGTCCTAGAATCAATTGCAGGTACACGTGTTATTCGCGCTTACGTGCAAGAAAATAAAGACGAAGACCGTTTTTCTGAAATGAGCGGAGATCTCTTTGAGAAAAACATGCAAGTTGCCTATATTAACGGTTTATTTATGCCAATCACAAAAATCGGTACAGGAATTTGTTATGTCATTGCGCTTGGCTACGGTGCGGTGCTTGTTTCCAACCATGAACTTACTGTTGGTCAGCTTGTGTCGTTTAACGTTTACCTAGGTTTAGCCATTTGGCCGATGTTCGCTATTGGTGAGCTGATTAACGTTATGCAGCAAGGTAGTGCCTCATTAGACCGTGTTCAAGAAACATTAGATTACGAAGCAGACGTTCAAAATCCGGCATCACCAACAACATATGCATCACCAAACTCAATCGGATTTTCAGAATTCACGTTCAAATATCCACTATCTCAAATGAAAAACTTACAGCAAATTTCATTGAATTTGCAAAAAGGGCAAACGCTTGGCATCGTCGGTAAAACAGGTGCTGGGAAGACAACATTCATTCGTCAGTTACTTCGTGAGTATCCACTTGGTAACGGTCAAATTGTCATTAATGACACGGACCTTGCGAACATGACGAAAGAACAAATTTTAGACTGGATTGGCTATGTACCACAAGACCATGTTCTATTTTCTCGTACGATTCGTGAAAATATTTTGTTCGGAAAAGAACAGGCATCGCCCGCTGATATTGATGAAGCAATTCGCCTTGCTGACTTCCAAAAAGATTTAGCGAATTTACCACTGGGCATTGAAACGCTCGTTGGTGAAAAAGGAGTTTCTTTATCAGGTGGACAAAAGCAGCGTGTATCTATTGCACGTGCGCTTATTAAAAATCCAGAAATCTTAATTTTAGATGATTCTTTATCTGCAGTAGATGCGAAAACAGAATCAAAAATTATCGAAAACATTCAAACAGAGCGTGCTGGAAAGACAACAATTATCTCCACACACCGCTTATCTGGTATTCAACATGCAGATGAAATTATCGTACTTGACGATGGCTTCATCGTGGAACGTGGAACACATGAAGAACTCCTTCATTTAGGTGGTTGGTACAAAGAGCAATTTGACCGCCAGCAGCTAGAGGAGGTGGCGGAATGAGTACATCGAAACGACTGTATTTATACGCTTTAAAATTTAAAAAACCGATTTTAATCGGATTATTCTTATTAACACTCGGTGTTGCAGCAGATATTGCAAGCCCGTTTATTGCTAAGTATATTATCGACCATTATATGGAGCCAGGAACTCTAAAAGTAGAGCCGATTGCGATTTTACTCGCCATCTTCTTCCTACTATCTGTATTAACAGCGGTGTTCCGTTATTTAATGAATATTTACTTACAACGTGGGTCAAACCATGTTATTCAACAGCTACGTAAAGACGTATTCGGGCATATTCAAAAGCTACCTATCGAATACTTCGATAACTTACCTGCTGGTAAAGTTGTTGCGCGTGTTACCAATGACACCGAGGCGATTCGTAATCTATATGTAACGGTGCTTTCCCAATTTGCGAACAGCTTCATTACCATTGCTGGGGTTTATATCGCATTATTTATTTTAAATTGGAAGATGGCTTTATTTGCGCTACTCGTTATTCCCATCGTTTATGTTTGGATGGTTTTATATCGTAAATACGCATCGCAATACAATCATGTCATTCGTACAAAAATTGCAGATATTAATGCAATGATTAACGAATCGATTAACGGGATGACCATTATTCAAGCGTTCCGTCGAGAAGATCAAATGAAGATCGAATTCGATGAGATGAATGATGAGCATTATGATTACAACCGTAAGCTTCTGATTTTAGATTCAGCAACATCGCATAACTTAGTCAATATTTTACGTTTAGGTATGTTTGCAGTGTTCGTGTTCTACTTTGGTACTCAATCAATGACACTCCCAGAAGCAGTTTCTGCTGGTACGCTGTATGCATTTGTCGATTACATTACACGTTTATTCAACCCAGTTACAAACCTTGTAAATCAGTTCTCGCAGTTAGAACGCTCACTTGTAGCAGGTTCTCGTGTATTTGAACTGTTAGATCAAAATGGTGAAGATGTAAGTAAAGACCGTATCGACCGCTATAAAGGCAATGTCGTGTTTGACCATGTATCCTTCGCTTATAAAGATGATGAATACGTACTTAAAGACATTAACTTTGAAGCAAAACAAGGCGAAACGATTGCACTTGTTGGTCATACAGGTTCAGGGAAAAGTTCAATTATGAATTTACTGTTCCGTTTCTATGATCCACAAAAAGGGCGCATCATTATTGATGGTCAAGATATTACAAAATTACCGCGTCAAGCAATTCGTGAGCATATGGGGATTGTATTGCAAGACCCATACCTTTTCACTGGAACAATCGCAACAAATGTCAGCTTAAACGATGAACGTATTTCACGTGAGACGATTGAAAAGGCATTAGAAGCCGTTGGTGGGGATCGTGTGTTAGCAAAATTTGAAAAAGGCCTAGATGAACCAGTTATTGAAAAAGGTAGTACCCTTTCATCTGGTCAGCGCCAATTAATTTCATTTGCCCGCGCATTAGCATTTGACCCTGCGATTTTAATTTTAGATGAAGCGACATCGAATATTGACTCAGAAACAGAGGAAATTATTCAGCATGCGATGGACGTCTTAAAACGAGGGCGTACAACATTTATCATCGCCCACCGTTTATCAACGATTAAAAACGCAGACAAAATTTTAGTATTAGACCGTGGTGAAATTGTCGAGTACGGCAATCACGATGAGCTTGTTGCACTTGGTGGTAAGTATGAATTGATGTACCGCCTACAATCCGGCTCTCTTACACAGCATTAGAAAAATAGATTTCGTGCCAAATAGCGCGAAATCACTAAAAAAGCGTATGGAATCTTAAATTCCATACGCTTTTTATTATTTCAATTTCTTATTCGGCCAATATGACCATTTACCAAACACCGTAATGAGCGCCGGTACAAGTAATGGGCGTACAACGAATGTATCGAGTAATACCCCTACTGCTGTTACAATACCAAACTGTACTAATAAACGAATCGGTAATGATGCTAATACTAAGAACGTACCTGCCAAAATTAACCCAGCCGATGTAATAACCGCACCCGTTGAGGCAATCCCTTTTGAAATCGCTTGCTTATGCGGAATACCGCGCTTACGATTTTTCCAAATATCCGAGATCATGAAAATGTTATAGTCATTTCCGAGTGCGATAATGAATACGAAACTATACAATGGTATCGCACTTGCCATCGCTTCATGACCTAAACCGTAATGGATAATTAACCATCCTGCTCCTAATGCTGAGAAGAATGAAATCAATACGGTAATCATGATTTGAATCGATGTGACAATCGCACGTAAGTACACTAACAATACAAGGAAAATAATAATAATCATTACTGGTTGAATTAGTTTTTCATCACCCAATTGAACTACTTTTTGGTCAAGCTGTGCACTTGTTTCGCCGCCGATCCAAAACTCATTATTTTCTAAGTTTTGCTTAGCTAAAATCGATTTTACATCTTCTTTCATTTGCTCAACGTCATCCATTGCAGCATTTGAATAAGGGTCTTTGTCTAAATCGATTTCATAAAGTTGAATGTTTTTCTTTGTTTCTCCTGTACGCATGTCTTCCACAAGACCTACATATGGTAATGCTTCTAACTCTTTTGTGATGTCTAGGTCTGTACCTTCTCCATCCACTAAAAGCTGAACGGGTGCTAATTCACCTGGTGTAAAGTTTTCAGCAATAATTGTAAACCCTTCACGTGAAGGCATATCCTCTGGGAATGAAGAAATTAAATCATAGTTGTATTTAATATTTGTTGAAGTAATCGCAAGACCAATTAAAATCACACCAGCAACAATGATAACTAACCAAGGTTTCGATGTTACAAACTCACCCACAGCACGCATGAATCGGTGATTTGGCTTACGCTCTTTATATGGTTTGTTTTTCTTTTCTGCATGGACTTTTTCTGCTTCTACTGTACGAGGAACAAATGGCCAAAACGCTGCTCGGCCTAAAATTCCAAGAACCGCTGGAAGTAATGTGACAACCGCAAAGCCCGTTACAAGTACACCAAAGCTAAATGGAACTGCAAAGCGTTGGAATGCACCGTAATCTGCTAAAGCTAATGTTGCTAAACCAATTACGACCGTTAAGCCACTCATAATAATGGCCCCTACCGATTCACGTACGGCTGTTGCCAAAGCTGTAAATTTGTTTTCTTCGACTAATAATACATCACGATAACGTGTGATTAAGAAGATACAATAATCCGTCCCTGCTCCAAACAGTAATACAACCATTATGGCTACTGCCTGTGCATCCTTATCAATCCAGCCATGGTCAGCCATCGCACCTAGTAATGGACTCACAACTAAATACGCGATTCCGACTACAACTAGTGGAATAATTGCTAAAATTGGTGAACGATATATTACTAATAAAATGATTAAAATAATCAAGACAGTGGCAACCATTAATTGGAAGTCTGCTGATTTGAATAAGTCCGTCGCATCGATCGAAATCCCTACTGGACCAGAGAAACGTGCATGTAAGCCGTCATCATCTAATTTTGTCTCATACGGATTTTCACCAAATTGTGCTTCTGTTCTTTCTTTAATATTAGCTAAGTTTTCTTTTAATACATCACTATTTTTATCAGGTGAGAAAAACACTGGTGTTACAATGGCTTTCCCATTTTCCGATACTGCGCCCATTAACGCTTGAACAGGCATCTCGTGGAATGGTGGCAATGTTTGTTGGCCATCTAACGGATCCTCTGCTAATTGTTTATATAGTTGCTGAATGTTTGTTAAATCTGCTTCTGTTAATCCCGCATCTTTATACCAAGTAATTAATAGCGGAATTCCACTATTTGAAGAGAATTGCTCTTCAATAATTCCCCCTGCTTGTACGGATGTATACGTGTCAGGGATTTCTTCACCCACATAATTTTCTACACTGTTAATTTGTGGGAAAATAAGAGCAAATACGACTGCAAAAATAATCCATAACGATGCAACAATCCATCGTGTATTTTTTCCGCCCATAATTTGACCCCATTTTTCTAATGGATGTTTTGACATATCATTTCCTCCTCCGTGTTAATCTCTAGCCTTGTTACCTACTCTGACCATAGATAACTTTATCTTATAAAAATCCTTACCCTTTTCAAACCTTATACAAACATTGTACAGGAAATGAAAAACATTTGACAAGTAGTTTTTTTTTCGATTGAATAGAACTTAATAATTATTTCGTTAGGAGGTGCTTTAAATTTGAATCCCACATCTTATTCAATCCAACAAGTCGCTGAAATTACAGGACTGTCCAAACAGGTGATACGAAAATGGGAAGATCGCTATCAAATTATCCAGCCTCGAAGATTAGACAATGGTTATCGAATGTATAGCGAAGATGAAGTACAAACCTTAATAGGACTTACTTCCCTTACGAATAGCGGTATGACAATTAAACAAGCGATTGAACATTATTCGAAACTAAAAAATTCGCTTGAAGTAAACCCGGTTATCCATTCTAGAAACGCCCTCATTCAGGCTGGGACAGAGGGAAATGAACAAGAAATTCTGCATTTGCTTGAGCAAGCACTTCATAAATTCGGTGTCGAGAAGCTAATTGAAGAAATTATCATTCCTTTTTTACACGAAGTCGGGCAACTTTGGTGTGAAAACGCTTGGGGGGAATATCAAGAAGCAATTAGCAGCCAAACCGTTCGTGACTTTTTAAGTCATATTCGTCGACACTTTTTCGTGCCTGAAGATGCACCACTTGTATTAGGAAGCTGTCTACCTGGAGAAAGACATGAAATTCCGATGCAAATTTTACTTATCCAATGTATGCTGCGCGGCTATCAGACATCGATGCTCGGTCCATCACCCGCGCCAACAGCTATCCAGTCAACTATTGCATTGAAAAAGCCAATAATTGTCTTACTGACAGGTTCAACGGATATAGCGTTCACAGAGCACGCACAATCGATTTTCACCCTCGAAAAATTGGCACAAGCGCATCGGGACATTTCCTTTTTCATCGGTGGTGCTGGTTCGGAAAAATATTATAAACAATTTCAATTGAATGCCTTGAAACTATCGCAATCCATTCATGATATTTTTCCAAAAGAAAACTTTTAATAAAAATTTAGGCTACCTAAAATCATCTTTTAGGCAGCCTTTCATTTTTTAAGGCGCTTTTCATCAAAAGTCGTTAGCTTCCCTGCTACCCGTTTCATTTTACAGATTATTTCAATTATAAACACTTCATTACGCGATAGCCATAAATTGATAAATCCACTTTCTCGTGTTGTCAGTGTTTCATCGATAACAACTTTACCTGACAACCCGTTAAACTGTGCCGAAGAACAAAAAAGCGATTTTGCATGTTGAATTTTGCAAAACCGCTTAAACTATTAATCTGGTTGATTTTTTCGTTCACTGCCTGAAGTAGATTTTGTTTCATCCTTGTTTTTTTCGTCTTTCACTTCATCATTTAACTCTTCAACTGGAATCGGATCAACGTATTTCATCTGTTCGTCTTTATCAAAAATACTTTCCTTGTCCGTGTTTAGCATATCTGGGTTATCCATTTTTTTATGTTTAATTTTATCATTCTTCATAAAAAAACCTCCTAAATCATTCTATTAATACGTATTCCCCAAAAAATAAAAAAATACACTTTTAATAGATTAAACTTAAATCCACTGCTACTATTTCGCCAAAATATTATTTTTTTTATTTTGCTTTATGTTATAGTAATAGCAACTACATATCGTGTAAAAATTGGTGCTTATGAAAATAAGCTTAAAAGGGAAGTACGTTGAAAATGCGTCGCTGTCCCGCAACTGTAATTCGAAAGTTCCTTACAAATACCACTGTTTTAATACGGGAAGGTGTAAGGCGCGTTTGATCGATAAGCCAGGAGACCTGCCAATTTCAGTACACACCAAGTGCCTACGTGGAAATAGGTGGTGATGACAGAAGTACGACAAACGACATTCAATGAGCATGATTTTTGTGCACTTTTTTGATTTGATTTTCGCGTATTGAAAGCCACTTCCATTGTAGAAGATGGCTTTTTTTGTTGTTTAAAACTAGTGCTTGTAAGATAGCTATTTGCTTTAACTCTCCCCTATGAGGTTTTCAGGTAGCTATCTTAGAATCACTATGATTCTAGCGGAAAAGGTTCAAGCTTAAACGTTTGATGAAAAGGGAAGAACGGTGTGAATCCGTCGCTGTCCCGCAACTGTAACTCGAAAGTCCCTCACAAATACCACTATTACCGAAAATAGTAGGGTGTGGTGCGTTTAATCGATAAGCCAGGAGACCTGCCTTTTCAAGTACAAACCGTTATACCTACGAGGATAGGAGGTGCAGAGTATGAACACTAACCATACTCATTGTGCGAAACCGAAACGAAAGGATTTTCTTTACTACAGAAAATACCCTTCCATTTGGTTTCAATGTCATGTATTTAATGAATAGTTGAAATCAAAAGGAGCAATGATAATGAATACAAATTACGAAGCCTTATTAAAAGAACAAGTAATGCAGCAAATTTTAGGAAATGATTCTCGAAACTTACAATCTGCCGCCCAATTTTTAATCACACAACATAAAGAAGACCAACATCAAATTATGAAAGCTTATCAAAAAGTGAATACTGAAATCTTTGGCGATCTCGTTTAAAAACATATAAAAATCCGTTGTACAAATTGCGTACAACGGATTCTTTTAGCTCACAATAATGGACAATAAGACGTCCAAAGATTGAAGGTTCCTTTTATGCTTCTACTAACTCACGGTTTTGAACGTTACGAATCATATAATCGAATGCGCCAAGTGCTGCTGTTGCACCTGAACCCATTGAAATGACGATTTGTTTGTACACGGTATCTGTGCAGTCACCTGCTGCGAATACACCTGGCATGCTAGTCGCACCATGTTTATCAATGACGATTTCATGGCGTTCATTCATTTCTAATGCACCTTGTAGGAACTCAGTGTTTGGTAATAAACCAATTTGAATGAAGACACCTTCTAGCGCAACATGCTTTTCTTCACCAGACACTCGGTCAGTGTAAGTTAAGCCGTTTACTTTATCTGTACCTGTAATTTCTTGAGTTAGTGCATTTGTAATAACTGTTACATTTTTTAAGCTACGAACGCGCTCTTGTAACACTTTATCAGCTTTTAACTCTTCGCTGCGTTGAATTAACGTTACGTGATTGACAATACCCGCTAGGTCGATTGCCGCTTCAACACCTGAGTTACCTCCACCAATAACAGCTACATCTTTTCCTTTAAAAATCGGACCATCACAGTGTGGGCAGTAAGCAACGCCTTTATTTTTGAACTGTTCTTCACCTGGCGCACCAAGCTGACGGTAACGTGCTCCTGTTGAAAGGATCACTGTTTTCCCTTTTAATACGGCACCATTTTCTAATGTGACTTCAACGAAATCTTTTTTCTCGATTTTCGCTACGCGTTGCGATTTCATGATATCAACATTGTAATCTAATACATGCGCTTCTAAGCTTGATACGAATGCTGGACCTTCAGTCGCTTTCGTACCAATAATGTTTTCGATCGATAACGTATCGTTTACTTGACCACCAAAACGTTCTGCCACGATACCTGTACGAATCCCTTTACGTGCTGAGTAAATTGCTGCAGCAGAACCCGCTGGACCACCACCGACAACTAATACGTCAAATGGTTCAACATTTTCAAACTCTGAACCATCCGATACTTCACCAAGTTTTGTTAAAATATCTTCTAATTCCATACGACCGCCACCAAAGTTTTCGCCGTTTAAGAATACTGTTGGTACCGCCATAATGTCGCGCGCTTGAATTTCTTCTTGGAATGCGCCACCTTCGATCATCGTATTTGAGATGTTCGGGTTTAATACAGACATAATATTTAATGCTTGTACAACGTCTGGGCAGTTGTGACAAGTTAAGCTTACGTACGTTTCGAACTTCATCGTTTTTTTAATCGCTTGAATACGTTTTACAACTGCCGCATCTACTTTTGGTGCACGACCTGAAACTTGTAATAACGCTAAGACCAGCGAAGTGAATTCATGGCCAAGTGGTAGCCCTGCGAATACCACACCCGATTCTTCGCCCGCTTTATTCACACTGAAGCTTGGTGTACGATCTAAAACGGCGTGTTGCACGGTAATGCGTGGAGACATTTTTTCAATTTCTTCTACTAGCTCTAACATATCCCCGGATGTTTTATCGTCACCCACGCTTACTTTTAGGACAAGATCCCCTTCAAGCATTGTTAAATATTGTTGTAATTGTGTTTTAATTTGATTATCTAACATTGTCTTTGCTGCTGCATGAACACTGCTTATTGTTTACTTTCAAAAAATAAGTAGCCATTCTCTCTCTAATACAGCAAGCTGTTCACCTCTTTTCATCTATATGTAAAGATAGAGAGCTTACCTTGAATTTTCCCTAATTAAAAATAGAGCGACAAAAATCAAGCCATGAAGGTTGTTTTTGCCGCTTTGTGTGTTGTTATTTAAAACGAAACATCGTTCAAACTTAAAATTATAGTTTACCTACTAAGTCTAAGCTTGGAGTTAAAGTTTCGCCGCCTTCTTGCCATTTAGCTGGGCAAACTTCACCTGGATTTTTACGTACATATTGAGCTGCTTTAATTTTGTTAACTAAAATTGAAGCGTCACGGCCAATACCACCAGCATTGATTTCGTAAGCTTGTACAATACCATCTGGATCGATGATGAATGTACCACGTTCTGCTAAACCGTCTTCTTCGTTTAATACGTCGAAGCCTCGAGAGATTGTGTGCGTTGGGTCACCAATCATGATGTACTCGATTTTGCTGATTTTTTCAGAAGAATCGTGCCATGCTTTGTGAGTGAAGTGAGTGTCAGTTGATACTGAGTAAACTTCTACTCCTAAAGATTTTAATGTAGCGTATTCGTTTTGTAAGTCTTCTAATTCAGTTGGGCAAACGAAAGTGAAGTCTGCTGGGTAGAAGCATACTACTGACCATTGTCCTTTGAAGTTTTCTGAAGATACGTCGATGAATTCACCGTTTTGGAATGCTTTTGCATTGAATTCTGCAATTTCTTTACCGATTAAAGCCATTTTAAATTTCCTCCTTATATATGCGTAAATCATCTTTATAATTATTATAAAATAATTATTATTACCATCTAGAATTATCTTACATTATTCAACTTTCGTCAACCTTCCAAAGCCAAATATTCCTCTATGTTCACAAATACTCCAACTAAAAACTTATGGACACCTCAAATAATATTTATAACAGAATAGATAAAAAATCTACAATACAACGATAATTATATGTTTAAAGCAAAGTTATTCTACTTCAATGGATTTCACTTTTAAATTTAAAGATTGCTTTTTCCCAAAACAAAAAGAAGAAGTTTCTCACTTCGTTGAATCCTCTCCTTTTTAACCTTCATATTTTCTCGCTTATCTACATGTTCACATAATAATTGAGAAAATCATAAAATATGTTCTAATTTTTCTGTATGTCCTACTAACATATCAAATAGCAAATTCAATTGTTTTAAAGACACCAACCATGGATAATAGCTCTTCACTATTTGCTGCATTACTTATTAAAAGGAGCACACTATGCACCTTATTAAGAACACAAAAAAACAGTAGCACAGGCTACTGTTTTTAGTTTGTAAATGATAATACGGCATTTTTATAGTTTGCTAATTTGTTCGCTGCCTCATTTTTTGTTGTGTATTCGAACATACGAATATCATTTGGATTATTGAATACTGTTACTACCCACATGGTTTATCGCTCCTTTTATTTTGTATATGATAATACGGCGTTTTTATATTTTGCTAATTCTTTAGATGCTTCATTTTTCGTTGTATATTCGAACATACGAATATCATTTTGACTGTTAAAAACGGTTACTACCCACATGTTTCATTTCTCCTTTGATTTCAAATCTGTATTATAAAATCGTTCATTCCCCAATGACTTTCGCGACTTGTTGTATAACACCTTACTTGAATCCCATTCTACTCCGATTTCTTTAAAAAGAAAGTGAAATCGATAGCTTTTCACAATGTATTCATAATTAAAACGCTTTCTTTGAACACTTTGTGACACTCGTTTTTTGGAGGTCTAAAACACAAAATAGAAAATTAAATCTTTAAACAGCATCTTCTGTTGTAGTACAGAATAAAAACGCTTTCTTTTAAAACAAAAGGATAATTATTACATTTATAAGGTGCATTACCTTGTTTATTTGTTAAAAATACATCGTTTTAGGGTATGTGTAATATACGTATTCCTATCTATTTAGAGGCAGGTGACTTATGAAGGAAGAACAATTAGTAAATGAAGGTTACCGAAAATACATTGGCGATCATATCGATGTATTTTTTACCGATATTTGTGAGCGTTCAGGAAATTGTGTCCGTGGGAGTCCTAATGTTTTTGATACAAAGCGAAAGCCGTGGATTATTGCAGACGCTGCATCAACCGATGAAGTAGCTGCCGTCATCTGGAGCACTTCAATATATTCGAAAAGAGGGATAAACCATTGCAAATTTTAATTGAGGAAAAACGTGTAATTGCTACAGAGAATGGTAAAGAGCTTGGGGAGATGACCTTCGTTAAGTCTAGTGACCAATTTTTCATTATTGATCATACAGGTGTTGCCGATGAGGCACGTGGTCGTGGTGTTGGACAAGAAATGGTGAAAACTTTTGTTGAGTTTGCACGAGAAAACGGCAAAAAAATCGTTCCACTTTGTCCATTTGCGAAGGCACAATTCACCAAAAATCCTAACTATGAAGATGTATTAGAGTAAAACCAAAACGCTTCGTCGATTATATAATTAGACGAAGCGTTTTTTGTTTACTATTACTGCGCTTTTCGATTTAAAAAGCCCATCGCGATGTTCGTCCATTGCTCGACTTCCGCTTGCTTTTGTGCATCGTTTTGAACATTCTTCACAATGGCTAGCGTCGCTTTTTGTGTAGACTCAGACACTTCATTTAACATATTTCCTGAATCTTTTACCGATTGGACAAGAGCTTGAAACGATGTTTTCTTATAGTCAATATCCGTTTTCATTCGGTCCACCGTTGACGTAAGTGCCGTTGTTTGCGTTTGAACTCCGTTTAGCTGCTTTTGAATCCCCTCTACATGTGACAAAATAATTGTAATCGTATTTTTTAGCGGGACAACAACGACTGCAATACATCCAACTAAAGCAACGACTGCAACGATTAAAATAATAACGGTAGCTAAAAGCCATGGATTCATCTTTATTCCTCCTTTTCAATGAACTATTATCTTATATTTTATTATAATTACCCTCATTTTTACTAATTTATCCGTTCCATGTTCCTACCTTCAAATTAGTTTCATCATGAACTTTAATAATAACATCTTAAAAAAAATTTTTTCTGAAAATTTAAATATAGTTATTGACAATAGAATTACTTGGATTTAAGATTAAGAACATATCAAACGCAACTGAATATATTTTCTTATCAAGAGAGATGGAGGGACAGGCCCTTTGAAGTCTCGGCAACAGCTATTTTAGCATTGTGCCAAATCCTGCAAGTGTAAACTTGGAAGATAAGATCAAAAGTGATGAAGTCTATTCAACCTTTCGTATCTTATTTTTTATGATACGAGAGGTTTTTTTGTTTTAAAAATAACTTTTGCAAGGGAATGAAAGTAGGTTTTTAAATGATCGAATTTTCAAATATATCAAAGACATTCAAAATGAAAGACCGTGAAGTGCACGCTGTTAAAAATGTAAATTTAACGGTACATAAAGGAGATATTTTTGGCATTATCGGTTTTAGTGGCGCAGGAAAAAGTACGTTACTGCGATTAGTTAATTCTCTAGAACAGCCAACAACCGGCTCCATTACCGTTAACGGTACGGACTTAGCGAAAATTTCTCAAAAAGAGCTTCGTCAATTGCGACGAAACATCGGAATGATTTTCCAGAACTTTAACTTAATGACCTCGCGTACTGTAGCAGGAAATATCGCTTATCCATTAAAACTTGCAGGCAAATCCAAAAGTGAGATTGAGCGAAGAACTGCAGAATTATTAAAGTTTGTTGGGTTATCTGAAAAAGCAAAGGATTACCCAGAACAATTATCAGGCGGACAAAAGCAGCGAGTCGGAATCGCTCGTGCACTTGCTACAAACCCTGATATTTTAATTTGCGATGAAGCAACTTCCGCGCTAGATCCTGAAACAACAGCGGATATATTGAGATTATTAAAACGCGTGAATGAAGAACTCGGGATTACTGTCTTACTAATTACACATGAAATGCATGTCATCCAAACGATTTGTAATCGTGTTGCTGTTATGGAAAATGGACAGGTCATTGAAAGTGGCAATGTCTACGACGTTTTCACCCAACCACAACATCCGACAACACAACGCTTTATCCAATCTGTACATCAAGATATGCCATCCGAACACATTTTAAAAGAATGGAAGCAATCTGGTGGACAACATTTATACCGAATATTATTTAAAGGCTCATTAACTCATAACCCATTACTTTCTGAAATTACACAAAAACATCAAGTACCGTTCAATATCATTTACGGATCGGTACGAGAATTGCAAAATAAAATGTTTGGCAATCTTCTCGTTTCATTTAAAGGTAATGATGCACAAGTGAACTATGTAATAGAAGAACTTTCACAAATTGTAGAAGTAGAGGAGGTTTTATTAAATGAAGGTTGATTGGAATACATTTTGGCCGAGGATTGCAGAAGCAACAGGTGAAACACTTTTTATGGTCATTTTAACGCTTCTTTTCGGTTCAATTCTTGGTATAACGCTAGGTTTACTTTTATTTGTTACAAGAGAAAACAATATTCTTGAAAGCAAAATTACATTTAACTTACTAAATATCTTAATTAATATTATTCGACCTGTTCCATTTATTATTTTCTTAGTGGCTATATCCCCTCTCACACGCTTAGTAATGGGGACCACAATTGGAACATCCGCAGCCGTCTTTCCAATGACCATTGCTTCTGCATTTGGGATTGCACGAATTGTGGAAACAAATCTTATTGGTATTGACCCCGGTGTTATAGAGGCAGCAAAAGCAATGGGAGCCAGCCCGTTTCAAATTATTTTTACGGTGTTAATCCCTGAAGCACTTGGACCTCTAATTTTAGGTTTAACATTCGTCACAATTAGTTTAATCGACTTTTCAGCAGTAGCAGGAACAGTTGGTGGAGGTGGTTTAGGTCATATCGCAATCACTTACGGTTACCAACGATTCGATACAAGTGTCATGATCGTCACCGTCATTATATTAATTATTCTTGTACAACTTGCACAATGGTTAGGCAACGCATTAGCAAAAAAAATATTAAGACGATAGGAGCAAATCATTCATGAAAAAATTATTATTTTTAGTATTCACAGCATTAGCAATATTTACCTTAGCAGCCTGCGGAGATGAGGAAAGCAGCGTAGTAAAAATTGGTGTCAACGGTGCAGATGGTGCACAATGGCCAATCTTAAAAGAAAAATTGGCTAAAGAAGGCATCGAAATTGAATTAGTTGAATTTGAAGACTACATCTTACCAAACAACGCATTAGCACATGGCGATGTTGATTTAAATGCATTCCAACACATTTCATTTTTAGCTAGCTATACAAATGAAAGTGGCAACGATTTAATTCCATTAGGCTCTACCGTGTTTGCACCACTTGGGTTATATTCAAAAAAAATTACAGATATCAATGAAATTAAAGAAGGCGACAAAATTGCCATTCCTGACGATGCATCAAACCAAGCACGTGCATTACGTTTATTAGAATCAGCAGGATTTATAGAACTAGCAGACGACTTCGGATTATTTGGGGATCCAACAAAAATTACAGCAAACAAATTAAACTTAGACATCATTCCAATGACAGCTCAACAAACACCACACGTATTACCAGATGTAACGGCCGCTATCATTAATAACGGGATTGCTGGTCAAGCTGGTCTTAACCCAGGGGAAGATCCAATTTACCGTGAGTTAAGTGAGGATGAAAGTGTCTTCCCATATGTCAACATTATTGCTGCACGTGCAGAAGATAAAGACAATGAAGTATATCAGAAAATTATTGAAGCCTACCATACAGAAGAAATTGAAAAAGCCATCAAAGAAGATACAAAAGGTGGCCAAGTTATAACGATTTTATCAAATGATGAATTACAAACTACATTCAAAGAGTTAAAAGAGATTTCTAAATAAGGGGGATTTTAAAATGACAATTACAGTTGACGGCAGTGCACGTATTTCACAATCAATTCAACAAAATAAGGAAAAATATATTACGGTAAGTAAAGCAATTCATGCGAATCCAGAAATCGGCAACAAAGAATTCTTCGCCAGTGAACAGCTCGTTCAAGTATTACGCGACGCTAATTTTGAAGTAGAAACAGCTGTGGCAGGCCATGAAACAAGCTTTTATGCCGTAAAGGATAGCAAAAAACCAGGGCCAACCATTGCATACTTAGCAGAATATGATGCATTACCTGGTCTTGGCCATGCTTGCGGTCACAATATTATTGGTGTAACAAGTACAGCCGCTGCCATTGCCTTAGCGGAAAACGTAAGTGAAATCGGTGGGAAAATTGTTGTACTTGGAACACCTGCCGAAGAAGGTGGCCCGAACGGTAGTGCAAAAGGTAGCTTCGTTCACCACGGCTATTTAAAAGATGTCGATGTCGCGCTTATGCTCCACCCTTCTGGTAAAACAGGGGTAACGAATGAATCACTTGCTGTAGATCCATTAGATTTCCATTTTTACGGAAAAGCAGCACATGCATCCGGCTCACCCGATAAAGGGATTAATGCACTTGATGCAGTCATTCAATTATTCAATGGGATTAACGCGCTTCGTCAGCATGTACCATCCGATGTACGTATTCACGGCATTATTACACATGGTGGGGATGCACCAAATATCGTACCAGAATATGCAGCTGCACGATTTTATATCCGTGCTCCTTCTTGGCCAAAAACGGAAGAAATATCAAACAAAATCCGTAAAATTGCAGAAGGTGCAGCACTTGCTACTGGTGCTACAGTAAAAATCGAACGCTTCCAAAACGAAGTAAAAGACCTTGTTGTAAACGAAGTGGTCGATCAACAATTAGCCAGTAAATTAAGCAGTCTTGGAGAAAACGTACATCCTCGTGGTCATCGTTCACTGGGTTCAACTGATGCTGGTAATATTAGCTATGAAGTTCCTACTTCACACGGCTATATTAAAATTGGACCAGATGATTTAATTGCCCATACAAACGAATTCCGTGAAGCGGCCAATTCTGACTTGGGTTATCAGGCACTCGTAACAGGTGCAATCGCTTTAGCGCAAACTGGCTATGAATTTTTACAGTCCCCTCAACTAGTCGAGGAAGCAAAGGCAGCTCACCAACAAGCTTTAAAAGAAAAAGCATAATTAATAAAAACAAAGATTATCCCCTTTCCTTTACAAAAAGAAAAGTACAATTTCGTGTAATACGAAATTGTACTTTTTCATGTTTATAAATAGCGACGCGCGCCAGAATAATTCTTTTTATATACGCCTTGGTTCAACGGTTCGATTTTTACTTTCGATGCATAGTGTGGTGCATGAAGCATTTGGCCGTTACCAATGTATAAGCCTACATGGTACACTTTCCCCGTTCCGCCATTATACGCAAAGAATACTAAATCCCCTGGCTGTAAATCTTTCTTTGCTACGGCCTTGCCACCTGTTGCTTGATAGAACGAATCACGTGGAATCATGATACCGTGTGCACGGTATACTGCATATAAAATTCCCGAACAATCATAGCCCCAAGAGGAAGTACCGGCCCATAAATACGGTAAATTCAAATAGCGCTTTGCCTCATTCACAATGGTCGAAGCAGTCGGTTTTGGAACATCGCTATACTTTTTGTATGATTTGGCATCAGATTTTTTTAACAGCTTAATCCCTGTACTTGGTGTTTGAACATGATAAAACTGGTTGTCTTCTTTAATGATTGGTAAAATCGTTGCGTAACTGATTTCAATGTATTTAGTTTTTTGATCTTTATTCAGTAATGTTGCTTTTTTAGCTGTCACAATGGCAATTGAACAATCATCATAATTTTTAGTTGTAGACGTTATATGACGTTTGGATACCCAACCTGGATAGCCCGCTTTTGAATACGGAACATATTGATCGTTTAACGCAACACGCATCCAGTTCCCTTGCTCAGCAATCACAGTCACCTTATCACCAAATAACGCTTGTGTATCTGTACGTCCAACAAGCCATTTCTTTTGGCTAAGTGACATAGAAGGAATCCACTTATCGTAATTCACTGGATTTAGTGTAGAAGGAAGATCCACTGCTCGAGATTGATTGCGTTTGTTCCATAAGTTTGCAACCGAAACATCGACTTGATATGTTTTCTTTCCTACTTCACGTTCACAGCTTTTTGGTTGTTCCTGTGGAGTTGGAATTGGCCCCGGAGTTGGAGTTATTATTGGTTCTGGCTCTTTTTCATCGTCCACTTCTTTTACTGGATCTTTTTGACGCAATGTCGGATCTAAAATTCGTGCCATAAATGTCGTGAAGTCAGAACGAATCATCTTTGCATTTGGTCTAAAAACACCTTGTTTACCGACAAAAATAATTTCATTTTCAACAAGTGCTTGAATTGGAGCTGCTGCACTATTTGTTACAGGAACATCTTTAAATGTTTGAATGGCTTTTCCTTCTAGATGGAATGCCTGTGCTAGCAATATTGCAGCTTGTGCACGTGTTAATGGTCCATCAGGATTAAAATTACCGTTTATATCTTTCATAATGCCTAATTCTGTTACAGTAGCGATAATTGGCATACGCGGATCTTCCTGATCAACATCGTTATATGTAGGGATTGTACTTGTCTGAGTAGTTACATTTAATGCACGTACAATCATTTCAGCTGCCTCATAGCGTGTAATCGCAGTAGTTAAGCGAAAATCCTCATTTGGCTGCTCTGTTAATACCCCTTTACTAATTAAAACCGTAAATTCTTTATGTAGATGATGATTATCTGGTACGTCCGTATACATTTGAGCATTTGCTATCGATGAAATACCTGTTAATACAAAGCAAATTATCACAAATTGAATTAATAACCTTCGCATCTTTCACTCTCCTCTTCAAATATAATCAAAAATTGGAATTTCCTTAAAAACACCTTTTTAACTATACCCCTATTTTCACTTTACTTTCTACTATTATATAAATTATATTCATTTCGATAAGTTAATAATTAACAAAAACTATTACTTTACTGATATGTATATACTACACTTGGGTCTTTTGTTTTCACGTGGAACAAAAAATAAAAATAAATTACTAAAAAATAATTAATTTTTGCTTTTCTAAGTACAAAAAGACGCTAGGGATGTAATTCGTCCGAATTTTTCCTAGCATCTATTTTCATCTAGTAGCCTCATCCCTTATCGATTCATTGCAATGATTTGCTCAGCGATATATTCCCAACTAAAATGGACACCTTCTGTTAACCACCACATAATAATGCCAATAATAGATGCCGCTAAAATATCGATGGAAATAATATCCTTCTTTTCTTCACGCACAACAATCGCATCTTTCAAAAGCAAATGCATTTTCTTTTTCCTTACCGTTTTAGCATTTATTTTAACGGTATTTATGCCGAATAAAAAACAAGTGACAGAGTGAAAAAAGAGAGTTGCTCGTAATTGGGCAACTCTCTTTTCGTATTTGTACATCTGACTATCCGTTCAAATAATTCTTATTAAAATTAAATGAATTTTGTAATTTTCTCTACTGCAATACGTGATGTGCCACGCGCTGGTTCAGCTGCTTCACCAATCGCAATTAGTAGCACTGGAATTTCATTTTGTGGTAAATCGAATTTCTCAGCAAATTTCACTTTGTTAAAGCCGCCCATTGGCACTGTGTCGTAGCCAAGTTCTTTTGCTAACAGCATGATTTGCATTGAAATAAGACCCGCATCAAAATGAACGATATTACTTACTACTTCTGCTGGTAAGCCGCTATATAATTTCAATGTATTTTCAATCATCATATCCGCAATCTCGCGTGGCATAAAGCCTTGCTCGAAGTTTGCGTTATAAATTTCTTCTGCGTTTTTGTACATTTCAACATCTGCTAATACTGCGATTATCGCTGATGATGTTTCAATTTGTTCTTGGTTATTACCGATTGCACGAAGCTCTTTTTTCACTTCTTGATCTTGAATAACAAGGAAACGCCAAGGTTGTGTGTTACTTGATGATGGCGCTGAAGAAGCATCCTTTAATAATTGCATTAACGTTTCTTGAGGAATTGTCACGCCCGCTTTATATTTACGCACAGATTTACGCTCGTGCATTAATTGTTTTGTTGAAGTAGTCATTGTTGTTGTCATGTATATACTCTCCCATTTAGTTAAATTTAAAGTAGCCTAATGAACTAGGCACTTCATTTTAGCATGGGGGAGTTGGTTTCCCATAAAATTATGCTTAGTAGAGTATTTCACTTGGTTTTATTATTCAAAACGAATTAAATACATCGCTTTGTCTGGCCCTTCACCGTTCACGACCAGCGTTCCCTCTTTTGTAAATCGTGGCAAAACAAGGCGCTCTTTAATACTTGGTAGGGTAGAAATTCGTTCTAATTTTCCATCCCTAGTTTCAAATAGCTGAACAGTATTACTTTTACCTTTTTGAACTGCGATGGCAAAATGCTCACCGTCCGTTGCATAATCATGAAGACTCACAGATGTTTTGAGCCTTTCGAACTGACCACTTTCTAGATCCACTACACCTAAAATTGCCGGCTCATCCTCCCTATCATTCCACATATAGCCGTACACTTTGTTGTTTACTAGCGATATATTTTCTACATATCGATAAGGCACTATATAGTTTCCGATATCGTTTAATTGTTCAAAATCCTGTACGGTAATATTGGTGCTGACACCGCTTTCCATTTTCACTCTTTCAGAAATGGTGATAAGACTTCCATCAATTGTCGGTCTACTATTGCTTCCGTCTCCAATTTCCCTCAGTACTTCTGTATGCCCTGTGTTTAAATTTAATACTTTATACGTGGCTACACTTGAATTGCCATTAATTCTCGTTAGCCCCATAAAAATTAATGTGTCATTTTTAAGCTCGATTCCGTAGAAATAATCGGTTTCGTAAACTTGGATTTCGTTTGTTTGACGATTTAATGAATGGATTTTCAATTCATTTTTTTCTTCCTGTGGCCAAATTAGCCATTTTTCTGATACTGCATAGTCAAAGATCTGATTAGGTTGTTTGATTAATAAGGTTTGCTGTTTATTTGCCACATCAAACGAATAAATTCCCGTGTCCGCACTATAAATAAATTCATTCGTCTTATCAATATAAATAGCGTTAGCCAATACAGGGTAAGGAACATTTGGAATGACGACCTTCTCAATCGTAAAGTTTTGCTTATTAAATAATGCCTGATAGATAGAAGGGCCTGCTAAAAATACGGCAATGATTAGGGTACAAGCCGTAATCATTGCGGGCATCCAGTGACGTTTAGGTTTTTGTTCAGGTGTTTGCATATTATTTCTCGTCTTCTCGATAATTCGCCCCTTATTTGCCGAAGTATCTCGAAGTGGCGTTAAACGATAGTTAGTCATGTAAAAGCACCTCCCATTCCTGTTGTTGAAGCGTTTGCTGTAGCAAATCCTTACCACTTTTCAGCCTTGATTTCACGGTACTTTCTGGGCGTTCCAAAAGCTCAGCAATTTCTTTTACCGATAAATTTTCTAAATAATAATAAACAATCGCCTCACGCTGTTTTAATGGCAATGCTAAAATGGCCTGATCAAGCACGTTTAATTCTTCTTGCCGCACTAAACGATCTCTATGTAATACCCGTTCTTTCGGAAATAACTTTTCTGTAAACTGGATTTTACGATACGCCCAGCTTTTTAAATAATCTTTACAGGCATTGGCCGTGATACGTGATAAATATGCCCGAAGCTCACCTTTTTCTTTATAATTCTAACAATATAATTTCATAAATACATCTTGTACAATATCCTCTGCTAGATGGGAATCCTTCACATAATAATAGGCAATGCGATAGAGCAATTCGGTATAGTCCTGCATCGCCTGCTCAACAAGCTGCGAAGATTTCAAGTGCTCCCCCTCCTCTCTCTACATAAACGAAGCTACCTCGATGAAAGACGAAAAATTTTTCTTTCCTTTATAAAAACACATTATGTACCAATTAGTGCATGAAATTTTTTTTCAAATAAAAAAACCTAGCATAATGCTAAGCTTTTAAATGTTTAAATTCGATAGTGTTACAACGTTTTTTTAGTAAATCAAGCACTTCGTTCAGCTGTGTAATCTCATCTTTCTCCACCATAAAGGCATTTTCATCATTTCGCGCTACGTAGGTACTACTTGGATATCCGGCATTTTCCTTTGTAATTAAACGGATATAACCAAACGTCATACCAGATTCCTTATAATCGACTTGCACAATATCATCAAAAGCAATGGTTTTCGTGCGTGGCTTCGATCTTGTGATGAACCACCATTTTTCCCCTTGATAATCGATTGTTAGTTCCTTTTTATCCAAATTCACTTTATAGCCACCGTATAATTTAAAACTAAATGTTTTCATCTGTTATACTCCATTTCAAACGTCGTTAGTTTAATTATACGGATTTTGATCATGAAATTCTAATTTCAGCGATGCTCTTCTACTTTGGGTACAAATGAAAAAGAATGTTGAGCCTATGAGACTTAACATTTTACTTATTTTTCGCTTGTTTTGAAAAATGAATCGCCGTTAGCATCAATGTTGCGATTAAAAATAATTCAAGCGCATTCGTCATCGCATTACTTTCAATATCAAACGGTATCGCACTTCCAACAGTCATAACAATCGTACCAACTAGCATCCACCACCATTTTCTTTTCCAAACCAGTGCCACAGCTGCGATGAATAGTGCCATCATAACAAGTAAAATCATCAGTGGTGGTCCAGAAGCTTTGTGCGTTGAAGCATAACTTAGTACTCCGTAAGGTTCTTGTAAGCTCAGCTTTAAGCCACTTAAATCAAAACTGTACTGTAGGACTATTGCCACAATCATTAAAATGCCAAAAACATAACCAACCCAGCTTTTATGAGCAAGTCGGATATTCGCTTCTCGCATAATATAAAGTGAGAAAAGAATTAATGTTGGCGTAAATAATGCATGCAGCCAAAAGCGACCATAGCTTAGATACTCTAATAATTGTCCTTCACCAATAACATGCCCTAGCGCTAAAATCCCATTATCGTAAATAAGTGCAATAATAACTAAAAATAAAATCGCTGATGCCGTTTTCTGATGTTTAATCAATCCCCAAACAAAAGTGAAAATGTAGGCAATCGCGAAAACGCCAAAAATATATGGATCCAATCTACGTCCCTCCCTATATAATTGTTCACTCTTCTTATATGCTTTATCCCCATTCCCAAAAGATTTTCCGATTAAACATCGCCATTACAGGGAATTGTTTACTAAATCATTTAAGGAGGATGCATATGGAATTACACAACGGATTATTATTTTGGCCAACTACTTTTTCAAAAACTCCCCATACAAATCCTGAAATCAGTCCCCACTATGACGCAATTATCGTAGGTGGTGGTATGAGTGGCATACTTACTGCAAAAGCATTACTAGATGAAGGATTAAAAGTTGCGATACTTGAAAGAAATGAAATTGGCTCTGGTAGTACCTCTGCCAACACGGGCTTACTGCAATATTCTAATGATGTTCAATTACATGAGCTCATTGATTTAATCGGCGAAGAAGACGCTGTACGTTTTTATAAATTATGCTATGGGGCACTCGGTTATTTAGAAGAAATTGCTTCTACCTTACCAGACAATGCTGACTTTATTCGTCGTCCAAGTATTTGCTATGCCAGTAAAAAAAGTCATGTAAAAAAACTTGAGCAAGAATGTGAGGCACTTGTTCAACACGGTTTTCCTGCGGAGTTTTGGAATGAACTAGTTGTTCAAAATCGCTTACCTTTTGAATCACCCGCTGCTCTTTATACCGAAAATGATGCCGAAATTAACCCTTATAAATTTGTTGTTAGTTTAGCAGAACAATTGAAAGGGCGCGGATTAGACATTTTCGAAAATACATTAGCTAATCTTATTGAAGATGCAGGCACACATATCGTCATTCGCACGATGAATGGAGATTTCACTACCGCGCGATTAATTTATACGACTGGTTATGAACGTCTACCATATGGACAAATGAAAGGTGCTGATATTAATCGCTCATATGCGATTGTAACCGAACCAAAACCTGAATTTGAGGGTTGGTACAAAAAAGCACTCATTTGGGAAACCGCACGCCCTTATCTTTATTTTCGCATGACGGTAGATAATCGAATTGTGTTTGGTGGGCTTGATGAGGAGAAAGCAAAACCTGAAAAAAACGAAGAAAAAATCGATAAAATAGCGGACAAGCTACTCGAGCAATTACATGATTTAATACCAGATGAGTCATTTACAGCATCCTTTAAATATTGTGCGACTTTTGGTGAATCCGAAGACCATTTACCTTTCATCGGTCAGCATTCAGAAAATCCGAAACATTATTACCTACTTGGTTTCGGAGGAAATGGAACCGTTTATAGTATGCTCGGCTCTAAAATACTAGCGGATTTAATCATGAATCGTACCAATGATGATGCGCGAATCGTCACGCTTGACCGGAAATATGGACTTAGAGATTGATCATACAAATGAAACCGTGAAGTCCTTGTTTAGAAGGATTCACGGTTTCTTCGTATTGGTCCTTTTTTTAATATATAATAAAGGTAAATGATTCACGATTGGAGGGTTTTCATTGGTTTTCAAATCAAAAATAGATCGTTGGATGTCGGTTATTTTCATCCTTTTACCAATCGTCATGCTTTACGCTGTCATAACGGAGCCTGATATTGCGACGATTATTATGACTGTACTTATTATCATTTTATTAGCGGTGCTTGTTTTCGGAACAAAATATGTCATCGACAGCGATGAACTTATTATTTATGGTGGTATTTATAAAAAGCGCATCAAAATCGCACAGATTACAAGTTTACGTCCAACGAAAAATCCACTTTCCGCGCCAGCGATGTCACTCGATCGTATCGAAATACTATTTGATCCACATTCACAAATGACGCTCGTTTCACCGAAGGATAAAGAAATGTTTGTTAAGAAGCTGCTCGATGTGAATCCGGATATAAAGTTAGTTAAATAATTTTATTAATTACTGGATACATCTATATGAAAAGTATTATTAGTTACGCTCACTATTCCATGAAGCATTCCTTTTGCCCTTCCATGTGTGGGCAAAAAACTCAGTACTAAAGTTTTTTACACCAGTTTTTTTACATTCTTATCTTCAAGCGTGACTTAAAGTTTACGCTAATTCCTCTACTGCGATGTTTCCGTTACTTGTTTTTAGTTTGATATGATTTGCTTTTGTCCCATGTGCATAGCTTGATGTTTTGTCGTTATAAATTGTTACTGAACCCCAGCTTGTTTTACCTTCAATTTCTACATTATCCAACTTACTAACTGAACTTAATAAAATCCCACCGTTATCTGTTACTAAATTTAGCGGATGGTTAACTGTATTCATTTGCGCTTCAATTCGACCATTACATGAGCGAGCATCAACCATTCCATCCACATGTTTTATTTGAATTTTTCCATTATCAGATTCTAGTTTGAGTTGGTTTGCTTTACAATTTTCCGCAACCACTCGACCATTACTAGACTCTGCATTTACAAGCAACACATTGGAGTTCGTTAAAACGATACGGCCATTATCCGAGTAAGCATCAAGCTTCTCACCCTGAATGCCATCAGTCGAAATACGACCATTATCAGATTTTAAATTGAATTTCTTGGCTAGTGTATCTGATACTTTTATCGAACCATTATCATTATCAATCGTAATTTGCTCGTATTGTTTTTTTGGTAAATGGATCACTACGTCCGCTTTGCCTACACTTCCTATAATCGTTATAAACCATAAGCGACGAATACGCTCTTGTCTTTTTGCCTTCACGACAAGCGTATCATTTTCAATGACCATCGTTGCTTCCGTTAAATTGTCCGCATCTTTTGTTTCAATCATGGCATACGTCGCATCTGTTGAGACAATCGATAAATTCACCCCATCTACGTCAACTTTCACTTTCGAATATGGAACAACATCATCATTTTTTACGATTGAAACTGTTTCCGCAAAATCAGCTTCGTCATAAGAAGCTAGTAATTCTTCTGCCAGTTCTTCAATATTACCAAGCGCGGTAATAATCTCTTCTGTTGTTTTTCCTTCTGCACGTCCATTTTCGAAGTACTCTTCAAAATCTCGACGAATATCGGCACGTTCTTGCTGCTGTAACTTTTGTAACCGGTTATCAAGTAAATCTAAAAATTGTTGTTCATTCATTTTGATTTGCTCCCTTGAATTAACGTATTTACACCCGTGTTAAAACTTTCCCATTCTGCTTTTAAACTGTTCAATTCTTCGATGCCTTGCGTGGTAATTTGATAATATTTTCTCGGCGGTCCTTCTGTGGATTCCTTCAAGTATGTTGTGAAGAAACCATCCTTCGTAAGTCTTCGCAATAGCGGATACACAGACCCTTCCGAAATTTCAATTTGTGTGGAAATCGTCTGCACGAGTTCATATCCATACATGTCCTTCTTTTCTAGGAGGGCTAGTACACATAAATTCAGCACACCTTTTTTAAATTGTGGGTTCATAAAATTACCTCACTACCATTTTATATACAGTAGTGTATCAAATACTATTATTCATTGCAAGGTAGTGAACTAAAAATAATTGTGTTTTCTGAAAAAATAAAATGCATTGGCTCATTTACTAATGCATTTTCCGCTTAATATTCCTTTAGAAAAACTCATATAAATCATCAAAGTAACGAAACTCCTCATCGGCTAGTCGATAACGCTTATAGCCTAAATAAAACGCCGTTTCGAGATTGGTCTTTCCTTTAAACGATCTAATAACTAATGCTTCATCGTATCTTGGATCGCCAATCGCCATTCCTGATACATCAATAAATTGTGCTACCTTTCCATTAACAACTAAAACATTGTCTGTGGTGCAGTCTCCATGAATCATTGTTTGCTGAACTGGTGATGGTAGATTTGCTTTTAATTTCTGTAATAATGCCAATGTGCCATCTGATTGTCCATTTTCTACATATTGCTGTGCTTTATGAAGACGCCCCTCTAGCCAATTTCCTTGAAACTCCATGCCAACGGGATTCTGTTCATGAAATTGATGTAGAAATTCACCAAAACTTTTTACTAATGCCTTTCTTTGTTGCTCATCATTTGTTAATTTTAGTGCTGTTGTCAACGTTACTCCAGGCTCAAACGACATTAATAGATGACTTGCATTATTAACTTCAAAAAAGCCTATATATGTAGGCACAGGAATCTCATCATGACGATTTAATTGCTCCAACACACCTGCCTCAGTTTTCAGCCATTCTCGATATCGGCTATCAACGGAACTTTTTAAAAGATATTGTCCTGTATTCGTAGTCACTTTATAAACTTCAGATGTCCAGCCCTGTTCGTCTAGTTTATTCCATTCCTTCACTGTACCGATTAATTTTTCGATGTTCTTAATGATTTCTGTATTCAATTTACAATAACCTCCCTCTTTTACTTCTAACAGGAATGTTCCTTATTCAAACATCAGTAAATTAAATTCTTTTTCATACACATGAGTTAAAATAGAATGTAGTTGACCGCGGTGATGATAAATATGTGCAACTATTTCTACTAACCATTCGAAGCGTGTATAATTTACACCCCAATATGAAGTAACTTGTTCATGTAATTCAGCCTCGGAATAGTGCAAGTACGAATTTTTTAAAGCTGAAAAATTTTCTTCAATTTCTCTTCTAATTTCCGCGAGCGTTTCAAATTCATAATCTTGATAAATAACATCCATTTGTTCTTTCGTATAGCCAAGTGAAATATAATAATCTGATTTACAAATCGTCGCAATATGACTGAGCAGGTCACCTACAGATAACTTAGTTGCAGTTGGTCGCAGCTCTAAATCCTTATCCTCAAGGTATTTCGTCATTTCCAATGTTTTTTGTAAAGCTACTTCAATTTGATGCAAACAAGCCATGCAATAATGAATCATTCTTTCCATCCCTTCTATATACGACTATTAGTAATGTAAATTCAATTAAAACTAGACAAATAACTGCTGTACTTTCTCTACTACTTCTCTTGGAACTACTTCATTAGTAGATAGTGCTTCAATCTCCATCCATACAGGCAAATATGTGCCACTATCTGTACTCATATATTCTTCGCCCTGCCCCGTTCCGAACTCCCCACCAATTATTTTTGCTGAAAAATAATACTGTGTTCCGTTGAAAGCAACTTGTGTGAGTAACTCATGTACTTCTACTTCTACACCGAGCTCTTCAAAGGCCTCACGCTTTGCACATTGTTCAATTGTTTCACCAACTTCTTGCTTACCACCAGGAAACACATAATAAATTCGCCCCTCTTTTTCACGACGAATTAATGCTACTTTTCCGTTTTCTACTATTACTACCGCGCCACGATCTGTCATATTTTTTGGATCTCCTTTCGTATTTGAAATGATGCAAGTCTACAAATCGATGCTATTTTGCTATATGAAAACATAAGGTGTTAAATTTGGTCAAGACACTTATACCCCATTTCCAATCGTACTTCACCATTCTCTATATCCTCATTTGTATAACTATTTAAATTAAATCCTATTATTTCAAATCCATTTTTCATATAAAAACTGATGGCAGGATAATTTAATGTTTGTGTTTCTAACATAATTGATCTGGCTTTATATTTGTGAGCCATATCCTTTGAAAAAGTAATTAATTCTTGTCCATATCCCTGCCGTTTATACTGCTCATGAATATGTAATTCTTCAATTCTTAACGTATTGTTCCATTTATGAAATGTTAAAACTAATACACCTACTTCAAAATCATTTTTTATTAGTTGAAAATAATGTGCATCATGATGCGAAAAAAAATTACTCTCTAGCCTTTTATGTAACTTATTCTCTAGTTTCTTTTCTTCAAATTCGAAAGTGAACTTATGATTACCTTGTTTTAGCGAAACACTATAAAATCTATCTGTACAATACTCATATATTAACTGCTTGCCATTAGGATAATCTTTTTGAAATATCTCCTTAATCTTCATTATTGAATATCTCACCTCACTTTCAACCTCATTCTATAATTTCAATCACTTGAATATCATGATTTTTTGTAGCGTGCAATTGAGTCCACCAGCTTTTCTATTCTTTTAAACACAATTTATATTGCAGCAATTTCACTTCCTTGCCTAAGTAGATTTCACTCCCAATACGGCTTACTTCCGTAAAACCTAGCTTCTCCATCATTTTCCTTGAACGATAATTTGTTTCATGTGTCTCCCCATGAAATATGGTGATGCCTAATTGTTCAATCGCGTAATCCATTAATTTTTTTACCGTTTGAGTTCCAATTCCAACATGCCAAAGTTTACTTTCTCCAATTGCAATGCCAATCTCAGCACTGGTATCTTTTATATCTGCTAAATCAACATAGCCAATAAGCTTATTTT
This sequence comes from Lysinibacillus sp. 2017, assembly GCF_003073375.1. Lineage (NCBI taxonomy): Bacteria > Bacillati > Bacillota > Bacilli > Caryophanales > Bacillaceae > Lysinibacillus > Lysinibacillus sp. 2017. Next base: position 3,571,286 of record NZ_CP029002.1, read on the forward strand.
CATATTCAATTCCGAGACGAATAAAATCCTTTGATTGCTTCGTTACACACCAATTCCACCATTGAAATAATTCATCATTGTCTCTATTTTCTGGCCAATCATTCGCTTTACAAAATCGTTCATCTTGATTCCAATTTAAAACAACGTTAAAGTCCTCTAATTTTAACTTTCTAAAAGAGATTTGTTTTGAATTTATTTTCATGTTGCCTCCTTTGTGTAGCTTTTTCATTTATCACCCTTTATCTTTCTCTGATCATCATCCTCATTAAACTTCGCAAAGACATGTACATCAAAAGCCTGATCATTTTGATATATATAATTTTTTAACATACCTTCTTTTTCAAATCCTTGTTTTAGCAACAATTGACTGGAACCTTCATTTTTCACAAAAACAATCGCACCAATTCTTGTCAAGCCCATCTCTTTGAATCCGTATTCCGTAATTTTAGCAACGGCTTCAGAAGCATATCCCGCTCGCCAAAAGTTAGGATGGATATCATAACCCACTTCGGCACGTTTATGCGCTGGTGACCATAAGTTAAAGCCGATTGTGCCGATTAAACCTGGAATGCCTTTTCTTTCAATCCCCCAACGAATTCCCCTTTTACTTTGAAAACTCGTTGTAAATGCAGAGATTAAATTTTCCGCTTGCTCCAATTGTTCAAATGTTTTCAGTCCGTAATATTTCGTCACCTCTTCATTTGAAAAAATAGAATAAATAACATCCACATCGGCAGGAAGAATTTCTCTTAATATTAATCTTTCAGTTCCTAGTATTGGAAACATGTAAGCACCCCTTTTAATATGGTATATAATGGTATATAGTGTTATAAAAAATTTATGTATGAGAGTGGTGGAACGATTTGAAGAGACGTTATTTACATCGAAAAGATTGGAAAAGAATAATCAAACGAGATTACAAAGAAATGGAAATTGAAAATAAAGACTTTAATGGCTATATAGCACTTTTAACCTTGATTGAAGTGGCCGATCCTCTTCTAACAAAATATTTGGATACGGAAGTTTGTATTGCAAATAACCTTTATTCCTGGCTTCAACAGCTACCACTAAATGAAAATTTCGCAATCACAACCATGTTTGATGACAAAGGTGAAATTATTCAATGGTATATCGATATTACGTATCAAAATGGCGTTGAAGATGGCCTGCCATTTATGGATGACCTTTATTTGGATATTATTGTTTTACCAACAGGTGAAATTATTGAAAAGGATAAAGATGAGCTACTTGAAGCGCTTAAAAATCATGAAATTACACAGCAACAATTTGATTTTGCATACCAAATATTCAATCAAGTTTTAAATCACATACAAACGGATTCATTTAACTATTTTTCGTTAAGTAAGTTGCACCGGAACCTTTTGTTGGACATTGATTAGTGGCTAGGCTTTTATCGAATAAATACCTTGCTTAGCACCAAATCTGACAAGCCTATTGCCAAGTCTCATCAAGCTTATCTGAGTAAAAATGAAGCGCCTCTTTATATTTTTGAACATTTGAATCTGACGAAGTATTTGCAATGCACTTTAATAAAAGTTCCATCGCAGTTTGATGCTCATTTAAATTATATAAAGTCATGGCATAGAAAACTTGAAGCGCCTCATTATTTGGGAATACTCTAATAGCCTCTGTAAAAGTTGCCTTGGATTTTTCATATTCACCCAGCGCTCTAAACGTGCTGCCTAAACCTAAATAGGCATTCTGCAAATCCTCTTTAGCTAAACCGCCTTGAATCGCCTTTTCATAGTAGGGCACAGCTTTCGCTTCTTCTCCTAAACAATCAAAACTCCATGCACATTGATAGTTGATATAAGCATTTTGGAGACTTTGTTCCGCTAACTTTACAAGAATTTGATTCGACTCAAGTAAGTTGTTTTCCTTTCTTAATTGCAACGCTAAATATAATTGTTCTTTCTCGTTTACCATTGAATTTAATCTCCTCCAAACATTAAATTATCATTTAATTGATATTAACATAATTTTCAAATAACAATCCAAATTTTGCTATAATTAATGCTATAAAAAAATGGGAGGTACATCATGTCGCAAGATTTAACATTACATACACCTGATGGCAACTTAAATATTCGTGTTGCTGCTTGGATTGATCATGAAGACAAACTATTAGTGAGTGAATTTCCAGATGGCACGATTTCACTTCCTGGTGGCCGTATGAAATTTGGTGAAACAAGTTTACAGGCTGTTATCAGAGAGGTTCAAGAGGAAACGGGTGAACAGTTTGTAAATGCACGATTGTTTGCTATCATCGAAAATTTCTTTTATTACAAAAAGCCTTTCCATGAAATTTTATTCGTTTATACAGGAGATATTCCGCATAAGGAGCTTTATGAAGGAGTCGATCAAGCTAACCAAAAGCTATATTGGTTGGAGCAAAGTAAGGTCAATCTGTTAAAGCCGGATATACTAGCGGATCTTGTAAATAAAAATAAGGGGAATGAAATTATTCAATTAGTAAATCGAGAGGATTTTTAAAATAGAACACCCACTTTAACCAAATATTCTGATAAAATACTATTATCTTAATCGAAAGGAATGATTGACATGAAACAGGTAACAAAGGTGATTGAAAAGTAAACGGTATTTTCTCTTTTCAATCTCAAGGAAAACGAAAACTATTGAAAAGAGGATTAGTATGTATAAAGATAAGGAATTAACAATTCGACCGATCATAGAAGATGATTTATATCGTTTATGGGAACTCATTTATAAAGAGGAACAGCCTGAGTGGAAAAAGTGGGATGCTCCGTATTATCCGCACCAGTCAAAACCTTATGAAGAATTTTTATTATCTAAGGACAAATGGGTTGGCGATGAAAGCTATTGGGTTATTGAAGTCGCAGGTATTGTTCGCGGGATTATCTCGTATTATTGGGAGCATGAGCCGTCGAAATGGCTAGAGATGGGCATTGTCCTACATGAGGCAGGCTCTTGGGGAAAAGGCATTGGTACACGCGCAATGAATTTATGGGTGAACCATTTATTTTCTACGATGCCATTAGTTCGAGTGGGCTTTACCACTTGGTCAGGCAACGAACGAATGATTCGCGTTGGCGAAAAGCTCGGCATGCAAATGGAAGCAAGAATTCGAAAGGTCCGTTATTACGAAGGCAATTATTATGATTCCATTCGTATGGGGATTTTGCGTGAAGAATGGGAAGCGTTCGATCAATAATTGAAGTATATAAAAAATCATCTCTTTTAGTTAACAACTTTAAGGAGATGATTTTTTATTTATAAGTTTTGTATTAGCTTTGCACGTGCCGGCGCTACAATGGATTCTATCCTTGGAGCCTTATAACTACTAAGATAATCAGGGGCTTGTTGATAATTGCTTACATCAAATACAAAATCCCCATTCGAATCAATTGCAGGCACATAATCAATTAAATAATGAAACAAAATATCTGTTGCATCACTTGGCATATCTGGATCTGGTTTGAAATTTTCTGGTACTTCAGCGGTTACATAGCGGTATGTAAACTTAAATTGATTGTCATGAACTTTTTCAAATGCATCATATTCCACTCTTTGCGATTCATAGCCATCATAATAAGTTGTTTTCTTTTGCTCTTCCGTTAGTGGCAAATTCATTGATATGTCTTTTGCAAGCTGTTGCGTTGCTACCTGATTGACGACGTTTCCTCTTTCATCATACACATACAATTTACCATCGCCCATATCTGCTAATAAAAAACTTCCGAATGGAATCGCAATCGCATTGCTCAGTAAAGTGACATTATAGGCATCTAGATTTTTGTCGACCTGTTTATCATATAACGTGTCCTCTATCTTAAGCTTTAATTGACCAATACCTAAAAGTGGCATCATGAAGGCAAGCCCCACACTTATAGCAAAAAAGATGAACTTCGTTATGAATTGACCGAGACCATATTCATCTTGATCGTAATAGTTAAAATAGAGGCCAACCCCTAATAAAAAGATGATGATAACACGAATTAATGTATTTTTCACTTCTGCCCTTTCTAGTTGCTTTCTTCTATAGTTTTATTAATACCTTACCTTCATACTAACTGGAAGTGAAATTTGTTTAAATACAAAAAGATTAATGACCTTTTCAGCAATCGGCACTAAGCGAGCTGGATCATGCTTTCTTGTTGTTCCTCAGCTAAAGCCTACTACCTCACTATTCCAAAACTCCATAAATTTTTCGCCACATATATTAGAATTCTAATTTTCTATTGATAGATTTTACGATAATAGACCATTATTCTACTAATAAGATTATTAAAAGAAGACTAGTCAACGATAATCTTGGATTGAATGTATTTCTTTAAGAAATCGTCGTTAGCATTTATTGATAAATAATAGGCGATTTTATACGATTCCATATAATTAGCAATCCCCAACTTCTGTTCATTATATGCTTTTTCGTAATAGAGATAGTTCAGACGTATTTGCGTACTAATATTCGGTTTATTAGCCCATTCAATCCCTTTTATTGCAATTTCCAATGCCTTTTCATAGTTACCATTTTTAGAATATGCATTGGCAATATTAAAAAATACGATAGTCAACTTTTCTTCATTTTCAATTTTTTGATTTTCTTCAACATTTGAAAGTATTAATTCAAAATAGTCATTCGCATCTTGTAACATATTTAATTTATTCATCATAATTGCCAAGTTATTGATGATTAAAATCTCTTTATATGTAAGTTGCTGCTTTTTTGAATGGAACGTAAAAGACAAAGACTTTTCTAGCATTTCATATGATTTATGATGTTCTTCTTTTACGAAACCATAATAAAGGGCTTCATAAAACAAAATGAGTTGTTGATCCGTTTTTGTGAAAAAATAGGTATTCAGCCGATGTGACTTAATCAGTTGATATAATTCTTCATACTTACGCTGATAAAAAAGTGAAGCTAGTTTTTCTTTTAAATCTTGCTTTATATCCAGATCATTCACTGTTTGTATATTTAGTTCATCTAACGAAATACCAAGTCGATTACACAACTTTGTTATGAGTTGGATATTGGGAATATGTTTATTGTTCTCGATTTGACTTAACATGCCTTGTGAACAGATTCCATCACACAATTCTTTTTGTGAAAGACCCTTTAATTTTCGCATGGATTTAATTTTATTCTCTAGGTTCATATGATTTACTCCTATATATCCTATTTTGAAATGAGGTGAGATAATGTTTAAATTTGTTATTACTTTCTTAAGTGATTTACCATACAACCTTATTATTCCTTTCCTTTAATTTTATCGTAATTTTGCCCTATCAATATAAAAATTGATAGGGTTTTTATTTTTATCTTAAAAAATATTTGTATTCTAATATTTTGTAGATTGAATGACCTAGTTATCCCACTTATTATTTATAATAATCAATGATTATTATAGAGTGCTACTTTTTATAGTATTCTTCCATCAATGATAATTTCCCTCTATAGATTAATTTAGTAAAGGCGGTGTCTTGAGATGAATTATATAAATAAAAAAATTCCCTTTTCAAACCCTTACATCGAAATTGAAATCTTCATTGGGTTGACCAATAAAAAAACAGTGACCGTACTTTTTGATAAATGGTATTTTGAAGTACAGTTTTTTTTAAATGAAGGCAGTGAGTGTATCGAGAACACTATAGAAATTGCACAATATCATTTTGATACATTAGAAGAAGCTGACTACTTTTTTAATAGCTTCTCAAATGATTACCAAAAACTTCATTTCCTACTAAATAAACATCTTCCTATTAAACACACATCATAGTATTACAAACTTAATCTGTGGTATTAACTATATAAATGCTGCTCAAATAAGCATTGGTCATTGCTGTCGTTACCAAACGCGAAAATATCATCGACCGTTAATTTTCGCTCTTATTACGTTGTTACGTTAACAGGTGATGCTTATTGCATAGATTACTTGTTACAACAGTTCCTTTGAATGATCACCGAAGTAATCAAATAGCTGTCCTTTCTTTGCCTTCCAATTCAACAAGTGTGCGATATAACCTAAAAAACATACAATTTCCTCGGACAAAAAGCCCCCCTCATCATTCCCCTCCTTTTACTCACTACTTTGATGGGTAATTTTTTTCTCGTTAACTTCTTGACTTTAAGTTTTGCTGACGAGAGACCATTTACAAATTCTACAATTGATATGCTCACTTTAGTATAATTACAATATTATGACAATTATCTAATTTATTGGGAGGCAGCTATGATTATTAAAGAAGTATTTTACAAAGGGAAAACATTAATACCAGAATTAAAGCTCAAGCCTGAAATACATGAAATCATCGGCATTCAAACGGATGTGCTAAGAAAGCAATCCTTATTAGCCGAATTAAAAATGCAAGACTATATTTATATTTCAAATGCAAATACAGGTGAATATGAACGTCATACAGTAAAAGAGCTTTTAAAATTTTTAGCTACTATTACTGGGAGTTTACATAAGATTGATTTTTTAATTGAAAAGTTTGGACTAACGGATATACAACACACGAGAATTAAACATATTCCTTATTCAAAGCAAATCTTTATTAAGCAATTACGTGTTTACTTTGCACAGCAACCGACAATCGTTCTAGAAGAACCCTATTTTTATCTTGATGAATCGGATCGAAAAATTTTCAGTAGAATTTTAGACGAACTTTCTTCAACGAAAAGATTAGTTATTTTAGCTTCTAATTTAGAAGATGCCTTAATTTCTTGTCATAAAATCTATCGATTGGATGAGCAAGGTTTAAAGCAATTAGATATTGCAGATTCAGAAGATCAAGAAGAAGCTATAGAAGAACCTCAACCATTTAAATTAGAAAAAATTTCAACGAGGAAAAACGAAAAAACTATCCTTTTTGATCCACCTGAAATTGATTATATCGAGAGTGTTGAAGGGACAATATTGGTTCATGTAGGTGGGGAAAATTATTCGTGTGCATTGACTTTAACCGAGCTTGAAAAAAGATTAAAATCATACGGTTTCTTTAGATGTCATCGTTCCTATATTGTAAATCTCCAAAAGGTACGAGAAATTATTACATGGACGAAAAATAGTTATAGTTTACGATTAAATATAGGGAAAGATTCAGTTGTACCTTTATCGAGAGCGAAACTACAAGATTTACGAGACCTATTGAATATTTAATTTCCTAGGAAATAATTCGACAACTTGAACCTCCATTCGGTACAGTTCAACGGAAAATAGGTACAATTCAACGGAAAACAGCAGTCTTTGTTCATTTCTTCTTTTACACTCAGTGTAACAACTTGAAGGAGTGATGAAGATGAACGTGATTTCTGTTCAAAATATTAAAAAGCGCTTCGATAAAAAAGAGGCGTTATCGAATGTTTCTTTTACAATTCCAAAGGGTGAGATTTTTGGCTTTCTTGGTCCTAGTGGCTCAGGAAAAACGACCCTCATTAAAATTTTGACAGCTCAACTAGAACAAACAGTTGGGCAAGCAATGGTACTTGGTTCACCAGCCAAACAAATGCAGACTGCCAAACAAAAAAACCGCTTCGGTATTTTAACAGATAATAGTGGCTTATATGATCGTTTAACGATTGAGGAAAATCTAGAAGTTTTCCGTCAATTGTACGAACTCCCAAAAAGTTCAGTCGATAAGGTATTGGACTTTGTAAATTTAAAAGAAGATCGAAAAAAACGTGTCAATCAACTATCTAAAGGAATGCGACAACGTGTGACACTTGCATGTGCAATTATCCATGAACCAGAATTGCTATTTTTAGATGAGCCGACCTCTGCGCTAGATCCTATGAATACGGCGCATATTTACAAAGGCTTACGTTATTTAAATGATCGTGGTACAACAATTTTTTTAACGACTCATGATATGACAGAAGCCGAAACACTTTGTGACAGAGTCGCGATTTTGCACAAAGGTGAAATTCAAGCAATCGGAGCACCACAAGAGTTAAAAAAACAGTATCGAGATGGTGTGATTCATGTGGAATTGAAAGATGGAAAAATTCATGAATTATCGATGGATGAACGGTCAGGAACTCAAATTTCGCATTGGCTCGCAACAAATCAGCTCGACTCCATTAAGACAAGTGAACCAAGCTTAGGGGATATATTTATGAAGCTAACAGGGAGTGAATTATCATGAACATTTCATACAAAAGAATTCAAGCAATTTTTTTAAAGGACTATAAGGAATTTTCAAGAAACTATGCGATTTCCATCATATTATTTTTCCCGATATTATTTGCCTTACTTTATCGCAGTGATGATCCTACACAAACTTTTATGACAGCATTCGTACTTAATTTTTCATTTGCCATGTTAACAAGCTTTGTTCAGGCATGTCTAATTGCTGAAGAAAAAGAAAAAAATACCCTACGTTCTTTAATGATGACACCCGCTAGTATTTTTGATGTGCTTTTAGGAAAAAGTGCTTTAGTTTTTGTATTATCAGCTTTTATTCTTGCTGTCACTGTCTATATTTTGGGCTATACGCCTGACAATTATGCTGTATTTATTGTAGCTGTTATATTATCGATTATTTTGTACACTGCATTAGGTACAATTTGCGGGCTGTTTTCAAAATCAGTCATGGAAGCTTCTTTAGCCGTATTCCCTGTATTGATCATCTTTACTGCGAGTCAATTTGGAATTATGTTTGAAGACCGTTTTCCATTCTTAGCTATTTTAGAATATTTCCCGAGTGCGCAATTAGCGAATTTACTTGACCTCATGCAGACAAATTATAAACTTTCCGATACGTTTGAAAGCTTAGGCATTATGCTTATTTGGACAATTGCTGTAACAATCATTTCCGTTATCCTTTATAAAAAGCGCTTGATGGACTAATCATTTCTCTAAAAATATTAGGCACATGAGTAAAATAGTTTCTCATGTGCCTGATATTTTATTTATTAAATTTGTCCATTTCCTTTATGAAAAGTTATAGCCCTCATTCATTTTTGAATGCATGCTTCTTTGATTTTGTGGAGTCTATGCGTTTCTCTGCCCGTGGAAATCATGTTTTTTAAACTTGCATACTACTTTTAAATAGATTGACTTAATCTAGAGCGATGGTTATAATTTGAACCCAACAATAGTCTGATATTTCAAATAAATCAATTCGTAAATTGAGGTGATGACAATGGTTTTACCTATTTTAGAAACTGAGCGACTGCGATTACGTGAGCTTCATATTTTAGATGCAAAGGCGATGTTTGAATATGCTTCGAAGGATGAGGTCACAAAATATGTACTTTGGGATACACACACCTCGCTTCGCCAAACAAAACAATTTTTAAAACTCATGAATAAAAAATACCTAGAGGGCTATTTAGCTTGGGCTATTACGCTAAAAGAATCGGGTACATTTGTTGGTACGATTGATTTTGTAACTTTAGATAGGACAGCTCGCATTGCCGAAATTGGCTATACGATATCGGATAACTATTGGGGCAAAGGCATTGTGAGCGAGGCTACACAGGAACTAATTAATTTTGGCTTTAAGGAATTACATTTAGAACGCATTTACGCGCGCTGCTTTGCAGAAAATATCGGCTCTGAGCGCGTAATGCAAAAAGTAGGAATGACCTATGAAGGAACACTGCGTAAAGGAATCTTTGCAAAAGGCGCGTATCATGATTTGAAAATTTATGCGGTTTTGCGAGAGGATTTTAAAAAGCAAATCGCACAAGAAATGAGGAGGATACATAATGGAAAAATGGGATGTCTATGATCAAGATCGCAAAAAATTAGATAAACAAATTACACGTGGTGACGCAATGGAGCCAAACGATTTTCACGTGGTCGTGCATGTTTGTATTTTTAATTCAAAAGGAGAAATGCTCATTCAGCAGCGTCAGCCTTTTAAACATGGGTGGTCGAATCTTTGGGATCTCACGTGTGGCGGTAGCGCGGTTGCTGGCGATACGAGTCAGCAGGCTGCTTCGAGGGAATTATCTGAGGAGCTTGGTCTTCAATATAACTTTGAAAACATGCGCCCCCGATTTACGATGAACTTCCAAAACGGGTTTGATGATTATTATTTGATTGACTCTGACGTTGATTTGAATTCACTAACATTACAGCAAGAAGAAGTACAAGCAGTGAAATGGGCAACTCAGGAGGAAATTTTAAAGATGATAGAAGATGGGACATTTATTCCTTACTATGAAAGTATTATTCAGTTTCTTTTTGAAGGAAGAAGAGGTTATGGATCGATTCGATTATAAACTGGGTGACCTCTTATAAAGAAGGATTTTTCGCTTACTTTCTTAAACTAATAGAAGGTTAAAATAGTCAGCTTGAGAGGAGTTTTACAAATGAGTGGCATTGAACAGCGATTGAAAGACTTAAGCTTAGAATTGCCAGATGCGACTGCCCCTTTGTATCATTATGTTCCTGTAACCATTCATCAAGGAGTGGCCTATATTAGCGGTCAAGTTCCAAGAATAAATGGAGAGATCCCCTATCCTGGGAAAGTTGGGCAAGGTGTGACGATTGAGCAAGCGCAGGAACTAGCTGAGTATTGTGTGTTAAAGGGACTTAGCTCTTTAAAACAATCGATTGGTTCACTGGATAACGTCGAACAAGTTTTAAAAGTAACTGGCTACATTCAGACAGCACCGGACTTTTATGAACCATCGAAAGTGCTAGATGCAGCTTCTGCATTACTCGAAAAAATCTTCGAAGAAAAAGGCCGTCATGCACGCACAGCAGTTGGTGTTGCAACACTGCCAAGCAACACACCCGTGGAGATTGATTTTATTATTGCCGTTAAAGAATAGGAGTGCAACATATGATTTCCTTAAAAGACGTTCAAGAAGCAAGACAACGAATTCAAAATACAGTTTATACAACACCACTTTTAAAGTCCGAACAACTCTCAACCATTTGCGGCAACAAACTATTTTTAAAATCCGAGCACTTACAGAAAACAGGTTCCTTTAAAATTCGAGGTGCGAGTAATATGGCAATCCATGCGATTGAAAATGGTGCCAAGCATGTCACAACAGCTTCATCAGGCAATCACGGACAAGCTGTTGCCTATGTTGCCAATAAGTACGGGGTGCCAGCAACAATTGTTGTTCCTGAAAATGTGAGTATGTGTAAAGTGAATGCTATCGTAGGCTACAATGGCAAAGTAGAAATGTGTGGCACAACTTCGGGAGAACGCTTGCCAAGAGCACAGCAAATCGCCGAACAGGAAAACGGGATCTATATTCCACCTTATGACGACCCATTCATCATGGCAGGTCAAGGAACAATCGGTCTTGAAATTTTAGAGCAGCTCGATCATATAGATGCGATTATTGTCCCAATCGGTGGCGGCGGACTGATTTCAGGAATCCTTACAACAATCAAAGAAACGAATCCCAAAATTAAAGTTATCGGTGTAGAACCAGCCATTGCGAACGATACATATTTGTCCATGCAACAAAGGAAGATTACAGCCATCCCTGCTACTAATACAATTGCGGATGGACTTCGCACGAACCAACCTGGTGACTTAACATTCCCTGTCTTAATGAACTATTTAGATGACCTTGTTCTTGTTACAGAAGACGAAATCCGTTATGCCTTTAGCTTTGTTTTAGAACGCACAAAACAACTCATCGAACCATCAAGCGCGACAACAATTGCCGCAGCGATGTTTAATAAGCTGAATCTACATGGCAAAAATATTGTGTCAGTAATTTCTGGTGGTAATGTGGATATTGATAAAGTGCAGGAGTTTATTGTGGATACTGCGAGGAAATAATTTTTTGAAATAGAAAGTTGCCTAGGAATTTGAGATTTCTTAGGCAGCTTTGATTAATTTGTAAGTGTACCCGATGCAGTCTTTCTCATTCAATAGTAGGTGACTGGTATCCATAAGAATAAGCAAGACAGGCAAAACCACACTTTTCTAGAATAGGTTTGCTCATTGGGCTGGCATCAACAGTTAAGAAAGGATGTCCCTTTTCGTATGCCTTTTGTGCACGGGCAGCTAGTAGTTTCGTGTAATAACCTTTCCCTCTAAACGATGGCAACGTTGAACCTCCCCAAAGACTTGTAAACGAAGAATTTTCCTCTATGTACATCCAAGCCGCGCTAACAAGCTGCCCCTCTTCATAAATCCCATAAATGTATAATGAATCTGGATTACTTTGTTTGTCTCTCCAAAGTTTATTGCCAAGCTCCGCATGAGATTCATCCCAAATCGCATCTTCTAGCGCCACAATATCTTGAATACCTTGTTCTTCCGTTATTTCTCTTACATCAGTGTGCAGGTTATTTGTTAGCAAAGGATGCTCATTCGTTATTTCCATGACCATTAACGCTTCTGGATCCCCATCTGTAAAACCTTGCTGTTCAAGTAGGTCTTTCAAATTTTCAGGCTGATCGTAGTTATATACTTTCCACTCAAAATTCTGCTTAAGATTACTAAAGTAGTTCAACTCATTTTGAATCACTTCTCTTGCGTTATCTGCGTTTACATTAGAAGCAATAATAAACCCCGAGTCACCAAATTTTGAAACGTGACGCACGACATGTTCGGTTTCCTCTCTTATGTATCCAAGTGTTTGGGCCTCATGTCGAAGTTCTTTGTGGAACAGTGAAATTAATTTGTTTTTATCCATTGTTGGGCTCCTTTTGAGTTGAAATAAAATGAAAATATCCTTCTACTTGTTTTAATTACACATGAATCTAAAAAATCCCTCTTGGAATGTAAATTCTAGAATTCACCATTTTACAGTTCAAATTAAACTTACACATTGAAGTCCATCATTTTTGTCATTGACTCGGTACTCGAGGCGTTCTGTAAATCAAATTTACTTCCTCATAATCTTCGAGCACAACTATCATCGGTTCTTCATTCTCTAGTAGGTTTTGTAGTTCAACTGAATTTATTTCCGGAACTTTTATCGTTGTAAGAATATCCAACTGTGCCTCTCCCTTTACGTTGGTTCCCTGAATTTGAAATGGAATAATTGCATCGACTGGAAGCGAAATGATCGATTCAGAATACTGGTGAATGACTACTGTTGCATATTTCTCCTCTTTTTCATTTCCATTATCTTCTTCAAAAAATTCGATAGTAACCGAAAAGTGGTCAGAATCTAATGTCTCATATTTCGCAATTGGAAGTTTGTATCCCTCAGGTGTACCTTCTATAAAATTACATGAAGTTAGCACAAAACAAATACCAACTACTAATGCAAATAGAATAAGAATTAAATAGTTCTTGTTGTACACTTTTACCACTCTTTCTTTGTTAAATTTCATTAACATTTATTTTCCTATTCTATTAAGCATCAGAGACGATACGTTATGATATAGCTTTTTAAATACTATATATTTGGTCTATGATAATAAAAAAATCCCCTCTAGAACACAATATCCTAGAGGGGATTAATTTACAATATATTACATTAAAACTCTATTACACTATTACTCAACAGTTACTGATTTGGCTAAATTTCTCGGTTTATCCACATCACAACGGCGGTGAAGTGCCGCATAGTAGCTGATTAGCTGTAATGGCACAACAGATACAAGTGGCGTTAATAACTCATGTACGTGAGGGATTACTAGGCGATCGCCTTCTTCCTCCATGCCTTCCATTGCGATGATGCAAGCGTTGGCACCGCGCGCTACGACTTCTTTCACGTTACCGCGAATGTTAAGGGCTACCGCTTTTTGAGTTGCTAATGCGAATACTGGCGTACCTTCTTCGATTAACGCGATTGTACCGTGTTTTAACTCACCACCCGCGAATCCTTCCGCTTGGATATATGAGATTTCTTTTAATTTTAATGCACCTTCTAGAGATACACAGAAGTCCATATTACGGCCGATGAAGAATGCGTTGCGTGCGATTTTCAAGTAATCTTCTGCGATTTGTTCCAAGTCAACTTTTGAGTCGATGATTGTTTGGATACCGTTCGCTACAATTGCTAGCTCTTGTTTTAAGTCAAAATTAAGTGCTACACCTGTTTCTTTCGCTACTGCATACGCTGCCACTGCAAGTACGGCAATTTGTGCCACATAAGCTTTTGTAGAAGCTACGGCGATTTCTGGACCAGCATGTAATAGTAATGTGTAATCTGCTTCACGAGAAAGCGTAGAGCCTTGTGCGTTCGTTACAGTTAATGATTGGTAGCCTAGCTCTTTAATTTTCACTAATACTTGGCGACTATCCGCAGTTTCACCTGATTGTGAAATGAAGATGAATAATGGTTTTTTCGATAGTAATGGCATGTTGTAGCCGAACTCACTTGAAATGTGAACCTCTACAGGGATACCAGCAATTTTTTCGAAATATTGTTTACCGATTAAGCCGGCATGATAACTCGTACCTGCTGCGATAATATATAAACGATCGGCTTCTGAAATGGCTTTTAAAATGTCCGCATCAATGGTTACGTCATCGCCTTTTCCATAAGCTTGAATAATTTTACGGATAACAGTTGGTTGCTCATCCATTTCTTTTAACATGTAGTGAGGGTATGTGCCTTTTTCAATATCAGACGCATCTAGCTCAGCTTTGAATGGTGCACGTTCAATTACACGGCCATCTAATGTTGAAATTTCTACTTTATCTTTACGTACTAGGACAACCTCTTTATCGTGTAATTCGATAAATTGATCTGTTACTTGTAACATTGCCATCGCATCTGAAGCGATAACGTTGAAGTCTTCGCCAACACCTACTAGTAATGGTGATTTGTTTTTTGCCACATAAATAGTTTCTACGTCTTCGCTATCAAGTAATGCTAATGCGTAAGAACCGTGTAATAATGACAATGTTTTACGGAATGCTTCAACTGTTGTTAAACCATTTTTTGAGAATAACTCAACAAGCTGTACGATTACTTCTGTATCTGTATCTGAGGCCATTTGAATGCCTTTTAAATAAGCTTTTTGTAATAAGTGATAGTTTTCAATTACACCGTTATGCACTAAAGTAAAACGACCTGAAGCACTTGTATGCGGGTGCGCATTTAAGCGGTTTGGTACACCATGAGTTGCCCAACGTGTATGTCCAATCCCTACTGCTGCTTCTACGTCATCATTTACTGCTTTACGTAAATCCGCAATACGGCCTTTTTCTTTGAAGATCGTTACGCCTTCTTCATTGTGTACAGCAATACCCGCTGAATCATAACCGCGGTACTCTAATTTTTCTAACCCTTTTAATAAAATTTCCTTTGCGTCTAATACGCCGTTATATCCTACAATTCCACACATATTTTTTCCTCCGATTGTTAGCTCACATCACA
Organism: Lysinibacillus sp. 2017; assembly: GCF_003073375.1. Taxonomy (NCBI): domain Bacteria; kingdom Bacillati; phylum Bacillota; class Bacilli; order Caryophanales; family Bacillaceae; genus Lysinibacillus; species Lysinibacillus sp. 2017. The sequence goes on from NZ_CP029002.1 coordinate 3,586,557, forward strand.
CTACTTTAGACAATGCAAAAGTAGACTACAAAATCGCCCTTTTTTGCCTGTTTCGCAATTTTAGGAAACTTTAAAGTGGGTGCAGCTATTTACTCTCGTTTAGTAAATAAATCACAACCGTTTAAAGCCTCTATTATAAAGGTGATGTAGCTTTTCATAATTTTTTAGTTTTGATGCCTTTTCATTTTTCTGTGCAAAGAATTACTTCTCTGTTTTAAAAATGAAACATACAATCGGGCATGTGCGATTGGGAGGTATCCGCCGAATTTTCGATAATCCTCCACCTCGTCAACTAAGGATTGTTTTTCCGCTCAATTTCCTTAGCTCAGGCGCTATAATTGTTTTCCGATTTGTTTTTTGCGTCTACTTTCCTCCTTTTTGACGCCACTTATGAATCTATTGTTTTCATAAGCAATTTCATCATACATAAAACCATTTCATCCGTCAATCAAACGCTAATTTAAAAACGTTTCAAGTAAAAAAATGCCCCGCTTCATCGATAAAAACGGGGCACTTTTTGGAAAATTCCCTTTAATGGGTTGTTATTATCATATGGAGTCGTTTGTATTAAAGTCTCTTGTCCTTTAATAATTTCACAATTTCTCGGTTGAATGCTGGTAAATCATCTGGTGTACGACTTGTTACTAACTGTTCCTGACAAACAAATACTTCTTCATCATGGAATTTCGCACCAGCATATTCTAAATCCACTTTAATCGATTTATAACCCGTTGTATCACGGCCTTCTAAAGACTTCGCTGTAATTAATAGCTGTGGTCCATGACAAATTGCAAATACCGGTTTCATCTCATCCATGAAATGCTTTGTAAATGCCACAACCCGGTCATCATCTCGCAGTATGTCTGGTGAAAATCCACCTGGAATAAATAACGCATCAAAATCTTTTGGGTTCACATCTGCAACACCCTTATCAATCTTCACTGTCGCTTCTCCGCGCTTACCTGTCACCGTTTTGTTTCCTTCTTTGTCAATGGTCACAAGTGTATGTCCTGCAGCTTCTAATGCCTCTTTTGGACTTGTGAATTCCACATCTTCAAATTTGTCTGTAATCAATGTCGCAATTTTTGCCAATGTAAAACACTCCTTCGTCTTTTTAAGGTACAATAGTTTGATTCCCCAAATTATTGAGAGTAAAACATCTGTAGTGTTTAAAAATAAAAAAACGCCAGAAACAGATTATACTATCTGCTCCTAGCGTTTCATTAAACTATACGTTTTATTCAGCTAAACCCATTTCTGCTTTTACAACATCAGCAATGCGGTGAACATAAGTTTCGCATGCTTCTTCAGTCGCTGCTTCTACCATGACACGCACTAAAGGCTCTGTACCAGAAGGACGTACTAATACGCGACCCTCATTAGCCATTTCTGCCTCTACTTCTGCAATTACCGCAGCAACGTGCTCATTTTGTGTTACAGCATGCTTATCTGTCACACGCACGTTAATTAGACGTTGTGGGAAGATTGTCATTTCTGCTGCAAGCTCTGAAAGTTTTTTGCCTGTCGCTTTCATGATGCTTACTAATTGAATACCTGTTAGTAAACCGTCACCTGTTGTATTGTAATCTAAGAATACGATGTGACCTGATTGCTCGCCACCTACGTTATAACCATTTGTACGCATTTCTTCGACAACATAACGGTCACCCACGGCTGTTTTCACACTTGTCATTTCATTTTCTTCTAACGCTTTGTAGAAGCCCATATTACTCATTACAGTTGAAACAACTGTGTTTTTATTTAGACGACCTTTTGCGTTTAAATGCTTACCGATAATGAACATAATTTGGTCACCATCAACAATCGTACCGTTTTCATCTACTGCGATTAAACGGTCCCCGTCACCATCAAATGCAAGACCTACATTTGCACTGCGTTCTACTACAAATGCTGCTAGCTTCTCAGGATGTGTTGAACCAACGCCTGCATTAATGTTTAAGCCATCTGGTGAAGCACCCATTGTTGAAATATCCGCCTCTAAATCTGCAAATAAATGTGTTGCTAATGAAGAAGTTGCACCGTGAGCACAGTCTAACGCGACATGTAAACCTACGAAATCTTCATCTACTGTTTGTTTTAAATAAGAAATATATTTTTGACCACCCTCGAAGTAATCCGATACAGATCCGATTGCGCCTCCGACTGGGCGTGGTAATGTGTCTTCTTCTGCATCAATGTAGCTTTCAATTTCTGCTTCTTGTGCATCTGTTAATTTAAAGCCATCTGGTCCGAAAAATTTAATGCCGTTGTCTGCGACAGGATTGTGTGATGCTGAAATCATAACACCCGCTTCTGCATTCATCACGCGTGAAAGATAAGCTACACCCGGTGTACTAATCACACCTAAGCGCATAACCTCCGCACCGATTGAAAGAAGACCTGCAACTAGTGCACCTTCTAACATTTCTCCAGAAATACGTGTATCACGTCCAATTAATACTTTCGGGCGATCTTTTGCATCCTTCGTTAACACGTACCCACCTATACGACCTAGTTTGAACGCGAACTCTGGTGTTAGCTCACTGTTAGCGACACCGCGGACGCCATCTGTTCCGAAATATTTACCCATTACTTATTCTCTCCTTCAACGCTTGACATCCCATACATTTGTTAATATTCCGCAATCTTCACGGATGTATGTTCATGTTTTTGTTAATGCGATTTAGTTTCCCTCTGAGTCGTTGATATTCGAATCCGACTCTACTTCATTATCCGTATCCTCTGTATCAACAGGCTCACTATATGCATCTGCATGAATAATAACTTTTTCTTGTGATAATTTTGTTGCACCTGTTGGTAAAGCGACTGCAAAATCATAAGAACCTGATTCTGTAATTGTTGAGACATCTACCTCAACAACGACATTCTCAAGTACATCAATTGTCGCTTTAGGACCATAAATTGTGATTTTTGAAGGCTCGACTGATAAGTGTTCAATCGTTACCCCATCTTTTACTTTCCCTATTTCCTTTATTGTAATCGGGAGCTCTCGACTATATTCATTAATTTCTACTTTTACTTTTACTTTCTCTGGGCTAACACGCACATCTAGTTTATTTAAATCTCTATCTAATACTTTTACAGTAGCTTCTTGATCAAATGATTTATTGATTCCTTTATCACCAGTAATCGTCGCTTTTACGTAGCTAATACTATCAATGACACTTTTTGCTCCTGTAATCGTTACGCGACTCGGATTAGCAATCATAGAATTAATTATGAAATCTTCTGCCACGAGACGTTTATTCATCTCTGGCTCTATACGAAACTCTTCAGTAATCTTTTCTTCTATCTCCACATTGACTGTTCTTGGCTCAATCGATACATTTAGTTTTTCAGAAAAGTTTTCAGACTGTATTGTAACGCTATGCTCTCCAATTAACAATGCGTTTAAATCGACAAATACTTTGAAATCCTTTTCAAGCTTCGTTTTTAATACAATTGCAGGCGGTCCAGAAATTTTGACATCGACCGTTTCAGGTAAACCCGTTACAAACAAATTATCTTCATCATAATACACCTCTAGTGGTACATTTGTGATGACATCTGTTTCTGTAGACGCGCCATTTTCATTTTCACGTTTTTCTTCTGTTTGAACGTATAAAAATAAGGCTGCTGCTAAAAACAATGCCGTTAAACGTAGCATCCATGGACTATCAAATAACTTATCCATTCTTCTTCCCTCCCCAATTCCACTTAGAAGCTAAGTTAGAATCTTGTTCAGGACCAAACCACATTTTGCGAAGTAATTCTTCAAATTCTTGAATAGAAAGATTACGGTGTAAATTGCCGTTTGCTGTAATACTGATTGCACCTGTTTCTTCAGATACAACAACCGTAATGGCATCCGTTACTTCACTTAAACCAAGTGCAGCTCGGTGACGTGTTCCTAACTCTTTCGAAATAAAGGCACTTTCCGATAATGGTAGATAACATGCCGAAGCAGAAATTTTATTTTTTTGGATAATGACCGCGCCATCATGAAGTGGCGTATTCGGAATAAAGATATTAATCATTAATTCAGAAGTAATGTGAGACTCCATTTTAATACCCGTTTCCACGTATTCATTGAGTCCAGTTTCTTTTTCAATTGAAATAAGCGCACCAATACGACGTTTGGCCATGTAGCTTACTGATTTTTTCATTGCCTCTACTAAACGTGTTTGTTCATCATCTTGTTGGTTTATAGTACGTTGGAAAAGCTTTCCTCGCCCAATTTGTTCGAGTGCTCGACGTATCTCAGGTTGGAAAATAATGATGATGGCCAAGAATCCCCAATCAATGACTTCTTGTAATAGCCAATCAAGCGTATCTAATCCAAACACATACGTTGCAAATTTTGCTAAAACAATAATTAATAACCCTTTCAATAATTGAACGGCTTTCGTTCCTTTAATGAGGGTCAATGCTTTATAAATGACGTACCAAACGAGCAGTACATCTAGCAGCTTAAAAATAAGATTTACAGCAGTAATATCTGTAAATTGTTCCATTAATTGCACGTGGCATCCCCCACTTTTAATAGCTAATCCATATTAGTTTTAGTATAGCACAATTCAGTCTGGAGATTAACTTCCTTTAAAAAAACAAATTACGCACTAAACAGCGCGAAATTATGGCTTCTCTAATGTCAATTCCCTTGAAAATTATGCTTTTTTATTCCCCAAAGGAAAAAGTCTACTCCAGCGAGTAGACTTTGCCTTCTTTAATAGAACGTCATTTTCCAGTAAAAGTTTCGGACTATTGAAACAATCCAACGACTTCATTAAAGCTTTTTTTAATTTTGTACCAAAGCCATCCAAACGCCTCATCTATTTCATGCACTTGTCCTGTCACAACTGCCGTTGATGCCATATAATTGCCGTTAATCACTGTTACATTGCCATCCACTTCTCCTTCAATGACAATATCTCCATTTTTCACAACAATATCCCCTTTGATAACCTCTCCAGCTGGTACTGTTACTGTTTGACCATCCACTACAAGATTCGGTTGTTTCGTTACAGAAAATTGATCGTCATTCGGGTAGCTTCCGAGTAATGCAGCACTCATAAACAAACAAAATACAGCTGCTGCCACTAACATCGGATGCTGACGGAACCACTGTTTAATCCCAGCAGAACTTTTACGTTTTGGTAACCGACTTATTACTTGATCCTCGAAGCTAGGAGGGGCGGTAATATGTGCTGCACTTTTGATAAACGCAACCGTGTCACTTAATTCATGCATATGTTGTTGGCAATTTGAACATGTTTGTAAATGTCGTTTAAGTGTTTGCTCATGCTCTCGACTTATATCACCATCTAAATATTCGTGCATATAATCCACGAATTGTGATGCACACGTATTCATGCGTATCGTCCTCCTATAAATTGTTTAACTGCTTGCGTAAAGCTTCTCGTCCACGATGGATACGTGTTTTCACAGTACCGAGTGGCATATCTAAAATTTCACTAATCTCTTGAAGTGATAATTCCTCAATATATTTTAAAACGATTACCGAACGATATTTATCAGGCAAGCGACTAATTTCATACTGAATACGATCTTGAAGCTCCATTTGTTCTACAGCCTCTTCTGGAAGCTGTTCGTCTGCAGCGATTTGTGAATACATATCTAACCCCTCTGTACCCGCAACTTCTGCATCTAAATAATAATCTGGCTTCTTTTTTCGAATGCGGTCGATACATAGATTCGTCGCAATCCGATAGAGCCAAGTCGAAAATTTTCGTTTTTGGTCGTACGAATGAAGATTAATATATGCACGAATAAAAGCCTCTTGTGCAATATCTTCAGCTTCTTGTTTGTTGCCAAGCATACGGTAACACACCTGGTACAGCTTGTGCTGGTAGAGGTTAACAATATCGGCATATGCGTTTTGATCACCTTTAAGCACTTGTTTTATTCTTTTATTCACTAACGCATCCATTTGTCTTTCCTCTCCACCTTTTTAGCTGTTCTATATTTACGTATGGGTTTTAAAAAGGTTTCGTTTTAAATAAATAAATTCTTTTTAACCATCGTTAAATACGTACTATCATTATAGCAAAATTTTTTCTGCTTGATTGGGTATTTTCCGAATATTCATACCAAAGTTTCACCAAATAATGATCCTATCAGCGCAACTGCCACGTCTGCTGTTTTATTAAGCTCATCTAAAATCGGATTCACCTCAACAAATTCAGTAGATGTCAGTAATCCTGACTCTTGAATCATTTCCATAGCTAAATGACTTTCACGATACGTAATTCCTCCAGCTACGGGAGTCCCCACTCCAGGAGTGTATAGTGGATCTAACGCATCTAAATCCAGCGATAAATGCAAACCATCAATTTGTCGTGCACGGAAATATTTCATGGTTTCTTCCATTACATGTGTCATCCCTAAGCGGTCAATCTCATGCATTGTATATATTTTAATCCCACACTCTTTAATTAATGCTCTTTCTCCTTCATCTATCGAACGTCCACCAATAATAACAATGTTCTCCTGTTTAATTTTTGGCGCCATATGTAAAATTGACGTTAAACGCTCATGACCAAGGCCCAGACTTGTTGCAAGTGGCATCCCATGAATATTGCCTGACGGTGTCGTATCTGGTGTATTTAAATCGGCATGTGCATCAAACCAAATCACACCCATATTTTCATATCTTGTCGACAGCCCTGCTAGCGTCCCAATCGCGATACTATGATCGCCCCCTAAAACAAGTGGCATTCGCTGCTTTTGTAAAACAGCCTGAACCTTCTCTGCTAATGCGGTACTTACATTAACAACCTCATCTAAATTAAGGAGCTTCTCATCTTGTTGTTCGGTAACAGCTGGATCTAATACTTGAATATTGCCTTCGTCTTCTACATCGTAGCCAAGCGCCGCTAATCTAGCTTGCAATCCTGCATAACGAATCGCACTTGGCCCCATGTCCACCCCTCGTCGTTGTTGTCCATAATCACATGGTACCCCAATAATTGAAACATATTTATTTTCCATGTTTGTCATCCCCTTAGATCTGCTTATTATGTTTCATACAGGCTCAGCTCTTCTCAGCTCATAATTCTCACTCTATTGAAATTTCGAGATTCAGCATGGATTTTCCTTTTTAAACGCAAAAAATCCTTTACCTAATTTTCATTAAGTAAAGGATTGGATTTTTATATTTAAGTGCACTTCGTATATTTAAATAAAAGTGAGCCATGTAGGATTCGAACCTACGACCCTCTGATTAAAAGTCAGATGCTCTACCAACTGAGCTAATGGCTCATAAAAAGAAAAAATGGCTGGGGAACCTGGATTCGAACCAGGGCATGACGGAATCAAAATCCGTTGCCTTACCGCTTGGCTATACCCCAAACATTTAAAAGATGGTGGAGAGGGGCGGGTTCGAACCGCCGAACCCTAAGGAGCGGATTTACAGTCCGCCGCGTTTAGCCACTTCGCTACCTCTCCGACACAATATAACACTGTTAAAAATAGATGGTGGAGGATGACGGGCTCGAACCGCCGACCCCCTGCTTGTAAGGCAGGTGCTCTCCCAGCTGAGCTAATCCTCCATACTAACAAGTGTTATCAATATTCTTTTATGTAGCCTTAATAAAAATGGTGACCCGTACGAGAATCGAACTCGTGTTACCGCCGTGAAAGGGCGGTGTCTTAACCGCTTGACCAACGGGCCATTTATAATGACGTTCTCTTTAAGACAATATTTATAATATCATCATTTTTATAGCAGTGCAACCCTTTTTTAAAACTTTTTCAGAAAAATATTCTTCTTTATAAAAAAGCAAAAAAAAATGGCTCCGAAGGCAGGACTCGAACCTGCGACCTGCCGGTTAACAGCCGGATGCTCTACCAACTGAGCTACTTCGGAACGCTATTATTATGTATGTACTTGAGTGCTTCTCTTTAGTACATTTTTTATTATAGCAAGGTTTTAAATTTATACAAGCGATTTTTTTAAATAGTTTAAAAACATTTCAATATTTTTAGATTATTTAAATTAAACGAGAAGATATATGCATTTACTCCTACTAATGTAATCAATGAAGTAACTACAATTAAAGATACATAAAGCGCCTTACTTACTGTATAGTAACCCTTTTTCATCTTCAACATACGCATATGATATTAATTTTTCCTTTTCTAATTAACAATATTTCCATTAATATCACGTTTATTAAATGGAATAGATGGAATCCATTGTATAGCATAGATAAAACCTCTGCTAACCTTTTAAGCTTATAAGCTCTTATTGGAGTTCTCCGTTGTCTTTATCGATAAACCATTTCTGTATGCATGATAGTCATTAAGTTAGTTCTTATGGTCTTTACAAAGCTATTTTAACGACTAATCAATCACTTTGAATTAACAAGATCCTTATACATACCAGGATCTTCCCATCACCTCTCTATTTGTTCTATTGATGGAGTAGGTTGTTTTATATGATTCTTCGTTATTCAACGTATAACAACCCGAATTCAGCGCTTGTTACATACAGTATTCTTTTCTGCCTTTTTCATTCCTTAATTTCAATTCAGTACCACTGCTTATTTAGATTTTCATAAATGTTTCAAATTTTTCATAATAAAAAGAAGCCACCGATTTTATAATCGTTAACTTCTTCTTAGATATCTATTTAAACTACATTATGTACAATAAACTTTTAGAAAAAATAAAAAAGCCACTACTGACTGAATCAGCAGCGACTTCTTGAGCGAAGCGACGTCCTACTCTCACAGGGGGAAACCCCCAACTACCATCGGCGCTAAAGAGCTTAACTTCTGTGTTCGGTATGGGAACAGGTGTGACCTCTTTGCCATCATCACTTCACTTGTACACGGATGTACTGGCGTCTACGTTGTCACAGGACGTGACGTTCTTAGTAGACGTTCCTTTTAGAAAGAATTGTTCTTTCAAAACTGGATAAACGTTTCATTGAGTTGTGCAATAAAATGTGGTTAAGTCCTCGACCGATTAGTATTCGTCAGCTCCATGTGTCACCACACTTCCACCTCGAACCTATCTACCTGATCGTCTTTCAGGGGTCTTACTTACTTGCGTAATGGGAAATCTCATCTTGAGGGGGGCTTCATGCTTAGATGCTTTCAGCACTTATCCCGTCCACACATAGCTACCCAGCGATGCTCTTGGCAGAACAACTGGTACACCAGCGGTGTGTCCATCCCGGTCCTCTCGTACTAAGGACAGCTCCTCTCAAATTTCCTACGCCCACGACGGATAGGGACCGAACTGTCTCACGACGTTCTGAACCCAGCTCGCGTACCGCTTTAATGGGCGAACAGCCCAACCCTTGGGACCGACTACAGCCCCAGGATGCGATGAGCCGACATCGAGGTGCCAAACCTCCCCGTCGATGTGGACTCTTGGGGGAGATAAGCCTGTTATCCCCGGGGTAGCTTTTATCCGTTGAGCGATGGCCCTTCCATGCGGAACCACCGGATCACTAAGCCCGTCTTTCGACCCTGCTCGACTTGTAGGTCTCGCAGTCAAGCTCCCTTATGCCTTTACACTCTTCGAATGATTTCCAACCATTCTGAGGGAACCTTTGGGCGCCTCCGTTACTCTTTAGGAGGCGACCGCCCCAGTCAAACTGTCCGCCTGACACTGTCTCCTACCCCGCTAAGGGGTATGGGTTAGAAGTTCAATACAACCAGGGTAGTATCCCACTGACGCCTCCTCCGAAGCTGGCGCTCCGGAATCTCTGGCTCCTACCTATCCTGTACAAGTTGTACCAAAATTCAATATCAGGCTACAGTAAAGCTCCACGGGGTCTTTCCGTCCTGTCGCGGGTAACCTGCATCTTCACAGGTACTATAATTTCACCGAGTCTCTCGTTGAGACAGTGCCCAGATCGTTACGCCTTTCGTGCGGGTCGGAACTTACCCGACAAGGAATTTCGCTACCTTAGGACCGTTATAGTTACGGCCGCCGTTTACTGGGGCTTCAATTCGCAGCTTCGCTTGCGCTAACCACTCCTCTTAACCTTCCAGCACCGGGCAGGCGTCAGCCCCTATACGTCACCTTACGGTTTTGCAGAGACCTGTGTTTTTGCTAAACAGTCGCCTGGGCCTATTCACTGCGGCTCTTCATGGCTATTCACCTTAAAGAGCACCCCTTCTCCCGAAGTTACGGGGTCATTTTGCCGAGTTCCTTAACGAGAGTTCTCTCGCACACCTTAGGATTCTCTCCTCGACTACCTGTGTCGGTTTGCGGTACGGGCACCTCTCACCTCGATAGAGGCTTTTCTTGGCAGCGTGAAATCAGGAACTTCGCTCATACGAGCTCGTCATCACAGCTCAACGTTAAAGTATGCGGATTTGCCTACATACACGCCTTACTGCTTGAACAGAGACAACCAACGCTCTGCTTACCCTATCCTACTGCGTCCCCCCATTTCTCAAACGGTGAGGAGGTGGTACAGGAATATCAACCTGTTGTCCATCGCCTACGCCTATCGGCCTCGGCTTAGGTCCCGACTAACCCTGAGCGGACGAGCCTTCCTCAGGAAACCTTAGTCATACGGTGCATGGGATTCTCACCCATGTTTCGCTACTCATACCGGCATTCTCACTTCTAAGCGCTCCACCAGTCCTTCCGGTCTGACTTCAACGCCCTTAGAACGCTCTCCTACCACGCATCCATACGGATGCATCCACAGCTTCGGTGAATCGTTTAGCCCCGATACATTTTCGGCGCAGTGTCACTCGACCAGTGAGCTATTACGCACTCTTTAAATGATGGCTGCTTCTAAGCCAACATCCTGGTTGTCTAAGCAACGCCACATCCTTTTCCACTTAACGATTACTTTGGGACCTTAGCTGGTGGTCTGGGCTGTTTCCCTTTTGACTACGGATCTTATCACTCGCAGTCTGACTCCCGTGTATAAATATCTGGCATTCGGAGTTTGTCTGAATTCGGTAACCCGAGATGGGCCCCTAGTCCAAACAGTGCTCTACCTCCAGTATTCTCAATCACGAGGCTAGCCCTAAAGCTATTTCGGAGAGAACCAGCTATCTCCAGGTTCGATTGGAATTTCTCCGCTACCCACACCTCATCCCCGCATTTTTCAACATGCGTGGGTTCGGGCCTCCAGTAAGTGTTACCTCACCTTCACCCTGGACATGGGTAGATCACCTGGTTTCGGGTCTACGACCACGTACTAATTCGCCCTATTCAGACTCGCTTTCGCTGCGGCTCCGTCTTCTCAACTTAACCTCGCACGTAATCGTAACTCGCCGGTTCATTCTACAAAAGGCACGCTATCACCCATTAACGGGCTCTAACTACTTGTAGGCACACGGTTTCAGGATCTATTTCACTCCCCTTCCGGGGTGCTTTTCACCTTTCCCTCACGGTACTGGTTCACTATCGGTCACTAGGTAGTATTTAGCCTTGGGAGATGGTCCTCCCAGATTCCGACGGAATTTCACGTGTTCCGCCGTACTCAGGATACACTCTGGAGGGAATGAACTTTTGACTACAGGGCTTTTACCTTGTTTCGCGGACCTTTCCAAGTCGCTTCGTCTAGCTCATTCTTTTGTAACTCCGTATAGAATGTCCTACAACCCCAAAGAGCAAGCTCTTTGGTTTGGGCTCTTCCCGTTTCGCTCGCCGCTACTCAGGGAATCGAATTTTCTTTCTGTTCCTGCAGGTACTTAGATGTTTCAGTTCTCTGCGTCTGTCCTCATCACGCTATGAATTCACGTGTAGATACTATCCGATTAAAGATAGTGGGTTCCCCCATTCGGAAATCCCCGGATCAAAGCTTACTTACAGCTCCCCGAGGCATATCGGTGTTAGTGCCGTCCTTCATCGACTCCTAGTGCCAAGGCATCCACCGTGCGCCCTTATTAACTTAACCAAAAGTTTAGTTAAACTTGAACAAGTTCAAGATTTAAGTTTGCACGTCAATTACTTGACGTTTGTGATCTATTATTACTAATAGAAAATTTGTTTATTGCTTTCAATGTCGTTTTATCCAGTTTTCAAAGAACAAAGCAGCTAACTTCAATCACATCGTGAATAAGTTTCGCTGAATTTACTTCATGCAGCTTTGCGACAATAGCGCTAGCCACAGGAGCAAATATTTTTTTGAAGTTTTTCATCTTTCGATGAACCTTCAAAACTGAACAGCAAACGTTAATGTTTCATTCCCCGAAGGAATGATTCCGAAAAATCCTTAGAAAGGAGGTGATCCAGCCGCACCTTCCGATACGGCTACCTTGTTACGACTTCACCCCAATCATCTATCCCACCTTCGGCGGCTGGCTCCACAAGGGTTACCTCACCGACTTCGGGTGTTACAAACTCTCGTGGTGTGACGGGCGGTGTGTACAAGGCCCGGGAACGTATTCACCGTGGCATGCTGATCCACGATTACTAGCGATTCCGGCTTCATGTAGGCGAGTTGCAGCCTACAATCCGAACTGAGAACGATTTTATCGGATTAGCTCCCCCTCGCGGGTTGGCAACCGTTTGTATCGTCCATTGTAGCACGTGTGTAGCCCAGGTCATAAGGGGCATGATGATTTGACGTCATCCCCACCTTCCTCCGGTTTATCACCGGCAGTCTCCTTAGAGTGCCCAACTAAATGATGGCAACTAAGAACAAGGGTTGCGCTCGTTGCGGGACTTAACCCAACATCTCACGACACGAGCTGACGACAACCATGCACCACCTGTCACCGTTGTCCCCGAAGGGAAAACTGTATCTCTACAGTGGTCAATGGGATGTCAAGACCTGGTAAGGTTCTTCGCGTTGCTTCGAATTAAACCACATGCTCCACCGCTTGTGCGGGCCCCCGTCAATTCCTTTGAGTTTCAGTCTTGCGACCGTACTCCCCAGGCGGAGTGCTTAATGCGTTAGCTGCAGCACTGAGGGGCGGAAACCCCCCAACACTTAGCACTCATCGTTTACGGCGTGGACTACCAGGGTATCTAATCCTGTTTGCTCCCCACGCTTTCGCGCCTCAGTGTCAGTTACAGACCAGATAGTCGCCTTCGCCACTGGTGTTCCTCCAAATCTCTACGCATTTCACCGCTACACTTGGAATTCCACTATCCTCTTCTGCACTCAAGTTCCCCAGTTTCCAATGACCCTCCACGGTTGAGCCGTGGGCTTTCACATCAGACTTAAGGAACCACCTGCGCGCGCTTTACGCCCAATAATTCCGGACAACGCTTGCCACCTACGTATTACCGCGGCTGCTGGCACGTAGTTAGCCGTGGCTTTCTAACAAGGTACCGTCAAGGTAGCGCCAGTTACTACGCTACTTGTTCTTCCCTTGCAACAGAGTTTTACGAACCGAAATCCTTCTTCACTCACGCGGCATTGCTCCATCAGGCTTTCGCCCATTGTGGAAGATTCCCTACTGCTGCCTCCCGTAGGAGTCTGGGCCGTGTCTCAGTCCCAGTGTGGCCGATCACCCTCTCAGGTCGGCTACGCATCGTTGCCTTGGTGAGCCGTTACCTCACCAACTAGCTAATGCGCCGCGGGCCCATCTTACAGTGACAGCCGAAACCGTCTTTCAATAACTCTCCATGAGGAGAAAAATATTATTCGGTATTAGCTCCGGTTTCCCGAAGTTATCCCAATCTGTAAGGTAGGTTACCCACGTGTTACTCACCCGTCCGCCGCTAAATCAGAAGAAGCAAGCTTCTTCGTCATTCGCTCGACTTGCATGTATTAGGCATGCCGCCAGCGTTCGTCCTGAGCCAGGATCAAACTCTCCATAATAGTTAGTTTGAAAGCTCATTTGCTTTGCTAGCGTATCAACTAAAAGTTGATATCTATTTTTGCTTCATTTAAGAAGCTTTGTTTCATTAACGTTGCTTGTTCAGTTTTCAAGGTTCATTTTATTTCGTTTGTCGCAATATCTCTTGGCGACTTACTTATAATACCACCGCATTGTTATATCCGTCAACACTTTTTCATAAGTTTTTTTATAGAAGTTCATTATTTGCGTTTAAATCTATTGGGAAGTGGGTATTATAATATGTTCAAAACGTTGGTGTCACTAGTTTTATGTGTATTTTTGGTCCTTTTCTACTTCGAAGAAAAAAACAGTATTATTTCTACATTTCAATTGACTGAAGCGCCTACCATCATCACAAAAGGTCATTATGGCTATAGTTTAATCGTTGAACTTAGCTATTCACATCAAGGATTAGCAGAATGGATTGCCACTCTTCACGAGCCTTATCCGCTATTTCTAATAGAAAACGATTGGATGATGAGAAGTCCAGAAATAGTAAAACAACTAATCGAAAAAAATATCGAAGTCGGTCTCCTCGGTTCACCAAATGAACAGTATGAAGATAGCACTTTACTAGAAAAACAACTCGCACAGTTTCAAAGTGCATTCAATCAATTACCTCTTTGGTTTGCAACAACAGATTATAATGTAACACCTGCACTTCAAAAGACATTACATGACCACGGGATTAATACAATCGCTCCCTCTATATCTATTACCGCGCCAAGCTTACAATTATCAGATGGTGAATTTATTAGTATTCCATTACATCGAGGACAAAGTATTTCTTTTGAATCTATTAATGAATTTATACAACAGCATCCGTTTCTCTCTATAGAAGAAAATATATTCGGTTATAAAATTTCAACAAAGCGATATCCTTAAAAATTGAACTACCTATAACAATAAAATTAATAAAATGGCCGTCCAAAAAGTATTTCCCTTTGGACGGCCATTACTTATTATGCTTTCGCTGTTTTCGCTAATTCTTTACGCGCTTTACGACGTTCTTCTAATTTTTTTCGATCTGCTTCTGATTGTGAATTATATTTTGGCAGCATTAAAATTTGGTATGCATTTACCGCAACAAGTGGGAATAATAATAACGCAACATAGATATCAATATTAGCTTGTCTTCCCATTAATGCAATAATCCATTCCAATGATGTGATTACAATCATAAAGAAAATGGTTGAAACAAGTACATGTGGTTTTTGTGTCATCTTGATTTTTTTAATAGCTGTGGCAATTGCCGAACCAACTAATACAACTAATAAAAATCCGTAAACAATCCAATCTGTCGCTTTATCTGCACCCGGAGCGAATCGGAAAACAATTATATCCACAAGCACGATGATAATTAATACTGTTTGCACCCAATTCCAAAGTGTTAAAGATTTAAAAACATTTACGCCAACTTGGTGTATCGTTAAATAAGCAAAAAAGCCAGCTTGTGCCATTACACTCATTGTCATCCCTAAAACAATATTCCATACAACCGCAGCTAAAAATTCAACAATTTCTCCGTTCACTAAATATGGTTGGTAAAAGTCCCAACGAATAATTAACGAAGCTACTGCATTTACGATACCACCGATTAATAACGCCCAAAAAGCGAATTTAACCCAGTTTCTTATTGTCACGACTAATTGTCCCCCAATTTTTAATATACTTGTATATTTTATCAAGTGAACTTAAAAAAAGCGACCTTCTGCCAAAGTTGTTACATACTTTTTATAAAATTGTGAACAATAAACGAAAGCGCTTTAGTATAGAAAGGACTGATTCAATGAAGTCGCGCGCGATTTGGCTTATCTTTTCTCTTTTATTTTTAGCCAGCTGTAGTGATGCCAAAACAACGACGCTTTCTTATGACGAAGTTAAAAAAATTATGGTTGATGCTGTACAAACGGATGACGGAAAAAAGGCGATTCGGCAGCTTTTTGAGGAAAAGAGTTTTCGTGAATTGCTTGTTTTAGATACAGAGGAAGTGAAAAAGGCGACGGAGGAAACACTCCTATCTGATGAAGCCAGTGAATTTTGGATTAAAACCTTTGAAGACCCGAAGTTTAAAGAATCCTTTGCGAAGAGCATGAAAAAGCAACAACAGGATCTTATGAAGGATCTTATGAATGACGCTTCGTACCAAGAAGATTTAATTTCTTTTTTTAACCAACCTGAAATGCAAAAACAGTTAGAAACCATTTTAAAAGGGACAACAATGCGAAAAGAAATTGAAAAAACCGTTATGGAGACAATTGAAAATCCACTTTTACAAACCAAATGGCAAGAGTTGATTAAAAAAAGCGGGGAAGCTTCGTCATCTGGCAAGGGTTCTGAAAAAGAATCTGGGGAAGAATCAAAAAAACAAGAAGACAGCAAGGAAAAAAGCTCCCAATAAAAAACACGCCATTGTCCGACAATGGCGTGTTTCGTCTTGCTTATTTATCTAATTCCGCAATCACTTGCTCTGCGAGTTGTAAATAAATTTTACCTGTTGTGTGGTCAGCTGCATAAATAGATGGCGCGAAATCTTCGTCCGTCCAATCTGGTTGACCTAATGGAATTTGGCCTAAAAGTTTCGTACGTAATTCATCGGCTAATTTAGGACCGCCACCTTGACCGAACAAATACTCTTTTTCGCCTGCTTTATTTTCATACCATGCCATATTTTCGATAACACCTAAAATTTCATGGTTTGTTTGTAATGCCATTGCACCTGCACGTGCTGCAACAAATGCTGCTGTTGGGTGAGGTGTTGTTATAATGATTTCTTTTGATGCCGGTAACATTTGGTGAATGTCTAGTGCTATGTCACCTGTGCCTGGAGGTAAATCTAATAGAAGATAATCTAATTCGCCCCACTCCACGTCTCGGAAGAATTGATCTAATACTTTACCAAGCATTGGACCACGCCATACGATTGGTGCGTTGTTTTCAACGAAGAAGCCCATTGAAATTACTTTTACCCCTAGACGTTCTACCGGATAAATGCGATCTTCTTTGACAACTGGCATTTCTGTAACGCCCATCATGTCAGGGACAGAGAAACCATAAATATCAGCATCGATTAAACCTACTTTTTTACCAAGGCGTGCTAATGCAACTGCCATGTTTACTGAAACCGTAGATTTACCTACGCCACCTTTACCAGATGCGATCGAAATGAATTTCACGGTTGATAATGGTGATAAAATATCTTGAGCTTCCGCTTCAGTAGCTTGTCCACGGAATGATTGTAATACATCTTGAGATAACTCTTCGAAACGAATACCAACTGAAGCGGCGCCATTTTCTTTTAGCACTTCAACAATTTTCATTTGAAGTGTCATTTGTTCAGGCGTATTTGTTTTAGCGATTGCAATACGAACACTGACATGACCTTTTTCTGCTTTAATCGAAACGTTTGTTACACCTTTTGTTTCTGCTAATGATTTATGTAAAAACGGATCTTGTAATTGACCTACTAGTTCTAGAACTTGTTGCTCGTTTAACACATCAAACACTCCCCTAAATGAAATATCCATAGTTAGTATATCATAATCGTTTCGTATTGCTATTATAGGATGCCTAATCGATTTTTACATTGATAAAATTTTCAATACCCCGTGCAATCGCAAACGCCATTTTGTCTTGATAGCTATCTGTTGCAAGTAATTTCCGCTCTTCTTCATTACTAATAAATCCAGTCTCTACTAACGCGGCTGGTACTTCAACCTTCTTTAATAAGTATATTTGTTTAATCGATAATGCTTCACGGTCCGTATTTTCCATTGTCTCTCGGATCGTCTGTTGAATTGCCTTAGCTAAATTTTCACCATTCGGATGTCCACTTTCATGATAAAACACTTGCGCCCCTCGCCATTTACTATTCGGAATCGCATTTGCATGAATGGTAATAAATAAATCCGGTTCATGTTTCTTCACAAGTGCTTCTCGTAAAAAGATATCCTGCTTTTTGCGTTCCCGATTCGTAGAAAACTGTTCACTCGGTGCATGTTCACTTAATACATCGCCATCTGTTGAGCGTGTTAAAATTACCTCTGCACCTAAACGCGTTAATTGCCGTGCCACCTTTTTCGTAATCGCGAGCGTAATATCTTTTTCAATGACATCTCCGTTTGATGCGCCACCATCTTGTCCTCCATGTCCAGCATCCAATACAATTTTCACGCCACCTAATGGCTCTGGTAAAAAGAATCGTTTATCGGATGCGCTCGTTTCGTATACTACGACCATCATCGAACAAAAAATCACAAATATAAGTGCTAGCCAACGTCGCAAAAAAACACCGCCCTTTTTGCCTACTATACGCAAAGGAGCGGTGGTTTATTCACAGTTTAAGCCATTAGCTGACGCTGCAATGTTGCATAAAAGCCGTCATGATTCATTAAACTCTCATGATTTCCTTGTTCTAAAATTTGTCCATCTTTTAAAACAAGGATTTGATCTGCATTTTCGATCGTTTTTAAACGGTGCGCAATGACAAAGCTTGTACGGCCCTGCATTAAGTTATTTAAGCCCTTTTGAATGTGAACTTCAGTCATCGTATCCACGCTTGACGTAGCCTCATCCAAAATTAAAATATCTGGATCTTCCAATATCGCACGAGCAATCGCAATTAATTGGCGCTGTCCTTGACTTAAATTCAAGCCCCCACTTGTCAGTACCGTATCGTAGCTATCCGGTAAATACTTAATGAAGTTATGTGCATAGGCAATTTTGGCTGCCTTTTCGACTTCTTCATCCGTTGCCGTCAACTTTCCAAATCGGATATTTTCTCGTACCGTTCCCGAGAATAAATACGTATCCTGCAATACAACCCCCACATGATCACGTACATTTGTCATTTTATACTGTTCAATGGGCTCACCATCAAGTAAAATGCGTCCACCCGTTGTATCATAAAAACGCGTTAATAGTTGAATAATCGTCGTTTTCCCTGATCCAGTTGGCCCTACAATCGCAATGGTTTCTCCAGCTTTTGCATGGAAGTCAATTCCGCGCAGTACAGGCTTTCCTGGTTCGTACGCAAACTCAACACCTTCAAATGTGACATCACCAGAAAGTTTATTTTTTGCTTTTGCCTGTTCCACATCCGCTACTTCTCGTGCCTCATCTAAAATTTCAAATACACGTTCTGAACCGGCAATTGCTGACTGGAAAGTGTTGAGTAAGTTTGACAGCTGATTAATCGGGCGGAAAAATTGGCGCGTATACGTGACAAATGAGGCAATAACCCCAATAGATAGTCCACTTGTAACCGCCATGATTGCCCCGACACCAATAACCAAACTTAACCCTAAATTATTCATAAAGTTATTGATTGGTCCCATGAAGCCTGAAATCGTATCTGCACGCATCGCAGAGCTACGTAATCTTTCATTGGCTTCATTGAATTCTTCCATCGTCTTTGTCTCTTTACCGAACAGTGTAATAATATCAGCATTCGATATCGTTTCTTCGATATAACCATTTAACTGACCTAAATCACGTTGGCGCGCTTTATAGTTCACACTACTTCGTTTAATAATTTGCTTTGTTGCCCAAACGATTAATGGAATAACAATTAATGTCACAAGCGCTAAACGCCAGTCTAAATAAAACAGGGCAAATGCTGTACCGACAATCGTTAAAAAGGACGAGACGATTTGAATAACACTTTGCGACAATGCCGCATTTAAGTTTTCCACGTCATTTGTCATACGGCTCATTAAATCGCCTTGCTGTTTTTTATCATAGAACGATAATGGCAATGATTGATACTGCTCAAATAGTTGTTGGCGAACACGACGAATCGTCTTTTGTGATACGCGAATCATCACAAATGTTTGAAGCCATGTCAGTAATGAAGAGGCGATATATACACCCGCTAAAATTAGCGCCATACGAATCGCACCAGATACATCAAACTTTACAATATAGTCATCAATCGTTTTCCCGATTAAAAACGGTCCTACTAAACTTAGTAATGTACTAATAATAACGAAGAGTACAACACTACTAAGTTCTAGTTTTTGAACACGTAAATAACTCCAAATTCTTAGGAGTGTTTGTTTTTGGTTTTTTGGCTTCACAATAGGGCCGCCGTTAAATCTTCCACCTGGATGCCCCATTGGAGGGCGTGGTGCTTGTTGATTACTCACTTAACGTCACCCCTTTTTCTGCCTGTGTTTTTGCCATTTCTTTATAAAGCAGACTTATTTTTAATAATTGGTCATGGGTTCCTTGTGCAACAATTCGTCCATCATCCATCACGAGGATTTGATTTGCATGACGAATCGAAGAAATTTTCGATGATACGATGAATTTCGTTGCATGCTGGAACTCTTTATCGATTGCACGTTGAATATTTTTTTCTGAAATACTATCAACCGCGCTCGTTACATCATCTAATATTAAAATTTGTGGCTTACGAATAAATGCCCGTGCCATTGCAAGACGTTGCTTTTGTCCTCCTGATAAGTTGGTCGCACCTTGTGTTAATTCATGTTCAACACCTGCTGGCAACTTCTCAACAAATTCTGCCGCACTCGCTGCTTGTAAGGCTTCAAGTAATTGGCTATCTGTTGCTGCATCATCCCCGTAGCGAATATTTTCAGCAATTGTTTTAGAAAATAATGTCGCCTTTTGTGGTGCATAACCAATCGATTGTCGTAGTTGTTCTAAGTCATACTGTTGAATTGGAACCCCATCAATTTTGATAACACCGCTATCTACGTCGAATAGTCGCGGAATCATTTTTACTAAAGAAGACTTCCCGCTGCCAGTCATCCCGATAATTCCTATGGTTTCACCAGCATTGACATGGAAGTTTAAATTTTTCAATACAGCTTCCGTTCCTTCAATATAAGAGAAGTTTACATTTTCAAATGTGACACTCCCCTTTATATCTTTTACTTCAGGTGTTGTTGGGTTTGTTAGTTCTGTCGTTTCTTCTAACACTTCCACAATACGCCCAGCACTCGGAATCGCACGCGCTAATTGAATGAGCACATTCGATGAACTCATTAACCCTTGCATGACCATCATTAAATAGTTAATAAATGCCAAAATGACACCGACTTGAAGCGTATTATTGTCTACTTTAATAGCACCCATCCAAAGTGCCGCGACAATCCCTAAATTGACGACGAACATTGTCAAAGGTCCCAACACGCCAATAATTTGATCGGCTGTCATGTTACGCTTCATTAATTGGGTATTCACATCTGTAAATTGCTCAATTTGATGATTTTTACGATTGTATGCTTTAATGACGCGGATCCCCGCTAAGTTTTCTTGGACTTTCGTATTCACTTGGTCAACGACACGCTGCACTTTATGAAACAGCTTGCCTGAAAGCATCGTGAAATAATACATACAAAATGCCAGAATCGGCACAACGACCAATAAAATTGGAAATAGTTCACGCGCCGTTAAAAATACAATGACAATTGCACCGACAAACATCATTGGACCACGCACAAAAACTTTCAGCAGCATCGTTAACGCACGCTGAAGCATTTCAATATCGCTCGTTAAATTTGTAACGAGTTTACCAAGTGTAAATTTATCTTTACTTCTATTTGAAAAATACGTAATCGTTTCATATAAATCATGGCGAAGGTCTGTCGAAACATTGACCGCTGTACGCGACGCATAAATCGAACAGCCTACACCTCCGATTAATCCAATAAATGATGTTGCTAACATCAATCCGAACATTTTTAAGATATACGTCGTATCACTCTCTGCAATCCCTTTATCGATAATATGTTGTAAGATTGTAGGTTGCACTAAGTCCATACTTACTTCGAGTACCATCATAACGGGTGCAATAATTGCAAATAATAAATACGGCTTCACATACTTTGATAATTTCCATACTGCCTGCATACTAAAAGATTCACTTCCTCGTCGTTTTCAAAATTACTCTGCTTCTTTCTCTGGTTCTTCCACTAACTCATCTAATCGAAATAACACAACAAACTCATCCATAATGGCTTCCGTTGCTTTTAACTCCCCTGCGATCACTGGATGAATCGATTGCAGTTCTGATGACTCTAATTGTTTTTTTAATGTATCGCGCTTTGTAACAAGTTGACGGTAAAATTCTAATGCACGCCCACGACGGAAAGTTTGAGCACCTCTTCTTCTATGCTCACCATGTTCTCCATCTTTCTCGTGATGTCTATCTCGTCCTTCTTCTCTCATTTCCGTTCACCTCACATCTATCGAATACAATTGTATACCTTTGTATACAATAATACGAGATTTTTTCTTATAAGCCATAGTAAGATTGAACATTAGTACTGTTTTTTTATTGTACTTACTTCTGAAAAATCGCTAGTATGAATTAAACGATGTAAGCAAAGGGTGTCTTTATGAAAAAAGTTACAAGTGAAGTAATACAATTTCGTGGGTCGCATTATGCATTTGGGTTAAAACAAGCTGAAGCGCTGATGGGATCCGCATTATTCCAAAACCGAGAGGCTCTCTATCTACGCCTTAAGAGAAAGTTTGTTGTTGATGTACCACAAGTGAAAGCCTTATTAACCAACTACGCACCAAGTATTATTGAAGAAATTCAAGGTTTGGCAGATGGGTTACAGTTAACTGAACAGCAGGCGTACCTTCATTTTGGAGGCTATTATGCTGCCTATCCAAAGAGCGGTTGCTCAATTGTAACGGGCCAAGATTATATGATTAGAAATTATGATAATGATCCATTTAGCTACGACGGTCGTTATGTGTTCTATGCCCCTACCGATGAAGGCTATGCAACAATGGGGCCAACCATGCAAGTAACGGGCCGAATGGATGGCATGAACGAAAAGGGTCTCGTCATGGGCTATAATTTCGTCAATACAAAAAACAGTGAAGACGGCTTTGTATGCAATATGATCGGTCGCATCGTTTTAGAAAGTTGTGCCAATGTTTCTGAAGCAGTTTCCTTATTGAAGGAACTTCCGCATAAACATTCGTTCAACTATGTATTACTTGATTCATCTCGTGAAGCCCTTGCAGTCGAAGCCTCTCCACGCCGTGTGGAAATAAGATCTGCAGCTGCTTGTACGAACCATTTTCATATTTTAAAAGAAGAAAATCGTTACCGCATGGAGGATTCGAAAGCGCGTGAAGACGTTATTATGACCGCGCAATCCCACACACTTGGCCTTAAAGAAGCCTTTCAATTAATGAACAGCTCCGATAACGGCGTATTTGCTACAAAATACGGTGCATGGGATGGCACGCTTCATACAGCTGGTTACTTACCTGAGCAGCTAAAATCACTATTTGTACTTGGCGGGGATGCCCTTCCATTGGTCATTGATTTTAATAATTGGCTACAAGGAACGGACTTCACCTTCACAAAAATAAAAGGACGTCTCGCTGCGAACAGCGGCTTCGCAAATGAAATATCTATGTAAACAAAAAACTCTTTCCCAGAAATATTCCTGGGAAAGAGTTTTGTATTCTGCAAATATAGTTGAATCCGAAGATTAACGTTTTGAGAACTGAGGTGCACGACGAGCGCCGCGTAAACCTGGTTTTTTACGTTCTTTCATGCGAGAATCACGAGTTAATAGACCTGCAGCTTTTAAAGCAGCACGGAAGTCTGGATCAACTTGTAATAATGCACGAGCGATACCATGACGGATTGCGCCAGCTTGACCTGTGAATCCACCACCGTTTACGTTAACGTGAACATCATAAGAGCCTTTTGTTTCAGTAGCTACTAATGGTTGGTTGATGATTAAGTGTAAAGTTTCGTATGGTAAGTAATCACCGATTTCACGGTTGTTGATTACAATGTTACCTTCGCCTGGTACTAAACGTACGCGGGCAGTTGAGCTTTTACGGCGACCTGTGCCGATGTATTGTACTTGTGCCAAAGTTATTTCCTCCTATTATAATTTATTAATTAACCGCGTAGCTCGTAAGCTTCTGGTTTTTGTGCAGCGTGTGGATGTTCAGCGCCAGCATAAACGTTCAGTTTAGTGAACATTTGACGACCTAAAGAGTTCTTTGGAAGCATCCCTTTAATTGCTAATTCAAGCATTTGAGTCGGGTATTTTTCTTTCATTGTTGCAGCAGTACGAGTTTTTAAACCACCAGAGAATTGAGTATGGTGACGGTATAATTTCTTTTGTAATTTATTACCTGTTAACTCGATCTTTTCTGCATTAATGATGATCACATGATCACCAGTGTCAACGTTCGGTGTGAATGTTGGTTTATTTTTACCGCGTAAGATAGCAGCTACTTCAGAAGCTAAACGACCTAAAGTTTGGCCTTCTGCGTCTACTACTAACCATTTACGCTCTACTTCGTGACCTTTAGCCATGAAAGTTGTACGCATGTTTGTATCCTCCTAATCGATATAGATTACCGTTATTTTTCATTATATACACTTATAAGTTTTCGGGGCTTATCTTGTGGTGGTAATGAAAATACCATACATCATCATATAATGTATCTCGTTTAAAGTCAAGATATTTAATTGAACGCCTGGAAAGGTTGTTAACCCTATTCACATTGCCTTTTTCACTGTAAATATCTCTTTATTACGAAACTTTTTAAAAAATATTTTTGGAATTTAATAAAATACTTTTTCTAAATATAGCCCATGTGCCGATGCTGTTTTCCCCGCTTGTCCGCGGTCTTTAGAAATGATTGTCGCAGCTAATGAAGATGCTTCACGCTTCCCTGTTCCAACTTCCCAAAGTGTACCTGCAATAATACGTACCATATTATATAGGAAGCCCGTTCCTGCAATGGCCATATGTAGCTCTTCACCGTGCCACTCAAGTTGTAACTCATGCACGGTGCGTATCTTATCAACAACACTCGTATTTGCCGCGCAAAAACAACTAAAGTCATGTGTTCCAATAATCGCTTCAGCCGCTTTCTCCATCGCTTCAACATTTGGTTTCAAACCATTCGTTTCCACTGCATAATGACGTCGAAACGGGCTTTGTACTGCGCTACAATCCCAAATATAACGATAGCGTTTCCCCGTCACATTAAAACGTGCGTGAAAATCATCCGCCACTTCCTCAACATGTAACACGCGAATATCACGTGGAAGCTGTACATTCAATGCCTTCATATATCTGTCAGCAGGAATCGCGAGCGGCGTATCAAAATGAATCGATTGCCCTGTGGCATGGACACGCGCGTCGGTACGACCACTCGCTGTAATTTTCACGTGGGCACCCTTATGCATGGTTTCAAGCACTTTTTCAATTTCAAGTTGGACCGTACGCTCACCAGGCTGTACCTGATAACCAGCAAACAGCGTACCATCATAACTAATCGTCGCTTTTAATCTTGTCATGTCTATACTTACTCCTTTTAACTACGTAACATCCACAGTACACCCGCAATAAGTACTAAAATGAATAAGCTTAGTGTGTCTTTCATTGTCCAATTCAGCTGACGATATCTCGTACGCCCCTCACCACCACGGTAACCACGTACTTCCATCGCTGTTGCTAAATCCTCAGCACGTTTAAATGCGCTAATAAATAGCGGGACTAAAAGCGGGACTACCGCCTTTAAGCGATCTTTCAATGGACCTGCACTCAAATCCGAGCCACGTGCCATTTGTGCTTTCATAATTTTATCCGTTTCGTCCATTAACGTTGGAATAAAACGAAGTGCAATCGACATCATTAATGCCAATTCATGTACAGGGAGTTTTAATTTTTTAAATGGATTTAATAATGTTTCTAACCCATCCGTAATCGAAATCGAAGACGTTGTTAATGTTAAAATCGATGTCATAAATACGAGCACTAAAAAACGTACGGAAATGAAAATACCTTGTCGCAAACCTTCTTCATAAATTTTCATAAAACCAAGATCTAAAAGAACTGCGCCTTCTTTTGTCATCAACAAATGCAGAATGAGTGTAAACGCCATTAAGAAAATAACTGGCTTTAATCCATTGATTAAAAAATATAAACGGATGCGAGATAGCATAATAATAAGTAATGTGAATACTAATAGTACCGCATAGGTCGTGATATTATTCGCTAAAAAGACAATGACAATAAACGTAAAAACGAATAATAACTTCGAACGTGGATCTAATTTATGAACGAACGAATTACCAGGGATGAAGCGACCGAAAATCATTTTCTCCATCATTGGTCTTCACGCCCCTCTCGGATAGCTTGACCCAGTTCGATTGCCAGCTCTTCTTCAGTTAAGCAAATTTTGGATAGCTTTTTATTCATCATTTTTTCGATTTTTTGTTGGAAGCGTACGATGCGCGGAGGCTCTAAACGATAGTTTGACAATGTCTCTATATCTGTAAACAATTCGCGTGGCTCTCCTGTTAATACACAACGGCCCTCATGCATAATGGCTATTTTATCCGCATAACGTGCTGCATCTTCCATACTATGCGTGACTAGAATGGTTGTTAGTCCTCGTTTTTGATGTAAATCATAAAACAAGTCCATAATTTCCTTTTGCCCTCGCGGATCTAGTCCAGCCGTTGGTTCATCTAGTACGATAACTTCTGGCTCCATTGCGAGTACACCTGCAATCGCAACACGACGCATTTGTCCACCTGATAAATCAAACGGTGACTTTTCTAATACACTGTCAGGTAACCCAACAAGTGTAATCAGTTCACGCGCACGTTTTTCTGCTAATTCTTCCGAAACTCCAAAGTTCATCGGACCAAACATAATATCCTTTAACACCGTTTCTTCAAACAGCTGATGCTCAGGAAACTGAAATACTATGCCAACCTTTTGACGGATAGGCTTTAACTCTTTTGCCTTTTTATTTGCTACAATCATTCGGTCACCAATTTTCACAGTACCGCTTGTAGGTTTTAAAAGTCCGTTGAAATGTTGTAATATCGTCGATTTACCTGATCCCGTATGACCAATAATTGCTTGGTATGTACCACTCTTTACCGATAAATCTACATCATGTAGTGCGTATTTTTCAAATGGTGTCCCTTTTGAGTAAGCATAACTTACTTGTTGAAGTTGGATGTCCATAAATCATTCACCAGCTCTTCTTCTGTCATATGTTGGCCTACCAGCTGAACACCTTGCGCTTGTAAGAGTCGTGTCATTTTCATAGCAAAAGGTAGATCTAAACCAAATTCGGTTAACTGGTCCCCTAACGCGAAAATTTCTGATGGTGTCCCTTCTGCATACTTCTTCCCATCATTCATAAAAATTACACGGTCTGCTAAAAGTGCTTCTTCTAAATCATGCGTAATTGATAAAACCGTTAAGCCGATTTGTTCACGTAGTGCCTGTACAATCTTAAGTACTTCGTCTCGCCCTTGTGGATCAAGCATCGAAGTCGCTTCATCTAATATTAAAATTTGAGGGTGCATCGCTAAAGCGCCAGCAATCGCTACTCGTTGCTTTTGTCCACCTGATAAATGGTGTGGTTCATGATTTAAGAAGCTTTCCATCTTCACTTGTCGTAATGCCTCTTGCACACGCTTTACCATTTCTTCATATGGAACACCGTTGTTTTCCAATGAAAATGCAACATCGTCTTGCACAGTAGCCCCTACAAATTGATTATCTGGATTTTGAAATACCATTCCTATTTGTGAGCGAATTTCCCATAAATTCTCTTCTGTTAGTACATCTCGCTTTATACGTACTTCACCTTGCTCTGGGAATAATAAACCGCTCATCAATTTCGCCATTGTTGATTTTCCAGAACCATTATGACCAACAATTGCAATCCATTCTCCTTTATTAATCGAGAATGTCACATTTTGCACTGCTTTATATGCTGTTGGTTCGTCTGGTGTATATGAAAAAGTTACATCATTAAATGATAAAATTTCAGTCACGCTCATCTTTACTCCTCTCTATCTCTGCTCTACACATAACTTACACGTTTTCTTCACGTGTTGCTAGCTTTTCCTGGGAAATTATATCAACATATATAAAAATAAAGCACGTTTTCAAACAAGTCTGACGGATGAGGTCACCTATTTAAACGTACTTTATGTTTGCATATGTATGTAGGAATTTAGGGGCTCAACCCTAATTCCATTAAATAAAAAAGCGCGCACCTCATTCAGAGAAATGCGCTTGTCATTACATTTACAAAATAGATGGGTGCTCAAGCCCACTATTTGTTGAATGAGGTGCGGAGAGCTAAACGAGACGCCAGCATAAATGCTCCGCTCATCATAACGCTCAGCTTATTTATTGTCGTATAAATCGTTAAATAAATTATACCTCAGCAAAATCTATGATATTTGCAAGGCTTGAATTTTTTCAACTAGTGTTTAACACTGGCGAAAAAAACTAAAAAAGAGGGGTGCGGGTTCAACCGGTGAACCGGACACCCCTCTACCCATTTCATTGTCGCTTAGAATTAAACTAATTCGATAATTACTACTGGTGCGCCGTCTCCACGACGAGGACCTACTTTAAGAATACGAGTGTAACCACCTTGACGCTCTGCATAACGCGGTGCAATATCGTCAAATAATTTTTGAAGTGCGAAAACAGTTTTTTCTTCTTCGCCTTCTCCAACTGTTACTAGCTCACGACGGATGAATGCAGCCGCTTGACGACGTGCGTGTAAATCACCGCGTTTACCTAAAGTAATCATTTTTTCAACAGCTTTACGAGTTTCTTTAGCGCGCGCTTCAGTAGTTTCGATGCGCTCGTTGATAATTAAATCAGTAGCTAAGTCACGTAGTAATGCCTTACGTTGAGAACTTGTACGACCAAGTTTTCTGTAACCCATGGACGTTTCCCTCCTTTAAATGTATCTGATCTAGCTATATTTTATAAGTTTTCGCTTAGTCTTCTTTACGTAATCCTAAACCAAGCTCTTCTAACTTATGCTTAACTTCTTCTAAAGACTTGCGACCAAGGTTACGTACCTTCATCATGTCGTCTTCTGACTTGTTAGCTAACTCTAATACCGTATTGATACCAGCGCGCTTTAAGCAGTTGTAAGAACGAACAGAAAGATCAAGTTCTTCGATAGTCATCTCTAATACTTTTTCTTTTTGATCTTCTTCTTTTTCGACCATAATTTCAGCAGTTTGTGCCTCATTAGTCATGCCTACAAAGATATTTAAGTGTTCAGTTAAAATTTTCGCTCCAAGTGAAATCGCCTCTTTAGGACCGATGCTTCCATCTGTCCATACATCAAGTGATAACTTGTCGTAGTCAGAATTTTGTCCAACACGAGTATTCTCTACTTGGAAGTTGACGCGTGAAACTGGAGTGTAAATAGAGTCGATCGGGATCACGCCGATAGGAAGATCCTCACGTTTGTTTTGATCAGCAGGAGTATAACCACGACCACGTTGTGCGTACATACGCATACGTAGGTGACCATTTTTAGCGATTGTTGCGATATACAGTTCTGGGTTTAAAATTTCTACATCACTGTCATGTGTAATGTCAGCAGCAGTAACCGTTCCGTCACCTTTTATGTCAATCTCAATGACTTTTTCTTCGTCAGAGTAGATTTTTAAAGCTAGCTTTTTCACGTTTAAGATAATTGAAGCAACATCTTCTACAACGCCTTCTACTGTTGAGAATTCATGTAGTACGCCGTCAATTTGAATTGACGTTACAGCAGCTCCAGGTAATGAAGACAGAAGGATACGACGTAGTGAATTTCCCAAAGTGTTACCATATCCGCGCTCAAGCGGTTCTACAACAAATTTGCCATATTTAGCATCTTCGCTAATCTCCACTGTTTCAATCTTTGGTTTTTCAATTTCGATCATTCCAATTTACCCTCCTTCAAAACATCTAATGTATAGGTTTATACCATCATAGTTGTCAATCTAAGTTAGATTTAATAATGCACAAGACAAATGTACAAGAAACATGATGTACCTAGAAGTGTTATACCTCTAAGCAGCACCTATTACACGCGACGACGTTTTGGCGGACGGCAACCGTTATGAGGAACTGGAGTAACGTCTTTAATAGCAGTTACTTCTAAACCAGCAGCTTGAAGTGCACGAATTGCAGCTTCACGACCAGAACCAGGACCTTTTACTGTAACTTCTAAAGTTTTAATACCATGTTCCATAGAAGTTTTTGCAGCTGCTTCAGCAGCCATTTGAGCTGCGAATGGAGTAGATTTACGTGAACCACGGAAACCTAAAGCACCAGCTGAAGACCAAGATAATGCGTTACCTTGCATATCAGTGATCGTTACGATTGTATTGTTGAATGTAGAACGGATGTGAGCAATACCAGATTCGATATTTTTTTTCACACGACGTTTACGAGTTTGTTGTTTACGAGCCATGTTAAGAAGGAACCTCCTTTACTTAATTATTTTTTCTTGTTCGCTACAGTTTTACGAGGACCTTTACGCGTACGCGCATTGTTCTTCGTATTTTGACCACGAACAGGTAAACCACGACGGTGACGGATACCGCGTAATGAAGAGATTTCCATTAAACGTTTGATGTTTAAAGAAATTTCACGACGTAGGTCACCTTCTGTTTTGTATGAATCTAATTGTTCACGGATTTGATTTAATTGATCTTCTGTTAAGTCTTTAACGCGGATGCTTTCGTCAATACCAGCAGCTGCTAATACTTTTTGAGAAGTCGTTTTACCAATACCGTAAATGTAAGTTAATGAAATTACAACGCGTTTATCGCGAGGAATGTCAACACCAGCAATACGTGCCATTCGTTAGTGCACCTCCTTGATTAATTATCCTTGTTTTTGTTTGTGTTTAGGATTTTCACAGATTACCATTACTTTACCGCGTCGGCGAATTACTTTACATTTTTCGCAGATCGGTTTCACAGATGGTCTCACTTTCATCTAACCTAACCTCCTTAATAGTCCGGAGTGCAAAAGATTATTTAAAACGGTATGTGATACGACCGCGAGTTAAATCATAAGGAGATAACTCAATAGTAACCTTATCTCCAGGTAGGATACGGATAAAGTGCATACGAATCTTTCCAGATACGTGTGCAAGCACAGTGTGCCCATTTTCTAATTCTACCTTAAACATCGCGTTTGGCAAAGTCTCAACAACTGTCCCTTCGACTTCAATTACATCGTCTTTCGCCATCTTCTCGACTCCCTTCTATATGTTAATTCTCAAAAAACTCATGTGAGCTCTTGCAACTGTTTTCTCCTAAATAAGAAGCAACTCGTTTCAACATATGTTTTGGATTGCATGAGAGATGTTCAATAAGACGCTCGTCTGGTTTCGCTTCACACAATCCATGGAATATACAGTATCTAATTAATGGAACTGTATCCCTTATGTTAACACGATAGCCGGAATGTCTTGGATGAGAGATTCATACCCGTTACACAGATGCTTCCACGAAACCCATTATACCTTGAAAAGATGTCATCACACAGTGAAGTGCTCAACCTTTGCAGTATATAGCGGGTACTATATGCTTTTGCAACTCTCAAAAAATTATGTTTCGTTGTTGCCTCCGCATTGACTACCGCGGAAGCTGTCTAGCGTCCAGACGGATATCAGCTGCGGTTGCCCTGTAAAAGAGCATCAAGATCAGCAAATACTTTGGAAATTTCTTGCTGTCCATTAATATTTGTAAGTACACCCTTTGCTTCATAGAAATCAAGTAAAGGTTGCGCTTGGTTCATATTTACTTCCAGGCGATTTGCAACCGTTTCAGGATTATCATCCGCACGTGTGTATAACTCGCCACCATCTTTATCACATTTTCCTTCCTCTATAGGAGGATTGAAAACTAAGTGATAAGAAGAGCCACATGTTTTACAAATGCGACGACCACTTAAGCGTGCGATCAATTCTTCTTTTTCGACTTGAACATTAATTGTATATTCAACTGGACGACCTAGTTCTTCAAGGATGCTATCTAAAGCTTCAGCTTGAGGAACTGTACGTGGGAATCCATCTAATAAGAATCCTTTTTCGCAATCTTTTTGTGAAAGACGCTCACGAACAATACCAATCGTTACTTCATCAGGAACCAAAGCACCTTGATCCATAAACGATTTTGCTTGTATACCTAATTCTGTGCCTTCTTTAATAGCTGCACGGAACATGTCACCCGTAGAAATATGAGGGATTGCGTACTTCTCAACAATTTTGTCAGCTTGAGTACCTTTACCAGCACCTGGTAGACCCATTAAAACGATATTCATAAGAATGCTCCCCCTTATAAACTACGCGGGTCAGGAAACAAAATTGTCTCCCAAACCTGCATTATTTCATAAAGCCTTTATAATGACGTTTCACTAATTGAGACTCTAATTGCTTCATCGTTTCTAGTGCAACACCAACTACGATAATCATACTTGTTCCCCCGATTTGAGCCGAAGCTGGCAGGTTCATGAAGTTAATGAATAAAATCGGCATTACAGCAATAACTACTAAGAATAGAGAACCAACAAATGTTAGTCGATAAAGGACTTTTGTTAAGTAAGCTTGAGTGTCATTACCTGGGCGAATACCCGGGATGTAGGCACCTTGCTTTTTCAAGTTATCAGCCACATTTTCCGGATTCACTTGAATGAATGCGTAGAAATATGCAAAAGCAATAATTAATACAACATAAATTAACATCCCTACTGGTTTTGTATAATCAAAAGTGTTTGAGATGAATGATGTTACGTTATTATCACCAAAGAATGTCGCTAAA
This sequence comes from Lysinibacillus sp. 2017, assembly GCF_003073375.1. Lineage (NCBI taxonomy): Bacteria > Bacillati > Bacillota > Bacilli > Caryophanales > Bacillaceae > Lysinibacillus > Lysinibacillus sp. 2017. The sequence continues at coordinate 3,618,981 of NZ_CP029002.1, forward strand.
GTTTGTGGTGTTACAATAAACGCTACCGCGAAGATTACCGGAATAACCCCTGCAGCATTTACTTTTAAAGGTAAGTGAGTTTGTTGTGCACCAATCTTAGGCGAATTACCAGCAACTCGTTTTGCGTATTGAATAGGGATTTTACGTAACGCTTGTTGAATGTAAATAACCCCAATAATAACTGCAAGTAGCACTAAAACTAATAAAGCTAGGATGACAATCTTAATGAAAAGTTGATCTCCTGCTCCCTCAATTTGTTGTGCATAAATTTGATTTACTGCATTAGGAAACGCAGCGACGATCCCAGCGAAGATAATAATAGAAATACCATTACCAACACCATAAGCAGTAACTTGTTCAGCTAACCACAATAGGAATGCTGTACCTGCTGTTAAAACAACAGCAATTGTTAAATACGATTGAATACTAGTATCTGCAATCAATGATCCGCCGTACATTTGGTTAAACCCAAATGACATAGCGAAAGATTGAATAAATGCTAGAACAATCGTGAAATAACGAGTGAATTGAGCTAACTTACGTCGGCCAACATCACCCTGTTTAGACCATTCGGCAAACTTTGGTACAACGTCCATTTGCAATAACTGCGTAATGATTGAGGCTGTGATGTAAGGCATAATCCCCATCGCGAAGATCGAGAAGTTTTTCAATGCACCACCGCCAAACGTATTAAGGAAACCTACTAAGTTAAACTCATCAGTTGCCTTTAATACATCTGCGTTAACGTTAGGTACCGGGATGAATGTCCCGATACGAAAAACGATTAACATTAATAATGTGAAGATGATTTTATTTCGTATATCTCGAACGCGCATAAAGTTAGAGATTGTCTGAAACATTAAATCACCTCAGTAGTTCCGCCAGCGTTTTCAATTGCTTCTTTAGCAGAAGCAGAGAATTTGTGAGCTTTGACTGTAAGCTTAACGTTTACAGTACCATGACCTAGAATTTTGATTCCAGCTTTTTCATTGCTCACGATACCAGTTTCTAATAATAATGCAGGTGTTACTTCTGCACCTTCTTCGAAACGGTTTAACGCATCAATATTTAAGATAGCGTATTCTTTACGGTTAATGTTCGTAAAGCCACGTTTAGGTAAACGACGGAATAAAGGGTTTTGACCACCCTCGAATCCAGGGCGAACACCGCCGCCAGAACGAGAATTTTGACCTTTAGTACCTCTACCTGCAGTTTTACCATTACCAGAACCGATACCACGACCTACGCGATTGCGTACTTTACGCGATCCTTCTGCTGGTTTTAACTCATGAAGTTTCATATGAGAGCACCTCCTTGTTCAATAATGTGAAATTAAATTTCTTCAACTGTAACTAAGTGAGCTACTTTTGTTAACATACCACGGATAGCAGCATTATCTGCTTGTTCCACAGTTTGATTTAATTTACGTAATCCTAATGCCTCAACAACTTTACGTTGGTTTGGTTTAGTACCGATCACAGATTTTGTAAGGGTGATTTGTAATTTAGTCATTATAATTCCCCCCTTATCCTAATAACTCTTCCACTGATTTACCGCGTAGTTTTGCTACATCTTCTGCGCGTTTTAATTCAGTTAAACCTGCTACAGTTGCGCGCACCATGTTAATTGGTGTGCTTGAACCAAGAGATTTTGAAAGAATATCAGTAATACCCGCTAGTTCTAGTACGGCACGTACTGGACCACCAGCGATAACTCCTGTACCAGGAGCTGCAGGTTTGATTAAGATTGAACCTGCACCGAAGCGACCTTGCACTAAGTGTGGAGTAGTTCCACCCACGCGTGGTACTTCGATTAAGTTTTTCTTCGCGTCTTCAACAGCTTTGCGGATTGCGTCTGGAACCTCTTGGGCTTTACCAGTACCGAAACCTACATGACCATTTTTATCTCCAACTACAACTAATGCAGTGAAGCGGAAGCGACGACCACCTTTAACAACTTTAGCAACACGGTTAATTGTAACAACGCGTTCTTCAAGTTCTAATTTGTTTGCGTCAATGCGACTCATGAAGTATGTCCCTCCTTCTTATTAAAATTCTAAGCCGTTTTCACGTGCAGCTTCAGCTAAAGCTTTCACACGACCATGATATAAGTAACCGCTACGGTCAAATACCACAGTAGTAATATTTTTTTCAGCAGCGCGTTTAGCGATTGTTTCACCGATTTTAGTAGCAGCTTCAATGTTTGATACTAACTCTTTGAAATCTTTTTCTTGAGTATTAGCAGAAACTAAAGTTACACCAGCTACATCGTCGATTAGTTGTGCATAAATGTTCTTATTAGAACGGAATACGTTTAAACGAGGACGTTGTGCAGTACCCGAAATTTTAGAACGAACACGCCCATGACGTTTTTTACGAACTTGATTTTTGTCTTGTTTCGTAATCACAGAGGTCACTCCTTTCTAGATTGATGCGGTTTTAGGCCGCATTATTTACCTGTTTTACCTTCTTTACGGCGAACGAATTCACCTTCGTAACGAATACCTTTACCTTTATAAGGCTCTGGCGGACGTACGTCGCGGATGTTAGATGCTAATGCACCAACACGCTCTTTAGAAATACCTTTAACGATGATTTTAGTGTTTGAAGGAACTTCAACCTCTAAACCTTCTTCAGGTGTAAACTCAACTGGGTGAGAGAAACCTACGTTCAATACAAGCTTTTTGCCTTGTAATTGAGCACGGTAACCTACACCAATAAGTTCTAGAGAGCGAGAGAAACCTTCAGAAACACCAGTTACCATGTTAGCTAATAACGCACGAGTTGTACCGTGGTTAGTACGGTGTTCTTTCGAATCAGAAGGACGAACAACTGAAAGCATGTTGCCTTCTTGTTCGATTTTCATATCTTGATTAAATTGACGAGTTAATTCGCCTTTTGGACCTTTAACAGTAACTAAGTTGCCTTCAGCGACTACTACAGTTACGTTAGCAGGTACCTCGATACTTTTTTTACCTACGCGAGACATTTATATTGCACCTCCGTTCTTTTCTTACTAATTACCAAATGTATGCTAAGATTTCTCCGCCAACTTGTTTAGCGCGAGCTTCTTTGTCAGTTAATAAGCCATTTGAAGTTGATACTAAAGCGATACCAAGACCATTTAATACTTTTGGTACTTCAGTTGTTTTAGCATATACACGTAAACCTGGTTTTGAGATACGTTTAAGACCAGTAATTACGCGCTCGTTATCTTTACCATATTTTAAGAAAATACGGATGATACCTTGCTTGTCGTCTTCTACATATTCAACATCACGTACGAAACCTTCACGCTTTAAAATTTCAGCGATCTCTTTCTTTACGTTAGAAGCAGGAACTTCTAACTTCTCGTGACGTACCATGTTTGCATTACGAATGCGTGTAAGCATGTCTGCAATTGGATCAGTCATTGTCATGAAAATTTACCTCCTTCCCAAATTAGGGGATTACCAGCTGGCTTTTTTAACGCCAGGAATTTGTCCCTTATATGCAAGTTCACGGAAACAAATACGGCAAAGTTTAAATTTGCGGTATACAGAGTGTGGACGGCCACAGCGTTCACAACGTGTATATTCTTGTACTTTGAACTTTTGCGTGCGTTGTTGTTTAACAACCATAGATTTTTTAGCCAAGTTTTTCGCCCTCCTTGTTTAAATTACTTTTGGAACGGCATACCGAACTGTGTTAATAACTCGCGAGCTTCTTCGTCAGAATTCGCAGTAGTTACGATAACGATGTCCATACCGCGTACTTTTGAAACTTTATCGTAATCAATTTCAGGGAAAATTAATTGTTCTTTAACACCTAAAGTGTAGTTACCGCGACCATCGAATGCTTTTTTAGAAACACCACGGAAGTCACGTACACGTGGAAGTGCGATAGCGATTAATTTATCCAAGAATTCATACATACGCTCACCGCGTAATGTAACTTTAGCACCGATTGCTTGACCTTCACGAAGACGGAAACCAGCGATTGATTTTTTTGCTTTTGTTACAACTGGTTTTTGACCAGTGATAATTGTTAATTCTTCAACAGCTACATCTAAAGCCTTAGAGTTTTGAACAGCGTCACCAACACCCATGTTGATTACGATTTTGTCTACTTTAGGGATTTGCATAACTGATTTATATTCGAATTTGCTCATAAGAGCAGATGATACTTCGTTTAAATATTTTTCTTTTAGGCGGCTCATGTGTGTACCTCCCTTCTTAGTTTACTTGTTAGTCGATTACTACACCGGATTTTTTTGCAACACGAACTTTATTGCCATCTTTGATCTCAAAACCTACACGAGTCGGCTCGCCAGATTTAGGATCGATTAGCATTACGTTCGAAATGTGGATTGCAGCTTCTTGAGATACAATACCACCTTGTGGGTTCAATTGGTTAGGTTTAACGTGTTTCTTAACGATGTTTACCCCTTCAACAAGAACGCGGTCTTGTTTTGGGAAAGCAGCTAAGATAACGCCTTCTTTACCTTTGTCTTTACCAGTAATTACTTTTACTTTATCGCCCTTTTTAACATGCATTTTGTGTCGCACCTCCTTGATTGGTACTGTCATGAAATTAAAGAACTTCTGGAGCTAGAGAAACGATTTTCATGAAGTTGCCATCACGTAATTCACGTGCAACTGGTCCGAAAATACGAGTTCCGCGTGGTGATTTATCATCTTTGATGATTACGCAAGCATTCTCGTCAAATTTGATGTAAGTACCGTCTTTACGACGAGCACCTGTTTTAGTGCGAACGATAACAGCCTTAACAACGTCACCTTTTTTGACAACGCCACCTGGTGTTGCTTTCTTAACGGTACAAACAACGACATCACCGATGTTAGCAGTTTTACGTCCAGAACCACCAAGTACTTTAATTGTTAAAACTTCACGTGCACCTGAGTTGTCAGCAACTTTCATACGACTTTCTTGTTGAATCACTTAGGTTACCTCCCCTCGGAAATTATATTTTATTCCGAAATGTGTTATTAAATAATAACCGCTTTTTCTACAACTTCAACTAAACGGAAGCGCTTAGTAGCTGATAGCGGGCGAGTTTCCATGATACGTACGATATCACCGATTTTCGCAGTGTTTAGCTCATCATGAGCCTTAAACTTTTTAGAGTATTTTACACGTTTGCCATAAAGCGCATGCTTTTTATGTGTTTCGATTAAAACAGAAATTGTTTTATCCATTTTGTCTGAAACAACGCGGCCTGTGTAAACTTTGCGTTGATTGCGCTCAGTCATACTTAGAACCCTCCTTTATCAGTTATTTGCACTGATTTCTCTTTCACGAATCACAGTTTTCATACGTGCGATCGCTTTGCGAACTTCACGGATGCGAGCTGTGTTTTCTAATTGACCAGTCGCCAATTGGAAGCGAAGGTTGAAAAGCTCTTCTTTCAGTGATTTCACTTTTAATTCGATTTCTGAATTCGCAAGGTCACGGATATCATTAGCTTTCATTAGATTCACCACCAGTTTCTTGACGTTTTACAATTTTAGTTTTCACAGGAAGTTTGTGTGATGCTAAACGAAGTGCTTCACGTGCGATCTCTTCAGATACACCAGCGATTTCGAACATTACTTTTCCTGGTTTTACTACTGCTACCCAACCTTCAGGAGAACCTTTACCAGAACCCATGCGGACTTCTAGAGGCTTTTTCGTGTAAGGCTTATGTGGGAAGATTTTAATCCAAACTTTACCGCCACGTTTCATGTAACGAGTCATTGCGATACGTGCTGCTTCGATTTGACGGTTAGTAATCCAAGATGCTGTTGTAGCTTGTAAGCCAAACTCACCGAAAGATACTTCTTTACCGCCTTTCGCTTCACCACGCATGTTACCACGGTGTTCACGACGATATTTTACGCGTTTAGGTAATAACATATTATTTGCCTCCTTCCACAGAGTTCTTTTTAGTTGGAAGAACTTCGCCACGGTAGATCCAAACTTTAACGCCTAGTTTACCGTAAGTTGTATCCGCTTCAGCATGTGCATAATCAATGTCAGCACGTAATGTATGAAGTGGGACAGTTCCTTCACTATAGTGTTCAGCACGCGCGATATCAGCGCCACCTAAACGACCAGATACTTGTGTTTTAATACCTTTAGCACCCGAACGCATTGTGCGTTGGATTGCTTGTTTTTGAGCACGACGGAATGATGCGCGGTTCTCAAGTTGACGAGCGATATTTTCTGCTACTAGACGAGCATCTAAATCAGCACGTTTAATTTCAATAATATTGATGTGTACACGTTTACCAGTTACATCAGATAAGTATTTACGTAAGTTTTCGACTTCCGTACCACCTTTACCGATTACCATACCTGGTTTAGCAGTGTGAATTGTAACATTTACGCGATTTGCTGCGCGTTCGATTTCTACTTTAGATACAGATGCATCTTTAAGTTGAGTTTCGATATATTTACGAACTTTGATATCTTCGTGTAAAAGATCTGCGTAGTCTTTTTCAGCGAACCACTTTGACTCCCAGTCACGAATAATACCAACACGTAGTCCTATTGGATGTACTTTTTGACCCACGGATTATCCCTCCTTCTTCTCAGATACCACGATTGTAATGTGGCTTGTACGTTTGTTAATTGCCGATGCACGACCTTGTGCACGCGGACGGAAACGTTTTAATGTTGGACCTTCATCAACAAAGATTTCAGATACAACTAAGTTGTTCATATCTAACTCGTAGTTATGTTCAGCGTTAGCAACTGCAGATTTTAATACTTTCTCAACGACTGGAGACGCCGCTTTTGGAGTATGACGTAAAATTGCAACTGCTTCACCGATTTGCTTTCCTCGAATTAAGTCTACTACTAGACGAACTTTACGAGGAGCGATACGAACTGTACGAGCGATAGCTTTAGCTTGTGTCATTAGGATTTACCTCCTCTCAAAATTAGCGTCTTGTTTTCTTGTCATCTGCACCGTGACCTTTGTAAGTACGTGTTGGTGCAAACTCACCTAGTTTATGACCTACCATATCTTCAGTTACGTATACAGGAACGTGTTTACGTCCGTCATATACAGCGATTGTTAAACCGATGAAGTTAGGGAAAATCGTAGAACGGCGAGACCAAGTTTTAATTACTTGTTTCTTTTCAGAAGCCTCTTGCGCTTCCACCTTTTTCATAAGGTGATCGTCTGCAAAAGGGCCTTTTTTCATGCTGCGACCCATTTAGGAACCTCCCTCCGTGATACCACCACGGTTCGCCTATGGAACCGTAGTTTTAACACATTATTTTTTACGTCCGCGAATAATAAATTTAGATGATTTATTTTTCTTGTTACGAGTTTTGTAACCAAGAGCTGGTTTGCCCCATGGTGTCATTGGAGATTTACGTCCGATTGGAGAACGTCCTTCACCACCACCGTGTGGGTGATCGTTAGGGTTCATTACAGAACCACGAACTGTTGGGCGTTTACCTAACCAACGATTACGACCTGCTTTACCAATGTGGATAAGTTCGTGTTGTTCATTACCAACTTGACCGATTGTAGCACGGCAAGTAGCAAGGATTAAACGTACTTCACCAGATTGTAAGCGAACGATTACATATTTACCTTCACGGCCTAATACTTGTGCAGAAGTACCAGCTGAACGTACTAATTGTCCACCTTTACCAGGTTTCATTTCGATGTTATGGATTGTAGTACCCATTGGAATGTTAGCTAATGGTAAAGCGTTACCCACTTTGATGTCCACTTCTGGACCTGAAACGATCATTTGACCTACTTCAAGACCTTTTGGAGCTAGGATATAACGTTTTTCACCGTCAGCATAGTTAATTAATGCGATGTTCGCAGAACGGTTTGGATCGTACTCAATTGTAGCAACGCGTCCTGGAATGCCATCTTTAAGACGTTTAAAGTCGATAACACGGTATTGTTTCTTGTGACCACCACCGTGATGACGAACAGTAATTTTACCCTGGTTGTTACGACCAGCTTTGCGTTTAGTTGACTCTAATAAAGACTTTTCAGGTTTATTAGTAGTGATTTCGGCAAAATCAGATGATGTCATGTTACGACGACCAGCTGAGGTTGGCTTATACTTTTTAATCGCCATTTGTTTTCCCTCCTTCTTTAGGGTTGAGTTATATTAAAATTAGATTTCGAATAATTCGATTTCTTTAGAATCAGCAGTTAATTTAACAATCGCTTTACGACGTTTGTTAGTGTATCCACCGAATTTACCAACGCGTTTAAACTTACCTTTGTAGTTCATTACGTTTACTTTCTCAACTTTAACGCCGAAGATTTCTTCTACTGCGTCTTTAACTTGAGTTTTGTTAGCGCGAGTGTCTACTTCAAAAGTATACTTTTTCTCTGCCATAATTTCTGAAGAACGCTCAGTAATGACTGGACGTTTTAAAATATCACGTGCTTCCATTATCCAAGCACCTCCTCAACTTTTTTCACAGCGTCTTGAGTGAAAACAACTTTATCGTGACCTAATAGGTCTAATACGTTGATTCCTTCAGCTGTTAACACTGTAACACCAGGGATGTTACGAGCAGATAAAGCTACATTTTCGTTAACTTCAGCAGTTACGAATAATGCTTTTTTGCTGATTTCTAATGCAGTTAATACTGCTTTGAAATCTTTAGTTTTTGGTGCATTTAATGTTAATGCATCAAGTACTACGAAGTTTTGTTCTAATACTTTAGCAGATAAAGCAGATTTAAGTGCTAAACGACGAACTTTCTTAGGTAGTTTGTATGCGTAACTACGTTGTGTAGGACCGAATACAACACCACCACCACGCCATTGCGGAGAGCGGATCGAACCTTGACGAGCACGACCAGTTCCTTTTTGACGCCATGGCTTACGACCACCACCAGCAACTTCTGAACGGTTTTTAACTTTGTGATTACCTTGACGTAAAGATGCGCGTTGAGCAACAATTGCGTCGAATAATACAGCTTCGTTTGGCTCGATTCCGAAAATCGCATCGTTTAATTCGATTTCGCCAACTGAAGCACCTGTTTGACTAAGTACTGAAACCTTTGTCATTCCTGTTTCCTCCTTTCTTTAAGAGAATTATTTTGATTTAATAGCAGATTTAACTGTTACTAATGCTTTTTTAGAACCAGGAACATTACCTTTTACTAATAGTAGGTTACGTTCAACATCAACCTTAACGATCTCAAGGTTTTGAATTGTTACAACAGTACCACCCATTTGACCAGGTAATTTCTTTTGTTTAAATACGCGGTTCGGAGCAACTGGACCCATTGAACCAGGACGACGGTGGTAACGAGAACCGTGGGCCATAGGACCACGAGATTGACCATGGCGTTTAATTACACCTTGGAAACCTTTACCTTTAGTAATACCTGTTACATCAATTACATCGCCTTCTGCGAATACTTCTACCTTGACTTCTTGACCAACTTCGTAAGAAGCAACTTCTAAGTTGCGGAACTCACGGATGAAGCGCTTAGGAGCCGTGCTTGCTTTCGCTACGTGGCCTTGTTCAGGTTTGTTAGAAAGCTTAACGCGCTTGTCTTCGAAACCAACTTGGATTGCTTCGTAGCCGTCAGTTTCAACAGTTTTCTTTTGTAAAACTACGTTTGGAGTAGCTTCGATTACTGTTACTGGGATAAGATCTCCGTTTTCAGCGAAAACTTGAGTCATACCAATTTTTCTACCTAAGATTCCTTTAGTCATTTGTCACACCTCCTGTAAATTTTAAAAAATGTTTATATTTGTTTTTTACCATTAAAGTTTGATTTCGATATCAACGCCAGATGGTAAATCAAGCTTCATTAACGCGTCGACAGTTTGTGGTGTCGGGTTAACGATGTCGATAAGACGTTTATGTGTGCGCATTTCAAATTGCTCACGAGAATCTTTGTATTTGTGAACCGCACGTAAGATCGTGTATACAGATCTTTCAGTAGGTAGTGGGATCGGACCCGATACACCAGCACCTGAACGTTTCGCAGTTTCAACGATTTTCTCAGCAGATTGATCAAGGATACGGTGATCATACGCTTTTAAACGAATACGAATTTTTTGTTTTGCCATTACTTTCCCTCCTTCTCGCCTATTTTCTAGACATTCTCCACGAAAATTTCTCCTACACACCGCCATGGCAAAGCGGCCGGGTGTGTCGGCAACCTCTCGTTTCATCGCAGTCAAAGACCAACATTCAACATTATATACAATAAAAAAGAAAATCGCAAGTGTTTTAGCAAAATTCTTTTTTTAATAATGTTTAATTCTTTATTTTAATACGTTCGCTCTTTTTGAGCCGTTTTCTAGTATATAAGACTATTAGCTTGAAAGCAACCGAAAAGAAATAAAACCTTTTTAGATAAAATATTCAGAAAAATTAGATTCCCTAATTTCCTATAGTTACAAAAAAACGTCACTCTCTTTTCACTGAGAGTGACGACTATATTATAGGAAGAAAACCACTGCAAGCCATCCAAAAAGGATTTGCGGAATGTTATAAAAAAGGAATGTTGGTACGCATGTATCCCAGATATGATTGTGTTGTCCATCGACATTTAAGCCTGATGTTGGTCCGAGCGTTGAGTCTGATGCTGGAGAACCTGCATCTCCAAGAACACCCGCTGTACCGATTAAACAAATAATCGCTAAATCACTTAAACCAAGTTCTACACCTAAAGGAACAAAGATTGCTGCAATAATTGGAATGGTTGCGAAAGAAGAACCAATACCCATCGTAACGATTAAACCTACTACTAACATAATGAACACTGCCACACTTACATTACCACCGAATATATCCATTGCATTCGCCACAAGCGGTTTAACGTCTCCTGTTGCGTTAATAACAGCTGAAAATCCATTGGCTGAAATCATAACAAATCCTACGAACGCCATCATACGCATACCGTCAGATAGCACTTGATCGGCTTCTTTTATTTTTAATGCACCGGTTATATATAAAATAGCAATTCCGACAATTGAACCAATAATCATTGAATCCGTCGGAATTTGAACGGCCAATGAAGCAACTAACGCAATCGCAGCAAAAATGAGATTACGTGTTTTCACTTCTTTTTCTTGTTCGTTTGACGTTGCCACTTCTATGTTTTCATACTTACGAGGCTTACGATATGCAAAAAACGCTCCCAGAAGCCCTACAGCCATCCCTAAAGCAACGATAGCCATTGCCTTAGGAACATCACTCATTGTAACGTCAACGCCCGCTATGCCCATCTGTGTGACCACTATGTCTTGATAAATTAAGCCAAAACCAAAAGGTAAGAACATATAAGGCATTACTAAGCCAAATGTTAAAATACATGCGATTAAGCGACGATCAATTTCTAGCATATTCATTAGCTTAATCATAGGAGGTACAATTAATGGAATAAATGCAATATGCACGGGCACTAAGTTTTGAGACATAATGGCAAGTGCTAGTAATACTAAAAAGATAAGCGCTTTTGCTAAGCCTTTCTTTTGTGAATCCCCTTCACGTTGTACTAACTTTAAAATAGCTTTAACTAATACTTCAGGAATCCCTGTTCGCGAGATTGCTAATGCAAAGCCACCAAGTAACCCATAACTAAGTGCAATTGTTGCGCCTCCACCAAGACCATCAACAAATGCTTGAATTGTATCCATTATATTTAAACCACCAGCAAGGCCACCAACAATGGCTCCAATTGTTAGCGATAAAACGACGTTAATACGCAGTAAACTTAAAATAAGCATAATGCCAACTGCTACTAAAACTGCATTCATATCTCTCACTTCACTTTCGTGTGCTAAATTACTAATGTGTTAAAGTTACAAGAAATTAGCGCTTGAGTCAACGAAATCAGACGAATTAAAACCGTCAATCAAGAAAAAATTGACGGTTTTAGGGGTTTATAAAGCTTGTTTAATAATTTTTTTGTAATAATTAATCGTTAATGCTGCAAATACCACATACATCACTACGTATAATGACATCGTAATAATTAGGGGTGTGAGGAGCTCAGTACCAAATAGGAACCAACCTGACTTAACCGCAAAGTAGCTATGAAGTAGGCCAATTAGTAGCGGTACACCAAAATTAAATAATTGTTTGAACATAATGCCGCGCAAAATTTCCTGCTCCGTGAAGCCAATTTTACGTAGCACTGTATAGGAACTTGCCTCTTCATCCGCTTCAGACATTTGTTTAAAGTATAAAATACTACCTGTCGCCAGTAGAAATGCCAAACCTAAAAATGCTGTCGTAAAAATCAATGTGCCATATAAATTTAAATTATCTTCAATCATTGATTGCTTAGAACTCATTTCCCTCACTTTTCCATCAGCCTCTGATTGAACTAAAATATTGGCACCAGTGTCTCTATATAGTTTTTCTACTTGTTTATACGTTTTGTCGTCTGCATCAATTAAATTAATCGACGTTTGCTCTTTAGTAGTATAACCAACCGTATTCTCTTCATTTAATGCTTGCAGCTGTTCAAAAACTGTATCCTTTACAATGGCAACAAATCCACCCGCTGTAATTTTCCAAGCTATAAATGTCGTGTCGTTTACTTCTTTAATATGCAATGGGAATTCATGTTGTTGATGTAAAAACGTCAAATCAAATGGCGCTTTTAACGGCATAATATTGGATTGAAATCCGCCATACCCTGTAATAATTGCTTCTCCCTCAGCAAGTTGTGCATCCGGGTCAAGCTGCTGATAATCAGATAGCGAAACCATTACGACATCTGCCAATGTATCATCACTTAGCATACCTATCGCTTCTTCTGAAAAAATAGCTGCCATATCAACTTGTGCACTTGTTAAGTGAAATGTTTTTTTTTCAAAATCAATATCTTGTTGTCCTAATGCATCAACAAATACCTGTTCACGTCCATCTACAGCGATATAATCTGCTGGCACTTGATTCTCCGCTGAAGTACCTGCTGAATAGTAACTAATATACGAAAGTGTCGTAATCGTAAGTGATACCGCCGTTAGTACAGTAATCAATGTTAGTGATTTTGCGTTGCCTTTCATGCGGTGCATAATCGGTGTTAACGCTAATACGTCTGATAAATTCAAATGTCCCTTTTTACTCATACGGAATAAATTCAAAACAAATGCTACTGAATAACGGAACACAAAATAGGTTCCACCGATCGTCGTCGCTAAAATAACAATCATACTTAAAAATAAGTTTGTCGTTTTCCCCGTAAATAAATTCATACTAGCATAATAGCCATAGCCTATTAACGCCAAACCAAATGCACCCATGATCATGTGGAATGCACTAAATCGCTTTACACGCTCGTCCGCTTGGTTCGATGCAGTAAATAATGCTAATAGCGTCGACTTACGTACCATAAATGCCATTTGCACTAAAATAATGACCAATAAAAGACCAAATACTATTAATGTATTTACAATCGCTACCTTACTAAAGGTCATCGTAACAATCACATCAAATTTTAATAACTTCAACAAAATCATTGCAAATAAACGTGAGCTTAACAGTCCTAAGACCATGCCAATACTTACAGCACCAATAAACAATAAAATATTTTCTAAGGCAATTAAACGTGTCACAAGTCCCTTTGTCATCCCGATTAATTGGTACAAGCCAATTTCCTTGCTACGACGCTTAATAAATAAGTGATTAGCGTACAGTACAAAGAACAGCACAATGAAATATAGCATATACGAAGCTGCTTCAAATCCACTCGATGCCGTACCACTCGCTTTAGTCGCCTCAATAATAGATTCATTATATTGCAATGTCACAAACGAGAAAAACAAAGTTACGCTGAAAATAAGCGCAAAAAAGTATAAATAGTAATGTTTCATGTTTTTCTGCATGCTTTTAAACACGAGCTGACTAAGCTTCACCTTGCTCACCGCCTAAAACACTTTGCGTACTTAAAATTTGTTGGAAGAAATCCGTACGCGACTTATCACCTTTATAAAGCTCAGTATAAATTTGCCCATCCTTTAAAAACAGTACACGTGAACAGAAGCTTGCCGCTACTGCATCATGCGTCACCATCATTATCGTTACTTTCTTTTCTTCATTTATTTCCGATAAATTATTTAGCAAAGCGGTTGCTGCTTTTGAATCCAGTGCTCCTGTTGGCTCATCAGCAAATACGAGTGATGGATTCGAAATGAGTGCACGAGCTGCAGACGTACGCTGCTTTTGTCCACCTGAAATTTCATTTGGATATTTCGCTAAAATATCGTAAATACCCAGAACTTTTACAAGCTCCTGCAAACGCTTCTCCGCTGCTGCTTTTGGAATCGTACTTAATGAAAGTGGCAATAAAATATTTTCCTTCACTGTTAATGTGTCTAATAAATTATAGTCTTGAAAGATAAACCCCAGTTCGTCACGTCGAAATTTTGCGAGTGCTCGTTCCTTCATGCCTTGTAATTTTTGCCCATTAATTTCAACAAGACCATCTGTTACTTGATCAATAGAACATAACACATTTAGTAATGTTGTTTTCCCAGAACCTGAAGGACCCATAATGCCTACGAATTCGCCCTTTTCTACTTCTAAATCAACGCCCTTTAACACTTCCTGTGCAAGTGCTCGTTTTCCATATATTTTTTTCACTTTACGTGCGGTTAAAATACTCATTTCCAATCAGCCTCTCTAATTATCTCTTTTGTTCTCTTTATTGTACCCACTATTAACAACAAAATCGTTTGATTTACATGACAAAAAACGCCCGCAAAGTGACGATGTTGTCACTTACGCGAGCGTTTGATAATATTGATTTGATTTTGGGAATAGCACTTTAACATTCGTTCCAATAGTTTCCGTCGATTCAATAATAAGCTTAATATTAAGAGAATCTGCAGCTTGCTTTGCTAAATAGAGCCCCATACCTGTCGCTGCGCTAGTTTCACGGCCGATCGTACCCGTATACGATTTGCGAAACACACGCGGTAAATCTTCTTTTTTAATCCCTACGCCGTTATCTTCTATGACGAGTACTAGCTGATCATTGTCAAACTGCGTAAATAACTTTATCTCACCTTCAACAGCACTATACTTCACCGCATTTGATAGCACTTGACGTACGATAAACGCTAGCCATTTACGATCCGTGATGACAATCCTATCGACATTATCAAGTTCAATCGAAAGTTTTTTATCAAAGCACCAGCTACGTAATGCTTTAATTTCCTGAACAAGCACTTTTTTTAACGCTACTTGTTCCATTCGATTATCTTGCGCAATGGTCATAAGACGTGTTGCATGAAGCTGCTGATCAAGTAGTAAATATAAACGGAGCCATTCTGCTTCAAAACGTTCCTTCATATCGCCATCTTCAATTTGCTCAGTTAATAGCTGTAGTGCAGTCATAGGTGACTTCATCTCATGCACCCACGCTAATAGCTCATCTTGACGCTCAAGTAACATTAGCTTCTGTTGTTGTAACTCTTCTGTATTAGAAGAAAGTCGTTGTTCATAATCAGCTTGCACCGCCTGCACATAATTTTCTTCTTCTAGTACATAAATATTCATCATCTTCGCATCTTTTAGATACCGCCATAGTAAAAATAGACTCATTGCGACAACCCATACACAGTTCATATAAAGTAGCGAAACGACTTGAAAGCCTTTATCTACATATACGATTAAGTTCATAAGTAGCTGCAAGGTGATTAAAAAAAACAACCAACTTCTGTACTGCTTCAAAAATAAGCAAATCATTCGCTCACCGCCATATAACCGAGCCTTTTTTTGGTCACAATAACATCGACTAAACCAATATCCTCTAAGCGTTGACGCAAACGATTGACATTCACAGTTAGTGTATTATCATTCACGAAGCGTTCATCGTCCCAAAGCTTACGCATCAATTCGTCACGCGACACAATTTGTCCCTTCGTCTTTACAAGCACTTTCAAAATAAATAACTCATTTTTGGTTAATTCAACTTGCACATCATTGAATTGTACAACGGCTCGGTCATAGTTTATTTCTGCACCGCACCAGGTTTCGTAATCGCTTTGGACCGATTCTTGATAATCATACGTTCGACGTAACATAGCTTGCACTTTCGCGATTAACACTTCCATATGAAATGGCTTTTGTACAAAATCATCAGCTCCCATTTGCATCGCCATCACCATATCCATTGGGTGGTCACGCGACGATAAAAATAGTATTGGAACATTCGATTTCGCACGAATTTCACGACACCAATGAAAACCATCGAAAGCTGGTAACTGAATATCAATCAACACCAGTTGGGGCTCTTCCCTTTCAAATGATGCTAATACATGTTGAAAATTTTCTGGCCCTACTACTTCAATACTCCACTGTTGAAAACGCTCTTTTATTAGTGAAAAAATCGATGTATCATCTTCTATTAACAGTACTTTCATACACGCTCACACTCCTTACTCACTATTATACAAAATACACTATATTCTAAGCTGTATAAACTTTGCTATAATCAAAGCAATTAAAGTAGCGGGGTGAAGATATGGACATTCGTCAAATAGAGTATTTTGTAGAAGTTGCAAAACAACTGAGTTTCACAAAGGCTGCCACTACTTTACATGTTTCACAGCCATCGATTAGTAAAGCGATTCAAAATTTCGAAGCTGAACTCGGTGTACCCTTATTTTACCGTTCATCAAAACAGCTTGAGCTAACTGATGCAGGCCAAGCTGTACTCATTAATTCAATGCAAGTACTCGAATCATTCCAAAACTTACGCTCTGAATTAACTGATTTAATGCAACTAAAAAAGGGACAAATCCGCATCGGTATTCCACCAATTGTCGGTGCTGAATTTTTTTCGAGACTTATTAGTGTCTATAAAGAGCACAATCCATATATCGAAATATTATTAACAGAAGTCGGCACAAAGCGAATTCGTGAAGAAATCGAAACAGGCGAACTCGATATTGGCCTTGTTTGCAGTGTGACATCGACTAATGAAAATTTAGAAACAATACGCTTTTTAAAAGACCCATTGCAGCTAATTGTGCATGAGAGCCATCCACTTGCTCAAAAGCAAACCATTTCAATGGGCGATTTAGCAAATGAAGCATTCATCATATACCGCAAAGACTTTATTTTGTTTGATCGCATTATTGAGGAATGTAAAAAGCATAATTTTTATCCAACCATTGCCTGCGAAACAACGCAGAAAGATTTATTCATCGAAATGGTACAGGCAAAACTCGGAATCGCGTTGCTACCGCAAAAAATTGCTGAAAAAATCCCGTATGAATCTATTAAGTGCATTCCATTCACAGAGGAAGAAATTCATTTAGAACTTGGTATTACATGGAAGAAAAATAAATACTTACCTTACTCAGTGCGGGAGTTCATTCAACTTGCACATCAGTTTGTTTTACAATAAGAAGAGCGCATTCCCTTACTTTTAGTACTGAACTAAAAAAACGCCTAGCCAGCTTTTATACTGACAAGGCGTTTTAATTATGCGTTTACTTTTTGCTTAGCTTTCACTTCTAAACGTTTTTTGTGTAAAATCGGCTCTGTATAACCACTTGGCTGCTCGTAACCTTTGAAAACTAGATCACATGCCGCTTGGAAGGCAACAGATTCCTCAAAATTCGCAGTCATTGGACTATATTCTGGATCATCCGCATTTTGACTATCTACAACTTTCGCCATACGTTCCATCGTCTCTTGTACTTGTTCTTTTGTACAAATACCATGATGTAACCAGTTTGCTACATGTTGACTAGAAATACGCAATGTCGCACGATCCTCCATTAAGCCGATATTATTAATATCAGGCACTTTCGAACAGCCTACCCCGTGTTCTACCCAGCGCACAACATAACCTAGAATACCTTGCGCATTGTTATCCAATTCATTTTGAATTTCCTTTGGAGTCCAATCTGCATTTTGTGCGACAGGTAATTCTAAAATGGCATCCGTTAAATCTTCAGAGCTTGAAATGCCCTGTTGAATCTCTTTGACATTTACTTCATGATAATGCATTGCATGTAGCGTCGCAGCTGTTGGAGATGGTACCCAAGCCGTATTGGCACCAGCTTTTGGATGGCCAACCTTTTGCTTGAGCATTTCAGCCATTAAATCTGGCATTGCCCACATCCCTTTACCGATTTGTGCGCGTCCTTGTAATCCAGCTGCTAAACCTACTACTACATTTGATTTTTCATACGCCGTTAACCAAGTAGATGTTTTCATTTCACCTTTTCGAATCATTGGCCCCGCTTCCATCGACGTATGAATTTCATCACCCGTACGATCTAAGAAACCTGTGTTTATAAATACAATACGATTTTTTACTTCCTGAATACATGCTTTTAAGTTAAGCGAAGTACGACGTTCTTCATCCATAACCCCAATTTTTAAAGTATAGCGCTCTAAGCCAATCAACTCTTCCACACGCTCAAACAACTCATTTGCAAAGGCTACTTCTTTAGAACCATGCATTTTCGGTTTAACGATATAAACCGAGCCTTTTTGTGAATTTTTAAAGTGGCTATTCCCTAAAATTTCATGCTTTGCAATTAAGCTCGTCACAACACCATCCAAGATCCCTTCAGGAATTTCGTTCCCATCCTTATCTAAAATAGCGGGATTCGTCATTAAGTGTCCCACATTACGAATGAACATGAGTGAACGTCCGTTTAATGTAACAGTCTCACCTTTAGCACCTGTATAAATACGATCTGGATTTAATGTACGCGTCATCATTTTTGACCCTTTTTCAAACGTCGCGACTAAATTACCTTTCATCAACCCTAACCAATTTGAGTAAACTTCTACTTTATCTTCTGCATCAACAGCTGCTACAGAATCTTCACAGTCCATTATCGTCGTAATTGCTGACTCTAAATACACATCTTTAACACCTGCAGCATCATCTTTTCCAATTGGATGATTGCGATCAATCTGAATTTCAATATGAATGTCATTGTTTTTTAATAATAATGCTGAAGGAGCCTCTGAAGTTCCTTGGTAGCCAACAAATTTATCTACTTTCACAAGCTTTGTCATTTCACCATTCGCTAATATCACTTGTAAAGAACCTTCCACTACTGTGTATTGTGTTACTTCTTTATGCGAAGCACCATTTAAGGGTATTGCTTGATCCAAGAAATTTTTTGAGTAGTCGATAACTTTACTTCCACGCAATGGATTATACCCTTTTCCTGCTTCTGCACCATTTTCGTCACTAATTACATCTGTTCCATAAAGTGCATCATATAAGCTTCCCCAACGTGCATTTGCAGCATTAATTGCATAGCGTGCATTACTCACTGGCACTACTAATTGAGGTCCTGCTTGGAACGCAACTTCCTCATCAACATTTTCAGTTTCCACTTGAAAAGCTTCTACTTTTGGCTCTAAATATCCGATTTCCTCTAAAAACGATTTATAACTCGCAAATTCATAATTCCCCTTATTTTCTTTATGCCAATTATGAATTGCTAGTTGCAACGTATCACGGTGAGCAAGTAAGGCTTTATTTTTCGGTGCCAAATCATGAACTAACTGATCAAAACCTACCCAAAAAGATTCCTGCTCTACACCACTGTCAGGTAATACATGATTATTAATAAAATCTGCTAACTGCTCAGCAACTTGTAAATTTCCAACTTGCATGTAATTCGTCATAAAAAATCCCCCTTTAAGTGAACAAATCCCCTGTTCTTAAGGAAGATTATACTTGAAGGAGGTACTATAAATATAATACATATATCGAATAAACATTATGCCTTTTAACTATAATAGAACGCAAAAAAACACCCCGCAAGCGTCCCTACGAGGTGAATAAAACATTAGCTATAAGCTAAAATTATTTTTGGATAGTTGCTACTACGCCAGCACCAACAGTACGTCCACCCTCACGGATAGAGAACTTAGTACCTTCTTCGATAGCGATTGGAGCGATTAATTCAACAGTCATTTCGATGTTATCGCCAGGCATAACCATTTCTACGCCTTCTGGTAACATACAGATACCTGTTACATCAGTTGTACGGAAGTAGAACTGAGGACGGTAGTTAGAGAAGAATGGAGTATGACGTCCACCCTCTTCTTTTGATAATACATAAACTTCAGCTTTGAAGTTTGTGTGTGGAGTGATTGTACCTGGTTTAGCTAATACTTGACCACGTTGGATATCTTCACGAGCAACACCACGTAGTAATGCACCGATGTTGTCACCAGCTTCAGCATAGTCTAATAATTTACGGAACATTTCAACACCAGTTACAGTTGTTTGTTTAGCTTCTTCGCTGATACCAACGATTTCTACTACGTCCCCAACTTTAACTTGACCACGTTCAACACGGCCAGTTGCTACTGTACCACGACCAGTGATAGAGAATACATCCTCTACTGGCATCATGAATGGTTTGTCAGTTTGACGTTCTGGAGTTGGGATGTAAGAATCTACAGCGTCCATTAATTCGATAACTTTAGCTTCCCATTCTGGTTCGCCTTCTAATGCTTTAAGAGCTGAACCTTTGATTACTGGTAGGTCGTCGCCTGGGAAGTCATATTCAGTTAGTAAGTCACGGATTTCCATTTCTACTAATTCTAATAATTCTTCGTCATCAACCATATCACATTTGTTCATGAATACTACTAAGTAAGGAACACCTACTTGTTTAGAAAGTAAGATATGCTCACGAGTTTGTGGCATTGGGCCATCAGCAGCAGATACTACTAAGATACCGCCGTCCATTTGAGCAGCACCAGTGATCATGTTTTTAACATAATCGGCGTGTCCAGGGCAGTCAACGTGTGCATAGTGACGAGTTGCTGTTTCATATTCAACGTGAGAAGTATTGATTGTAATACCACGTTCTTTTTCTTCTGGAGCGTTGTCAATGTCAGCGTAAGATTTAGCTTCGCCACCCATTGCTTTTGATAATACTGTTGCGATTGCAGCAGTTAAAGTTGTTTTACCATGGTCAACGTGTCCGATTGTACCAATGTTAGCATGCGTTTTAGAACGGTCAAATTTTTCTTTAGCCATTAGAAAATGCCTCCTCAGGGATTATGTTTTATTTTTAAAATTTATACTAAAATTGCTGACTACAAATGGGCCCATCTGTAGTCCTGCAATCATAGCTTACAAATTATTTATACTTGATGCAAGGTGAAATTTCAATTATTCACCTTTATTTTTTTTGATGATGTCTTCTGCAATTGATTTTGGAACTTCTTCATAATGATCAAATGTCATTGAGAATACACCGCGACCTTGAGTTGCAGAACGTAGAGTAGTTGCATATCCGAACATTTCAGATAGTGGAACCATAGAACGTACCACTTGAGAGTTACCGCGAGCTTCCATACCCTCTACGCGACCGCGACGAGCAGTAATGTTACCCATGATATCACCAAGATATTCTTCTGGAATTACAACGTCTACTTTCATCATTGGTTCTAAAATAACTGCGTTACAACGTTTCGCAGCTTCTTTTAATGCCATAGATGCAGCAATTTTAAACGCCATCTCATTTGAGTCAACGTCATGGTAAG
The DNA here is from genome assembly GCF_003073375.1 of Lysinibacillus sp. 2017. Classification (NCBI taxonomy): domain Bacteria; kingdom Bacillati; phylum Bacillota; class Bacilli; order Caryophanales; family Bacillaceae; genus Lysinibacillus; species Lysinibacillus sp. 2017. The sequence continues at coordinate 3,640,474 of NZ_CP029002.1, forward strand.
AACCGAATACTAATTTTGCTTTAATGTCGATAAGTGGGTAACCAGCTACTACACCGCGATCTAAAGAATCACGTAAACCAGCTTCTACAGCAGGAATGTATTCACGAGGTACAACACCACCAACGATAGCGTTTTCGAATTCGAAACCTTTACCCTCTTCGTTTGGAGAGAACTCGATCGTTACGTCACCGTATTGACCGCGACCACCAGATTGACGAGTGAATTTACCTTGAACTTTTGCAGAGCCACGGAATGTTTCACGGTAAGATACCATTGGAGCACCAACGTTTGCTTCTACTTTAAATTCACGTTTCATACGGTCAACTAGGATGTCTAAGTGTAACTCACCCATACCAGAGATGATTGTTTGTCCAGTTTCTGTGTCTGTGTGAGCACGGAAAGTTGGATCTTCTTCTTGTAGTTTTTGTAAAGCTTGACCCATTTTATCTTGGTCTGCTTTAGATTTTGGTTCTACAGAAAGAGAGATTACTGGTTCTGGGAAATCCATTGATTCTAAGATAACAAGGTTTTTCTCGTCACATAGAGTATCACCAGTAGTAGTATCTTTAAGACCTACAGCTGCTGCAATATCCCCAGCAAATACTTTAGGAATCTCTTCACGAGAGTTAGCGTGCATTTGTAGGATACGACCTACACGTTCACGTTTACCTTTAGAAGAGTTTTGTACGTATGAACCAGATTCTAATGTACCTGAATACACACGGAAGAATGTTAATTTACCTACGAATGGGTCAGTCATTACTTTGAATGCAAGAGCTGAGAACGGCTCTTCATCAGAAGAATGACGGATGATTTCCTCATCGCCATCAACATCAGTACCATTAATAGAAGGAACGTCTGTTGGAGCTGGTAAGTAAGCAACTGCAGCATCTAACATTTTACGAACACCTTTGTGTTTAAATGCAGTACCACATAATACAGGGTAGAATTCTACTGCGATTGTAGCTTTACGGATAGCCGCTTTAAGCTCTTCATTAGTAATTTCTTCACCTGCAAAGTATTTTTCCATGATATCTTCATTAACGTCAGCGATAGCTTCGATTAATTTTTCACGGTATTCTTCTGCTTGTGCTTTGTGAGACTCAGGAATTGGCTCACCAGCACGTACAGCAGTACCTTCTTCGTTATCATAGTATGTTACATCCATTTCAACTAAGTCAATGATTGCTGAGAAATCGTCTTCAGCACCAATTGGTAATTGAATTGGGTGAGCGTTAGCTTGTAAGCGATCGTGTAAAGTTCCTACAGAATATAAGAAGTCCGCACCCATTTTATCCATCTTGTTGATGAATACGATACGTGGAACTCCGTAAGTAGTAGCTTGACGCCATACTGTTTCAGTTTGAGGCTCAACACCAGATTGAGCATCTAATACTGTTACAGCTCCATCAAGTACACGTAATGAACGTTCTACTTCTACAGTGAAGTCTACGTGTCCAGGTGTATCGATGATGTTGATTCGGTGACCATCCCATTGAGCTGTAGTTGCAGCAGAAGTGATCGTGATACCACGTTCTTGTTCTTGCTCCATCCAGTCCATTTGAGAAGCGCCTTCATGAGTTTCACCGATTTTGTGGATCTTACCAGTGTAATAAAGGATACGCTCAGTTGTTGTTGTTTTACCAGCATCAATGTGAGCCATGATCCCAATATTACGTGTATTCTCTAGAGAGAATTCGCGTTTCATAGGAAATTTCTCCTTCCATATTGGGTTAACTATATAAGTAAAAATCTAAGCTCTAGCAAGCTAGAGCATAGATCAAATTACCAACGATAGTGAGCGAATGCTTTGTTCGCTTCTGCCATTTTGTGCATATCTTCACGTTTCTTAACTGAAGCACCAGTGTTGTTAGATGCATCTAAGATTTCGTTAGCTAAGCGTTCTTCCATAGTTTTTTCACCACGAAGACGAGAATAGTTAACTAGGTAACGTAAACCTAAAGTTGTACGGCGTTCAGGACGAACTTCAACCGGTACTTGGTAGTTAGAACCACCAACACGGCGAGCACGTACTTCTAATACTGGCATAATGTTGTTTAATGCAGCTTCAAATACTTCGATAGGATTTTGGCCAGAACGCTCTTGAACTAATTCGAAAGCTCCGTATAAAATCTTTTGAGAAGTACCTCTTTTACCATCAATCATCATTTTGTTAATTAAACGAGTTACTAGTTTCGAATTATAAATTGGATCTGGTAACACGTCACGTTTGGAAACAGGACCTTTACGAGGCATGTGTTTTCCTCCTTTCAAATAGTGGTCTATTTATATTTAAATTATTTTTTTTCTTTAGGGCGTTTTGTTCCGTATTTAGAACGTGATTGTAAACGGCCAGTTACACCAGCTGTATCAAGAGCACCACGTACGATATGGTAACGAACACCCGCTAAGTCTTTTACGCGTCCGCCACGGATAAGAACAACACTATGTTCTTGTAAGTTGTGACCTTCACCTGGGATATACGCAGTAACCTCAAGTTGGTTAGTTAAGCGTACACGAGCATATTTACGTAAAGCTGAGTTTGGTTTACGTGGCGTCATCGTACCAACACGAGTACAAACTCCGCGTTTTTGTGGAGATTTAACGTCAGTTAAAGATTTCTTAAATGAGTTATATCCTTTGTTTAACGCTGGAGATTTTGATTTCGTGATTTTAGATTGACGAGGCTTACGTACTAATTGATTAATTGTAGGCATCGATATGTCCTCCCTTCATTTTTTCCTTGTTTCAATACCACACATCCAGGTGGTTCATTTTTTGGGTAAAAACAAAGTCTTTGTGTATTTTTACACAAAAACTACATCGCAGTAATCGCAACTACCGCAGCTCCAACATGAATGCCGCAAGCTTTACCAAGTTCTTTCTTAGAATCGACGTGATAAACTGGTACACCAATTTCTTTCGCGAGAAGAATGGCCGGATCGGTTACCCAATTGTCAGCATCAATTGCGACAAAAAGAGCGGTTACTTGTCCAGCATGCATTGCTTTCACTGCTTGCTTTATACCTATGATTGTTTGACTAGCCTGTTTTACTTGATCGTAAGACATTTTCATATCCTCCTAAGTACAGACAGTTAACTATCAACCTTCAATATATTATCATTCTAAAGTTACACTGTCAACCAATATCTTACGAAAGAATGCTGGTTGATTTTTTTAAAGTGAAATTCTTAGAAAAACTCCGGTAGAGAATACTCTCCACCGGAATTCTTATTATTGAATGACTTTATTATTCAGCTGTAGTTACTTCTTCTTTTTTATCTTGGTCCATACGGATTTGACGGTAACGTTGCATACCAGTACCTGCTGGAACTAGTTTACCAATAATTACGTTTTCTTTCAGACCTAGAAGTTCATCACGTTTACCTTTAATTGCAGCATCCGTTAACACACGAGTTGTTTCTTGGAATGATGCAGCAGATAAGAATGATTCAGTTTCAAGAGAAGCTTTTGTAATACCAAGGATTACTGGGCGACAAGTTGCTGGTGTTTTACCACTAAGAACAGCTTCTTTGTTTGCCTCAGAGAATTGGTGAATATCTAATAATGAACCTGGTAATAATTCAGTATCACCAGCTTCGATTACACGAACTTTACGAAGCATTTGGCGAACCATTACTTCGATGTGTTTATCCCCAATTTCTACCCCTTGCATACGGTATACTTTTTGTACTTCTTTTAATAAATATTCTTGAACTGTCGATACGTCTTTAACTTTTAATAATTGTTTAGGATCGATCGAACCTTCAGATAATGTTTGACCTGCTACAATTGCATCGCCTTCAACTACTTTTAAGCGTGCATTGTATGGTGCTTGGTATTTACGAGTTTCCACGTCACCTTGAATTGTAACTTCTTTTAGACCTTCACGAATTTCTTCGATTTCGATTACGTTACCTGAAATTTCAGAGATCACTGCTTGACCTTTCGGGTTACGTGCTTCGAAAATCTCTTGAATACGTGGAAGACCTTGTGTAATATCGTTACCTGCTACCCCACCTGTATGGAATGTACGCATTGTTAACTGTGTACCTGGTTCACCGATAGATTGTGCAGCAATAATACCTACTGCTTCACCAACTTCTACCTCATCACCTGTAGCTAAGTTCATACCATAACATTTTTTACATACACCATGTTTTGTATTACATGTGAATGCTGAACGGATTGTTATTTCTTCAATGCCTGCTTCTGCAATTAGACGCGCAACATCTTGTGTAACTAAACCATCACGTTCTACAATAACCGCTCCAGTTTCTGGGTGACGAACTGTTTTCTTCACGTAACGACCAACAATACGTTCGTCTAACGCTTCGATTAATTCGTTGCCTTCCATTAATGAACCGATTAATAAACCGCGGTCAGTGCCACAGTCGTCTTCACGAACGATAACATCTTGTGCTACGTCTACTAAACGACGAGTTAAGTAACCTGAATCGGCCGTTTTAAGTGCTGTATCGGCAAGACCTTTACGCGCACCATGTGTAGAGATGAAGTACTCTAATACTGTTAAACCTTCACGGAATGAAGACTTGATTGGTAACTCGATGATACGACCAGCTGGGTTGGCCATCAGACCACGCATACCAGCTAACTGTGTAAAGTTAGATGCGTTACCACGGGCACCAGAGTCAGACATCATGAAGATTGGGTTTGTTTTCTTCAATGATTTCATCAGTTTGCCTTGGATTTCATCCTTGGCAGCAGTCCATACGTTAATAACACGGTTGTAACGTTCTTCTTCTGTGATTAAACCACGACGGAATTGAACCATTACTTTATCTACTTTATTTTGTGCTTCTTCTAAGATAACGCCTTTATCTGGTAATACTACGATATCAGAAACACCTACAGTAATACCTGCACGAGTAGAATATTTGAAACCTAAGTTTTTCATACGGTCAAGCATTTTAGAAGTTTCCGTAATGTGGAACTCTTTAAATACTTCTGCAATGATATTTCCTAAGAATTTTTTACGGAAAGGATCTACTACCGGCGCATTCGTGAAGTGCTTCGTTAATACAGCACGACGTTGTGCTTCCACTTGTTCAGCTTCTGATAATTCAGCATAGCCTTCTGTAGCTTCGATTTCTTTTCGTAATTCTTCGTCAATTGTTAAGTTTACGAAGTATTTCTCAGGTGTTTTTTGTTCTAAGTTAAACGTTGTTGGCTCATTAATGTAAGGGAATGAGCTTGGTAAGATTTCATTGAAAATTACTTTACCAGCTGTTGTTAATAGGAACATTTTGTTTTGTTCTTCAGTAAATGATTTTTTATTTAATGAAGAAGCTTTAATCGCAATACGAGTGTGTAAGTGAACATGACCATTTTGGTATGCAACTAACACTTCGTCTGAGTCATTAAAGATAGAACCTTCACCACGTACGCCTTCACGTTCAAGAGTTAAGTAATAGTTACCTAATACCATATCTTGAGATGGAGTTACTACTGGTTTACCATCTTTCGGGTTCAGGATGTTTTGTGCTGCTAACATAAGTAGGCGAGCTTCAGCTTGCGCTTCTGCTGATAATGGAACGTGAACTGCCATTTGGTCACCATCAAAGTCAGCGTTATAAGCTGTACATACTAATGGATGAAGACGAATTGCACGACCTTCTACTAATGTAGGTTCGAATGCTTGGATACCAAGACGGTGAAGCGTCGGTGCACGGTTAAGTAATACCGGATGCTCACGAATTACGTCTTCTAATACATCCCAAACTTCATTGTGCATACGTTCAATTTTACGTTTTGCACTCTTAATGTTATGAGCAAGGCCACGTTCTACTAATTCTTTCATTACGAAAGGTTTAAATAGTTCGATTGCCATTTCTTTTGGAAGACCACATTGATACATTTTTAAGTTTGGACCTACGACGATAACCGAACGACCAGAATAATCTACACGTTTACCAAGTAAGTTTTGACGGAAACGACCTTGTTTACCTTTCAACATGTGTGAAAGAGATTTTAACGGACGGTTACCAGGACCTGTTACAGGACGGCCACGACGACCATTATCGATTAATGCATCAACCGCTTCTTGTAACATACGTTTTTCGTTTTGAACGATGATGCTCGGTGCACCAAGGTCAAGTAAACGTTTTAAACGGTTGTTACGGTTGATAACACGACGGTATAGGTCATTTAAGTCTGAAGTCGCAAAACGACCACCATCTAATTGCACCATTGGACGAAGCTCCGGTGGAATTACTGGCAGTACATCTAAAATCATCCACTCTGGTTTGTTACCTGAGTTACGGAATGATTCTACTACTTCTAAACGTTTAATCGCACGTGTGCGGCGTTGACCTTGTGCAGATTTTAATTCTTCTTTTAATGTGTGCGTTTCTTCTTCTAGATTGATTTTTTCTAAAAGACTTTTGATTGCTTCTGCACCCATTGCAGCTTCAAATCCGTTACCGTATTTTTCACGATAAGCGCGATATTCTTTTTCTGAAAGAAGATCTTTGAAACCTAAAGAAGTTTGACCTGGATCAACTACTACATAAGAAGCGAAGTAAATTACTTCTTCTAATGCACGTGGAGACATGTCTAAAATTAGACCCATACGGCTTGGAATACCTTTAAAGTACCAAATATGTGATACAGGTGCTGCAAGCTCGATGTGTCCTTGACGTTCACGACGTACTTTTGAGCGTGTAACTTCTACACCACAACGGTCACAAACGACACCTTTATAACGTACACGTTTGTATTTACCACAGTGACATTCCCAGTCTTTTGTTGGTCCGAAAATACGTTCACAGAATAGACCATCTTTTTCTGGTTTTAATGTACGGTAATTAATTGTTTCTGGTTTTTTTACTTCGCCGTATGACCAAGAACGAATCTTGTCTGGAGAAGCTAAACCAATTTTCATATATTCAAATTCATTAACATCTATCAAGGAGCCTACCTCCCTTTAGTTATAAGTCCTTAAGCGACTTTACTTTGTAGCTCAGCAATAGCAAAATTTCATACTAGGCCATAATGAAATTTGCTTTATAAATCGTTATTTATAGAAAGAAGAATCGGGCAGGGCATATACCTGCCCGATTCAATTTGAAATTATTCAAATGATTCTACTGGGTCTTCTTTATCACCAGAAGGTTTTGCATCCGTTTCAGGAGCTGGTGCTGTTACTTCTTCTTCATCGTCAAGGTCGCGAAGTTCTACTTCCTCGTCGTTGATAGTTAGCATCTTAACATCCATACCTAATGATTGAAGTTCTTTAATTAGTACTTTAAATGATTCTGGTACACCTGGTTCTGGTACACTTTCACCTTTTACGATTGCTTCATATGTTTTCACACGACCTACAACGTCATCTGATTTTACAGTTAAAATCTCTTGTAACGTGTAAGCAGCACCGTATGCTTCAAGTGCCCATACTTCCATCTCACCGAAACGTTGTCCACCGAATTGTGCTTTACCACCAAGCGGTTGTTGCGTTACTAATGAGTAAGGACCTGTTGAACGTGCGTGAAGTTTATCATCAACCATGTGGGCAAGTTTAATCATATACATGACACCTACAGAAACACGGCTATCAAATGCTTCACCTGAGCGTCCATCATAAAGAATTGTTTTACCATCACGGTTCATACCAGCTTCTTCCATTGTTTCCCAAACATCATTTTCGTTCGCGCCATCAAATACTGGTGTAGCCATGTGTACGCCTAAATAACGTGCAGCCATACCTAAGTGAAGCTCTAAAACTTGTCCGATGTTCATACGAGAAGGTACCCCAAGTGGGTTAAGCATGATATCTACCGGTGTGCCGTCTGGCATGAATGGCATATCTTCTTCTGGTAAGATACGTGAGATTACCCCTTTGTTACCGTGACGTCCGGCCATTTTGTCCCCAACGCGAATTTTACGTTTTTGAACAATATAAGCACGAACTAACTGGTTAACACCTGGTGGTAATTCGTCACCGTCTTCACGGTTGAATACTTTTACATCTAAGATGATACCGCCAGCGCCGTGTGGTACACGTAATGACGTGTCACGTACTTCGCGTGCTTTTTCACCGAAGATAGCATGTAATAAACGTTCCTCAGCAGTTAACTCAGTAACCCCTTTAGGCGTAACTTTACCTACTAAAATATCTCCGTCACGTACTTCCGCACCGATACGGATAATTCCGCGATCGTCTAGGTTACGAAGTGCATCTTCACCTACGTTTGGAATGTCACGAGTGATTTCTTCAGGTCCAAGCTTAGTATCACGAGACTCTGATTCATATTCTTCAATATGAACAGATGTATATACATCGTCTTTTACAAGGCGTTCACTCATAATTACAGCATCCTCGTAGTTATAGCCGTCCCATGTCATGAACGCAACAAGTACGTTTTGACCAAGTGCTAATTCGCCACGCTCCATCGAAGGACCATCAGCTAAAATATCACGAGGTTTTACACGGTCGCCAATTTTTACGATTGGACGTTGGTTATATGAAGTACCTTGGTTAGAACGAATGAATTTTTGTAATTTATAATTCGTTAAGTCACCCTTAACTTCTTTACCATCAATAGTTTCAATACGACGTACACGAATTGAACGTGCTTCCACATGCTCAACGATACCATCATATTTCGCTACTACTGCAGCACCTGAATCACGGGCATCTACATGTTCCATACCAGTACCTACAAACGGTGCGTTTGGATATAGTAATGGAACTGCTTGACGTTGCATGTTCGCTCCCATTAGGGCACGGTTAGAGTCATCGTTTTCTAAGAACGGGATACATGCTGTCGCTGCAGATACTACTTGTTTAGGCGATACGTCCATGTAGTCGATACGCTCTCTGCTAAATACAGTGTTATCACCACGGAAACGTCCTACAACCTCTTCCTTAGCGAATGTACGCTCTGAAGTTAGTTCTGAGTTCGCTTGCGCTACTACATAGTTGTCTTCTTCATCAGCAGTTAAGTAATGAATGTCAGCTGTTATTACACCAGTTTCTGGATCAACACGACGATATGGTGTTTCAATGAAACCGAATTTGTTCACTTTTGCAAATGAAGATAAAGAGTTAATCAGACCAATGTTTGGTCCCTCTGGTGTCTCGATTGGACACATACGACCATAGTGAGAGTAGTGGACGTCACGTACTTCCATACCTGCGCGCTCACGAGTCAAACCACCAGGCCCTAATGCAGATAGACGACGTTTGTGCGTTAATTCTGCTAATGGGTTTGTTTGGTCCATGAATTGAGATAATTGAGAACTACCAAAGAATTCTTTAATAGATGCAATAACTGGACGAATATTGATTAATTGTTGAGGTACGATTGACGCTGTGTCATTGATAGACATACGTTCACGTACAACACGTTCCATACGAGATAAACCGATACGGAATTGGTTTTGTAATAACTCACCAACAGAACGTAAACGACGGTTACCTAAATGGTCAATATCATCCGTGTTACCTACATCGTAAAGTAAGTTGAAGAAGTACGATACAGAAGCTAACACGTCAGCTGGTGTAATGTTTTTCACTTCTTCATCAATGTAAGCATTTGAAATAACATTGATTTCTTTTTGAGCTTCATCATTTGGTGCAAAGATTTTAATCGATTGAATTGTGATTTCGTCTTCTAATACGCCACCAACTTGTTGTAACTTACGGAAGCCTGCACCTTGTTCTAAGACAGGAATTAACTTATCTAAGTTACGACGATCTAATAATGTACCTGCTTCTACAACGATTTCTCCTGTTTCAGGATTAACAATTGTTTCAGCAATCGTTTGGTTGAATAAACGATTTTTGATGTGAAGCTTTTTGTTCATTTTGTAACGACCAACATTCGCTAAATCATAGCGTTTTGCGTCAAAGAAGCGAGAATATAATAAGTTCTTCGCTGATTCAACTGTTGGTGGTTCACCTGGGCGTAGACGCTCATAGATTTCAAGAAGCGCTTTATCAGTGCTTTCTGTGTTATCTTTTTCAAGCGTTTTACGTAAATATTCATTGTCGCCAATGATATCTAAAATTTCTTGGTCTGAACCGAAACCTAATGCACGTAAAAGAACCGTTACTGGTAATTTACGCGTGCGGTCGATACGTACGTAAACGACATCTTTTGCATCTGTTTCATATTCAAGCCATGCACCACGGTTAGGAATAACTGTTGCGCCAAAGCCTTTTTTACCGTTTTTATCCGTTTTTTCGTGGAAGTATACACTTGGAGAACGAACTAACTGAGAAACGATAACGCGCTCAGCACCGTTAATAATAAACGTGCCTGTTTCCGTCATTAATGGGAAATCACCCATAAAGACGTCTTGCTCTTTTACTTCGTTTGTTTCTTTGTTGTGTAAACGTACTTTTACACGTAATGGTGCAGCGTAAGTTACGTCGCGTTCTTTGCATTCATCAACATCATACTTAGGATCTCCTAAGGCATAGTCGACGAATTCTAATGAAAGATTACCTGTAAAGTCTTCGATTGGAGAAATGTCGTGGAACATCTCGCGCAACCCTTCTTCAAGGAACCACTCATAAGATGCTGTTTGGATTTCGATTAAATTCGGAAGTTCCAGCACCTCGCTAATACGCGCAAAGCTTCTACGCTGGCGGTGTTGTCCGTACTGAACTAGTTGACCTGTCAACTCATTCACCCCTCAATAAAGCGATAATAGGTCTTTGCAAAACCCTACAAATAGTGTATGATTTCGAAAGACAAAAAGAAAACGAGTCTTTCTTAAGAACTCATTTTCGGTTAAACTTAACTAAATTTATTTCTAGTTAGCATACCCGTAAAATTAAATTAGTCATGCAAATGGGCATACTTCTTCAAAATAATAATTTTGCATTTTATTATGTTATCATAGTCAATTTGTCAAGTCAATATTCCGAGCGAATCTTACTTATTTTTTTGCACGTATGATCCAATACCCTTTTTTCTTCTCAACAACATCAACTTCCGAAAACATTGCTTCTAAATGACTCATTGTTGATGGTGCACCTTGTTTCTTCTGTATAACTACCCACAACTCGCCATTTTCAACTAACAAATCATATGCACCGTCGTAAAATCTGAAAATCGTATCTTTCCCAGCACGAATTGGTGGATTCGTCAAAATAGCAGCAGCTTTCGTACCAACTTCTACAGCGCTTAATCCATCACTTTCAAAAATACGTACATTTTGAACCCCGTTTAGTTGTGCGTTCTTTTGTGACAAAGCAATCGCACGCGTATTAATATCCATCATTAACACTTCGCGCTCTGGATTATCCTTCGCAATCGACAAGCCGATTGGTCCGTACCCACAACCTACATCTAGTAAAACACCTTCTACTTCAGGCATTTCAAAAGCATCAATTAACACACGGGAACCAAAATCTACTTCGCTTTTACTAAATACACCTGCATCCGTTTCAAACGTAAATGTATTCCCTAATAAAGTAAATTTCCATTGGCGCGGTTTACTTTCTGCTTGAGGCTTATTTGAGTAATAATGTTCAGACATGCGACAGACACGCCTCCTAAAAAATTTTAAATAAAGAAAAGCTCGCCGCAAAATTTGTGACGAGCTTTCCTTATAAAGCTAAGCATGATGCTTAGCTGGCAAAGTTAAACTAAAATTATTTAACTTCTACTGAAGCGCCAACTTCTTCAAGTTTAGCTTTGAATGCTTCTGCATCATCTTTAGAAACGCCTTCTTTAAGAGCTTTAGGAGCGTTGTCAACAACCTCTTTAGCTTCTTTTAAACCTAATCCAGTGATTTCACGAACCGCTTTGATTACTTTGATTTTTTCTTGACCAGCAGAAGTTAAGATTACATCAAATTCAGTTTTTTCTTCAGCTGCAGCAGCACCGCCAGCAACTACCGCTACTGGAGCAGCAGCTGTTACACCGAATTCGTCTTCGATTGCTTTTACTAAATCGTTTAATTCTAGAACTGTCATAGCTTTGATAGCTTCTAAGATTTGCTCTTTATTCATTTTAATTTCCTCCTATGGAATGTTTTATTTTTTTTAGGCAAATTGCCTGATTGATGAAGTTAAGATGCGAAAATTACGCGCCTTGTTCTTCTTTTTGCTCTGCAACAGCTTTTGTTGCAAGTGCGAAGTTGCGCACTGGAGCTTGAAGTACAGATAAAAGCATTGATAATAGACCTTCGCGAGATGGAAGTTCTGCAAGTGCTTTAACATCTTCAACAGATGCGATTGTACCTTCGATAATACCAGCTTTGATTTCAAGAGCTTCGTTTTTCTTAGCGAAGTCGTTGATAATTTTAGCTGGAGCTACTACGTCCTCGTTAGAGAATGCGATAGCATTTGGACCAGTTAAAAATTCATTGATACCTTCAAAACCTACAGATTCAGCAGCACGACGAGTTAAAGTATTTTTGTAAACTTTGAACTCAACGCCAGCTTCACGTAATTGTTTACGTAATTCAGTTACTTGAGCAACTGTTAAACCACGGTAGTCAACTACTACAACTGAAGCAGCAGCTTCGAATTTAGCAACGATTTCTTGAACTTTTACTGATTTTGTTTCGATTGCTTTGTTCATGATGACACCTCCTATTAGAATGAGTCATTTATACCGACAAAAGAAAAGCCTCTAAGTCTACTAGACATAGAGGCTGAAAGTCATCATCTTAAAAAGAATCCGAATTCCGATGTCCTCGGTAGGATCATTAAGTGACAAGTCACTCCTACTGTCTACGGTACAAATGGATGATTCACAACAGCATCCATCTTACCAAGTAAGCGGTGTGTTGTCAACTAATTTAATTTAACGGTTTTAAAACCGGAATTAATTATTTAACTGATACGTTAGCAGCGTCAACTTTAACAGCTGGGCCCATTGTAGTTGTAATATTTACAGACTTCATGTAAATACCTTTTGATGAAGCCGGTTTAGCTTTTTGAATTACTTCAAATACAGCTAAGAAGTTTTCTGCTAATTTTGCTGTATCGAAAGAAACTTTACCGATTGGAGCGTGGATGATACCAGACTTTTCAGCACGGTATTCTACTTTACCAGCTTTAATTTCTTCGATAGCTTTAGTTACGTCGAAAGTAACTGTACCAGTTTTAGGGTTTGGCATTAAACCTTTAGGTCCTAATACACGACCAAGTTTACCAACTTCACCCATCATGTCTGGAGTTGCAACGATTACATCGAAATCAAACCAACCTTGTTGGATTTTTTGGATATATTCTGCATCGCCTACATAATCAGCACCAGCAGCTTCTGCTTCTTTAATTTTATCGCCTTTAGCGAAAACTAATACACGTTGAGTTTTACCAGTACCGTGTGGTAATACTACTGCACCACGGATTTGTTGGTCATTTTTACGAGTATCAATGCTTAATTTGAATGCTACTTCTACAGTTGCATCAAAGTTAACTGTAGATGTTTTTTGTGCTAAAGCTACTGCTTCTTCTACAGAATATAGAGCTGAGCGATCGATTAATTTAACTGCATCTTGCATTTTTTTACCTTTTTTAGCCATTTTAATTTCCTCCTTGATTGTGGTATTAACGGATTTGACCTCCCACGAATAAAGGTTGCGCACTCATCAAACTAAGTATCCGAGTGCAGCAACCTTCCAAAAACAAAAACATCATCAAGTGTGAAGATGGTTATTAGTCTTCGATAACAATACCCATGCTTCGTGCAGTACCTTCGACCATTAACATAGCAGCTTCAACTGAAGCAGCGTTAAGGTCTGGCATTTTTTGTTCAGCGATTTCGCGAACTTTATCACGTTTAACCGTTGCAACTTTCTTACGGTTTGGTTCACCAGATCCAGATTGGATACCAGCTGCTACTTTAAGTAATACTGCTGCAGGTGGAGTTTTAGTAATGAAAGTGAATGAACGGTCTTCGAATACTGAAATTTCAACCGGAATAATAAGACCAGCTTGATCAGCAGTACGCGCGTTAAATTCTTTACAGAATCCCATGATATTAACACCTGCTTGACCTAATGCAGGACCAACTGGTGGCGCTGGGTTTGCTTTACCAGCAGGGATTTGAAGTTTTACAACTTTAATAACTTTTTTAGCCACGAGACACACCTCCTTAAGTCCGTGATGTGGTAATAGGGTTGCCCCTCCCACTCAAATATCTGTTCGTCAGCTAAGCCGATAACATTAAAACTAAATAGTGTCATCTGTCGAATCAAACTGATGACAGTCTGACCTTTGAAATGATAACATTTTTAAATTGCTTAATCAAGTAAAAATAATTCTATATTTTTTGAACTTGAGCAAAATCAAGCTCCATAACAGTTTCGCGACCGAACATATCAACAAGAACTTTTAATTTTGCATTGTCGATATCGATTTCTTCTACGCGACCTTGGAAATGTGCAAAAGGTCCTTCTAACACTTCTACAACTTCTCCAACTGAAATTTCTACTTCACCAAGTTGCTGTTCGTTCATACCCATTTGTTCTAATAAACGATCTGCTTCTTCTGCTAATAATGGTGTTGGTTTTACGCCACCGCCTGAAGAACCGAGGAATCCAGTAACACCTGGTGTATTACGTACAACATACCAAGCATCGTCTGTCATAATTAATTCGACTAAAACGTAACCTGGGAATACTTTACGCATTACCACTTTTTTCTTACCGTCTTCTTTTACATCGATTTCTTCATGTTCTGCAACGATAACACGGAAAATTTTATCTTGCATCCCCATTGTCTCAACGCGTTTTTCAAGATTTGCTTTCACTCGGTTTTCGTAACCTGAATACGTATGAACTACATACCAATTTTTTTCCATATAGGTAGGACTAAATCGTCCGTCCCTCCTTTACATTGATTGTGTTAGGTTTTTTATTCCCTATTCACAAAAATTATTGCATCTATTTCTTCAAGCGAACAAACTATAAATTTTAAAACAAATGAAAAAACCCGTTATATGGCATGGACGGGCTATTTCGAAATATTAACATGATACAACTTATAAAGACAAGAACCAGCGGAATAATTCTGATACTCCTAAATCTACTACTGTAAAGAATAACGCCATCACGATAACTGTTGAAACAACTACTACCGTATACTTCGTTAGCTCTTTACTTTTTGGCCAACTTGTTTTACGCATTTCCGAGCCGACTTCATGTAAAAAGTTTGATACTTTACTCATCTTTACCTAACCTCCGTACAACATGTTTATCTATGTTTCATTTATAACGTTTGTTTATGCATTGTATGTTCATTGCAATGCGAACAAAATTTCTTTAATTCAAGACGTTCTGTTGTACCTTGTTTTTGAGGGACATTATAGTTTCTTGAACCGCATTTTTCGCAACTTAAAACGACTTTTTTAGCCATTGATTATCACCTTTTCGGCACTTTATCATTTCAAGACTAACACCTAATTTTCTTACTGTCAATAAAGGGTAACAGTGTTTACGTCATTTCTTTTAATTCAATGTGACGCTCTAATTTTCGCTTTACACGCTGCAAAGCATTGTCTATTGATTTCACGTGACGATTGAGTTCTTTTGAAATTTCGTTATAGGATTGTCCTTCTAAATAGCGAATTAATACCTGTTGTTCTAGCTCACTCAACACTTCCCCCATCTTTTTTTCAAGATGGATGTAGTCTTCACGATTAATCATCAAATATTCCGGATCATCTGAGACCGGACTTGTAATGACATCCATGAGCGTACGTTCCGATTCTTCATCATAAATTGGTTTATCTAACGAAACATACGAATTAAGTGGGATGTGCTTTTGACGTGTTGCTGTTTTAATGGCTGTAATAATCTGTCTTGTAATACATAATTCCGCAAACGCACGGAATGAAGCAAGCTTATCCTCTTTAAAATCACGTATGGCTTTATACAAACCAATCATGCCTTCTTGGATGATATCTTCTTTATCCGCACCGATTAAAAAATAGGATCTCGCTTTTGCTTTAACAAAGAGTCGATATTTTGAAATCAAAAAATCCAACGCATCCGCATTGCCTTGATGCACTTGCTCCACAAGTTCTTCATCTGTTAAACTTTCAAACTGCTGTATGACTTGTATCTTCTCACTTTTAAGCAATGAAAATCACCTCAGCTACGCCAGAATCATTAGGAACAGTATAACTTAATTGGAAATAACGGGCAAATTATTATTTGAGCCCTCTTCGCCACTTTTCAAATTGCAACTCCACCTCTTTAGATAACTTTATCCTTGAGGCAGGCTTTTCGTCTTTTGCTTCTTTCACTTTTGAGGAAATTTTTGATTGAATAATTTGCATTTCGATTTCAAGCTCGCGCGCTGATTTACGCAATGCACCATGACCAAATACAACATTTTGCTCGGTCATATCTGAAGTAGCTACATAAATTTGAACCTTTCGTCCCTTTAATTCGGTCGATAATTTTTCAATACGTTCGTCTGCTATTTCATTTTTGCGTGTATAAATAACTTCCACCGCATGTTGAATATAAAGTTGCTCTGTACCTGGCACAAGATGCGCGTCAAAAACAACAATGACGCGCCACCCTGTATGTGCTTTATATTCGGCCATTCTTTCGATTAAGCGATCTCGCGCATCCTCGAAATGTGGTTCGCGCAATGGACGAAGCTCGCTCCACGCACCAATCATATTGTAGCCGTCTACTAGCAAAATATTTTGCATAACCTCATCCGTTAGCTTCTTGGCGTTTACGGTACACTTCGTACATTAGTAACGCTGCTGCTACTGAAGCGTTCAATGATGTAACATGACCAATCATCGGTAAGTTATATAAGAAATCACATTTATCTTTTAATAGACGACTCATCCCTTTACCTTCACTACCAATAATTAATGCAAGCGGTAATGTTGCATCCATTTTGCGATAATCCTGAGAACCTTTTGCATCCGTCCCCGCAATCCATACACCACGCTCTTTTAATTCATCAACCGTTTGTGCTAAATTCGTCACACGTACAACTGGCACGTGTTCAATGGCACCTGTTGATGCTTTTGCAACAACCGCCGTTAAGCCAACCGCGCGACGCTTTGGAATAATAATGCCGTGCACACCAATGGCATCTGCTGTACGCATAATTGAACCTAAATTATGTGGATCTTCTAATTCATCTAAAATAATAAAAAACGGATCTTCATTTTTTGCTTGTGCTACATTAAATAAATCATCTAGCTCTGCATAATCATAAGCCGCTACTGCTGCTACAATTCCTTGGTGATTATCAGCTAATTTATCAATTTTTTGCTTCGGTACGAACTGAACAAGTACCCCGCGCTCTTTAGCTAAATCAATTAACTCTTGGACCCCTGATTTTTTTACACCTTCTGCAATCCAAAGTTTATTGATTTCTCGTCCTGCACGTAATGCTTCTAATACTGGATTTTTACCAGCAATCATTTCATTCGTAGTTTCCTCTGATTGTTCCACTTGCTCCACCTGTGGCTGAGGTTTTATTTCATGCGTTTTACGCTCTTGGAATTTTCGACCTTGTTGTTTACGATCGCGTTGTGTTCTTTCGGCCATTTTATGACACTCCTTTTGACTGTTCTACGATTTGTATTGCGTAGTCAATTATTTCATCTGCACGACCTTGTTCCCCGATTAAAAAGAGACTACCTAACACCGCCTCAAAACCTGAACTATTTCGATACGTGCGTACATCTGTATTTTTAGGGACTGAGCCTGACTTCGCATTTCGACCTCTGCGGAATGTAGCAAGTTCTTCCTCTGTCAAAAAATTTTCATCCATCATGCGATGCACAATCATCGACTGTGCCTTCGCTGAAACGTAGCTTGTCGCTTCTTTATGAAGTGTATTCGGCTTCGCTCTTCCTGATAAAATTAAATGTTCACGAATTCTTTGCTCAAGTACCGCATCGCCCATATAGGCAAGTGCTAATGCATTAATCTGTATTACATCATGTGGTGTTAAATTTTGCATTTATTGTCCTCGTTTCCAACGTGTTCCTTGACGAGTATCTTCTAAAACGATATCCATGCTTAATAGCTGGTCACGAATTTCATCTGAACGTGCGAAATCACGGTTTTTGCGTGCAGCAATTCGCTCTTCAATTAACGCTTCAATCTCTTCATCAAGTAAGCCAGCTTCGACTTTCGCTTGAATCCCTAATACATTTCCGATTACATCAAACGTATTTAAAATGGCTTGTAATACTTCTTTGTCCGTATTTGCTTCGTTTAAATAAACATTTGCAATACGTGATAATTCAAACAATGCTGAAATGGCATTCGCTGTATTGAAGTCGTCATTCATCGCCTCTTCAAAATCAACTTTGATTTGCGCAATTTTTTCTAACCATTCTGCACTACCTTCAGCTAATCCAGCAGATGATACGATACGGTGTTCGACATTGGCGTAAGAAGTACGAATTCGGTCTAGACCATTTTTTGCTGCTTCTACTAGATCTTGCGCAAAGTTAATTGGATGACGGTAATGGACAGAAAGCATGAAGAAGCGTAATACTTGCGGATCGATTTGCTGACGAATATCATGCACTAAAATAAAGTTACCTAGTGATTTCGACATTTTTTCGTTGTCGATATTGATATACCCGTTATGCATCCAATAACGCGCGAATGTTTTATCATTATGTGCTTCAGATTGCGCAATTTCGTTTTCATGGTGAGGGAATGTTAAATCTTGACCGCCTGCGTGAATATCAATTGTATCCCCTAAATGTTCACGTGCCATTACTGAACATTCAATATGCCAGCCTGGACGCCCTTCTCCCCATGAAGTAGCCCATTTTACTTCACCTGGTTTTGCTGCTTTCCATAATGCGAAATCTAACGGATCTTCTTTTTTCTCACCCGCTTCAATACGTGCCCCTACCTTTAAATCATCAATCGATTGATGACTTAATTTGCCGTATCCATTGAATTTACGTGTACGGTAGTAAACATCGCCTTGTGATTCATATGCATATCCTTTGTCGATTAGCACTTGAATAAATTCGATAATATCATCCATATGTTCTGTAACGCGTGGATGTGCATCGGCTTTTTTGCATCCTAAAGCTGTAATATCCTCAAAGTAAGCTGCAATGAAACGATCTGTTAATGCCGACGTTTCTTCACCTAACTCATTTGCTGCTTTAATAATTTTATCATCTACGTCTGTGAAGTTCGAAACGAATTTGACTTCGTAACCCGCGTATTGTAAATAACGGCGTACTGTATCATAAACGATAACAGGGCGTGAGTTCCCAATATGAATGTAATTGTAAACAGTAGGTCCACATACATACATTTTCACCTTTCCTTCTTCTATTGGAACGAAGGGCTCTTTTTGTCTCGATAATGAGTTGAAAATTTGAATGCTCATTGTAATTGCTCCTTTTTTAAACTTGTCATTTCCTTTTGAAATTGTTCAATTATTTTTCTATTTCATCAAAAATAAAAAACGCCCCCATCACTAAAATTAGTGACAGAGACGCATATTAGCGCGGTTCCACTCTGGTTGAAGAAGTACGATAGACCCCTTCCGCTTAAAGAGTCCGTTAACGAGGACAAGTCGATTTAACCTACTTAAAATTTCAATTAAATACTCAAAGGTGCATTTCTGCTTTGCCTTGACCTAGATCACTTTCAGACGATGATGATCCTCTCTAATAGGTATGCGCCACGTACTTCTCCTTCTCAACGTGATTTCCGCTATATACAATGTATATTCATTTTACAGTTAATTTCTGAAAAATCAATTTATTTGGCTATTAGTTTGCAAATTGCTCTACGCGAGCGATTGCTTTTGCTTTACCAATTAAAGAAATTGAGTTTGGTAATTCTGGGCCGTGCATTTCACCCATGATAGCTACACGAATTGGCATAAATAAGTTTTTACCTTTTACGCCTGTTTCCTTTTGAACCGCTTTAATCGCCGCTTTAATTGAAGCAGCATCAAATGACTCTAAGTTTTCTAATTGTACTTTAAATGCAGCCATAACTTGAGGTACTGTTTCACCAGCTAACACTTCTTTTGCTTCTTCATCATATGAAACTTCATCATTGAAGAATTGGGCAGTAAGTTCAACGATTTCAGCACCGAAGCTCATTTGCTCGTGGAAAAGGCTGATTAATTCAGAAACCCATGCATGTTGTTCTGCTGTTAATTCTGCAGGGAGTAATCCTGCTTTTTGTAAATGTGGTAAAGCTAGAGCTACTACATCTTCAGGTGATAATTTTTTGATATATTGGTTGTTCATCCAAGTAAGCTTTGTTTTATCAAACATTGATGGTGATTTTGATAAACGTTTTTCATCAAATAACTTAACGAACTCGTCATGTGAGAAAATCTCTTCTTCACCTTCAGGAGACCAGCCAAGTAACCCGAAGAAGTTGAACATTGCTTCTGGTAAATAACCAAGATCTTTATATTGCGCTACGAATTGAATAATCGATTCGTCACGTTTCGATAATTTTTTGCGGTCTTCATTAACGATTAATGTCATATGACCAAAGCGTGGATATTCCCAACCAAATGCGTCGAATACCATCATTTGTTTTGGTGTATTTGATAAATGCTCTTCCCCACGGAATACATGTGTCATTTCCATGAAATGGTCATCTAATACTACGGCATAGTTGTAAGTAGGGATACCATTTGCTTTAACAAGTACCCAGTCACCAACGTCTTTTGATTCGAATGATACATCACCGCGTACTAAGTCAGTAAAGCTATAAGTAACATTTTCTGGAACACGCATACGAATTGTGTGCGGGATACCAGCAGCTTCTTTTTCAGCTACTTCTTCTGCAGTTAAGTGACGGCATTTACCATCATAAGTTGGTGCTGCTACGCCTCGAGCTTTTTGTGCTTCACGAGATGCTTCTAATTCTTCTGAAGAACAGAAACATTTATAAGCGTGCCCTTGTTCTAACATTTTTTCAGCGTGCTCTTTATAAATATCTAAACGTTCCATTTGACGGTAAGGTGCATATGGACCACCGATATCAATCGATTCATCTGGAATAATTCCTAACCAGCGTAAGTTATCTAATTGAGAAGCTTCGCCGCCCTCTACGTTACGTTCGATATCTGTATCTTCAATGCGTACTACGAAAGTACCGTTGTGATGTTTTGCATATAAATAGTTGAATAAAGCTGTACGTGCGCCACCAATGTGTAAAAAACCTGTTGGCGATGGTGCATAACGAACGCGAACTGGTTTCGTCATAATATTGCCTCCTAAATTTAAGTGTCAAGTATACTCGACCCCTTTTAACTCCGTTCATTTTACCACTTGCAGTTATTAAATAAAAGTGGCGTGTGCCGAAATTTGACACACGCCGAACAAATTAGGCTTTTACTAAAAGAATTGTTGCCATTGAGGCAATCCCTTCTTCACGACCAACAAAGCCCAGTTTTTCAGTTGTTGTTGCCTTCACATTCACTTGTGATGGGTCTGCATTTAATAATTCAGCGATACGATTGCGCATTGCCTCAATATACGGTGCCATCTTCGGACGTTGGGCCATAATTGTGCAATCCACATTACCTAATTTATAGCCGCGTGCTTCAACCATTTTCCAAATGTATGCAAGTAACTTCGCTGAATCCGCATCTTTCCATTCTGGATCTGTATCTGGGAAGTGACGACCAATGTCACCTTCACCAATTGCGCCTAATGCAGCGTCTGTAACGGTATGTAATAATACATCCGCATCTGAGTGTCCTAAAAGTCCGCGCTCATGCGGGATTGTAATTCCACCTAAAATTAGTGGACGTCCTTCTGCAAATTCATGAACGTCAAAGCCTTGTCCAATTCGAAACATTATAATTCACTAGCTACCCTTAACAGGTAAACTAGCCTTCACCTACCTTTTGTTAATCTAGTTATTCTTAGTATAATCAACTTCTAATAAAAATGCCTTGAAAAACTTTAACATTTTTCAAGGCATTTTCATTTAGATGATTGTTTGGCGTCGGTTTAAAATGGCTTCACCAAAAATTAAATCTTCTTGTGTCGTCATTTTGACATTTTCGTAGCTGCTTTCAACCATGTGAATATCATATCCTAAACGTTCGACTAGCATTGCTTCGTCGGTTCCTAGAAAACCTACTTTTTCAGCAACGTCCTCAGCTTCTGCTAATAAGTCGAATCGGAACGCTTGTGGTGTTTGAATCATCCATAACGAATCACGATCAACGGTTTCTTTAATCAGTCCATTATGCACAATTTTCATCGTATCCTTTGCTCGAACACCCGCAATAGCCGCACCTTTTTCATAAGCTACTTTCGTAAGTTCTGAAATTGTCGGTACCGTTATAAACGGACGTGCTGCATCATGAACGAGTACAACTTCTACGGCGTTCATTTCTTTAATACAAGAATGTACGGAATGCTGACGCTCGGCACCACCTGTAGGCAATCCTTTTACTTTTGAGATTTGATACTGTTGTATTAAAGATTCGATATAAGGACGTTCTTCATCTTTAACGGCTAACCAAATGCCTGTACAATTTTCATCTTGTTCAAAAACCAGTAAGGTATGCATTAAAATTGGTTTTTGTGCTAACAGTAAAAATAATTTATTTTGCCCAGCACCCATACGCTTTCCGCTACCTGCTGCCGGCAAAACGACTTCATAATGCAAAATGGTTCACTTCCTAACCTTCTTTTGGCTTCGCAAAAATCATGCGACCTGCCGATGTTTGCAGCACACTTGTTACGGTCACAGTAATTGCCTGACCGATATAGCTACGGCCACCTTCTACAACGATCATCGTACCGTCATCTAAATAGGCTACGCCTTGATTATGCTCTTTCCCATCTTTAATCACGACAACTTGCATGTCTTCTCCTGGAATCACGACAGGCTTCACAGCATTCGCTAAATCATTAATGTTCAATACTTGAACACGGTGTAATTCACAAACTTTATTTAAGTTAAAGTCATTCGTTAAAATTTGTGCATCCATTTTTTTCGCTAAACGCACTAATTTTAAATCGACTTCTGCAACATCCTCAAAATCAATTTCCGTAATTAACACTTTTGATGCGCGTTCATCTTGCAGGCGTTTTAAAATATCTAACCCTCTGCGACCACGTGTACGCTTTAATGTATCCGAAGAATCCGCAATATGCTGTAATTCAGTTAACACAAATTGTGGAACTACCAGAATACCTTCTACAAAACCGGTTGCCGAAATATCTGCAATACGCCCATCAATAATAACGCTCGTATCAAGTAATTTATGGTGCTCAGATGTATCTTTCCCTACTACGTCCGTTAAACGCTTTTTGGAAGTAGATTTTCCCGAAAATATTTGAAGTAGTTCATCACGCTTACTAAACCCTAATCGGAATCCTAAATAACCTAACACGATTGATAAAATTGCCGGTACAACAGCAGTCACAACGGGGATATTCATTTGGTTAATCGCTACACTTGCTAACGTCGCTACACTAAGCCCAACAATTAAACCGAATGTACCAAATAATAAATCGGCGGCAGGAAGTTTAAATAACACTTCTTCTAACCAATTAATTAGTTTTACAAAATAGTCCGATAATGCAAACGATAAAACAAACAATAAAGCAGCACCTATTACAACGCTAAAATATGGATTATTAAGCCATGGATGGGTTGATAAATTCATAAATTCGTATAATGGCGGTAAGAAAATGAGACCTAATGCTCCCCCGATAAATAAGAATGCTACTTGAATTACTCTCTTTAACATACACATCACCTCCTATGATTAATTATACATCCAATATGCAATTCATGCGACGCACAAACCTCAAGCTTACATCGCAAACAAAAACAGCGATTTTAACTGTATTAGAATAAAATATGCTATTTCAATAAAATTCCCTCTAAAAATATTCCTATCGTCACATAAATTTTTTTGTTAAATTTACATCATATCTTTACAGTAATGACAGAGTTCCTTCCGAATTATATCATCCTATAGTTCGGTTGGTTATTTTAGTATATTATCCACATATAACAGAAAAATGAATCGCAAGATAGGAGAATACGTTTTGAACTCATCTAAAAGGTGTTGTGTATTTAGGGTACTTAATCTTTACCCTATTTATGACGATTGGCGCAGCAGAAACGAATAAAGTTTTATTCTTCATTTTCTTGATGATTGATTTTTTATTCATCGGTTTATCGCTAAGTTCATTTGGAATCTTGGCACATGGTATGCATTTACTTGCCGCATACTCTGAATTAATTATTGCGCTTCTGTCACTTTACGGTGCAGGTGCAACGTATTAAACAAACACTTAGACTTTACATTCTTACCAATTGGAAAGCCCT
The DNA here is from genome assembly GCF_003073375.1 of Lysinibacillus sp. 2017. Taxonomy (NCBI): domain Bacteria; kingdom Bacillati; phylum Bacillota; class Bacilli; order Caryophanales; family Bacillaceae; genus Lysinibacillus; species Lysinibacillus sp. 2017. The sequence goes on from NZ_CP029002.1 coordinate 3,664,754, forward strand.
TTGGTATTTTTACAAAAGAAGCCTTTGAAAAGAAATGTTCAACAGTAAAAAATTAATTTAAGATATTATCCGCTTAAGGCGGTGGTTAGCATAAATTCTCATCATTCTCGTCGCAAATGAGCTGTCCCGAAAGGATTTTCCGGACAGCTTATTTATTGTTATAAATCTTGAAATGAAGATCGTAAAGCATCACTAATTGTTTCGACACCAACGATTTGAATTCCTTCAGGGAAATCCCATCCTCCGATATTTGACGCAGGAATAATCGCACGCTTAAACCCTAATTTTGCTGCTTCTTGTACACGTTGTTCAATACGCGATACACGGCGTACCTCTCCCGTTAAACCAACCTCACCAATAAAACAATCCGTCGGACGAACAGCCTGGTCTTTAAAGCTTGAAACAATGCTCGTTAACACCGCTAAATCAATGGCAGGTTCATCTAATTTCACACCGCCTGCAACTTTAATATAAGCATCTTGCGCTTGTAGCATCATTCCCATACGTTTTTCAAGCACAGCCATTAACAATTGCACACGGTTTTGATCGACTCCTGTTGCCATACGCTTTGGATAATTAAAACTGGTTGGTGTCACAAGAGATTGGATTTCTACTAGAATTGGACGTGTTCCTTCCATGGATGCTACAACCGTTGAGCCAGGTGCCCCTTGTGAACGCTCCTGTAAAAATAGCTCAGACGGATTTAATACTTCTTTCAATCCACCTTGTAGCATTTCAAAAATCGCAATTTCATTTGTTGAACCAAAACGGTTTTTTTGACTTCTTAAAATACGGTGATTATGATGACGCTCGCCTTCAAAATAAAGCACGGTATCCACCATATGTTCTAAAATACGCGGACCTGCAATTTGCCCTTCTTTTGTTACGTGACCAACTAAGAAAATCGCAATGTTTTTCGTTTTCGCAATGCGCATTAATTCTGCGGTACATTCACGCACTTGTGACACACTTCCTGGTGCACTTGTGACTTCTGGGTGATGAACAGTTTGAATGGAATCGACAATCACAAATTTCGGTTGAACTTCTTCAATTGTTTGATTTAAAAACTCTAAATTCGTTTCAGAGTATATGTAAAGCTCCGGAGATTTCACGCCTAAACGTTCCGCGCGTAACTTTGTTTGGCGTACTGATTCCTCCCCTGAAATATAGAGGACTCGTTTTCCTTGGTTTGATAAAAGCGCAGAAATCTGTAAAAGTAATGTCGATTTCCCAATCCCAGGATCCCCACCAATTAACACAAGTGAACCTGGTACAATCCCACCACCAAGTACACGGTTAAATTCACCCATTTGCGTAACAATACGTGTTTCCTCTTGCACTTCCACATTAATAATTGGTGTCGCCTTTGTTGTCGTTGTAGAATGTTGGAATGCTCCGCGAACTCCCTTTGAAATGATTTCTATTTCTTCATTCATCGTATTCCATTCGCCACAGCCTGGACAGCGCCCCATCCATTTTGCCGCTTCATAGCCACAGCTACTACACATAAACTTCGATTTTTTCTTCGCCATTTCGTTAACCCCTTCGAATGTTTGTTCCTATTATTGTACAGGAAACGACTAAAAACACATACTATTCCACCTAAAATTTCTTTTTACGCATGAAAAAACGAGGTAGGAAATGTCCCACCTCGCATATTTTTGATTAGTTTTGTAGTATCTTTTCTTCTGTACGAACGATGAACTCATCATTTACATAATCAAGGACTACTGTTCGTGATTTATCCAATGTGCCTTTTAATAGCTCTTCTGATAAACGATCTTCCACGTGCTTTTGCAGCGAACGACGTAATGGACGTGCTCCGTATTGTGGATCGTAGCCTTCATCCGCAATTTTTTCAAGGGCTGTATCTGTTAATTTCAGCTCAATATCTTGTTCTTTTAAGCGTTTTGTTAGAGAGCCCACCATCAATGAAACGATTTCCTTTAAGTGCTCTTTTTCTAATGAATGGAACACAATCATTTCATCGATACGGTTTAAGAACTCTGGACGGAATGCTTTTTTCAACTCTTCTAACATCGTACTCTTCATGTTCTTATTTTTTGAAGCTGCATCGCCTGCACCAAAACCAACATGCTTTTGGAATTTAAGTGCATCTGCACCAACATTTGATGTCATAATTACGACCGTATTACGGAAGTCGACAACGCGCCCTTTTGAATCTGTTAAACGCCCGTCTTCTAATACTTGTAAGAGAATATTGAACACATCTGGATGTGCTTTTTCAATTTCATCTAACAGAACCACTGAGTATGGTTTGCGACGAACTTTTTCTGTTAATTGACCACCATCATCAAAGCCTACATAGCCTGGAGGTGAACCTACTAAACGGGAAGTCGAATGTTTTTCCATGTACTCTGACATGTCAACGCGGATCATGGCTTCTTCATCGCCAAACATGACTTCTGCTAGCGCTCGAGCAAGCTCTGTTTTACCAACCCCTGTTGGACCAAGGAAAATAAATGAACCAATCGGACGTTTTGGATCTTTTAGTCCCGCACGCGCACGACGGATTGCACGAGAGATTGCTTCGACTGCTTCACCTTGACCAACAACACGTTTGTGTAATTCTGTTTCAAGTTGTAATAGTTTCGCTGACTCTTCTTGTGCAATTTTAGAAACAGGAATTCCCGTCCACATTGCGACAACTTGTGCGATGTCATCTACACATACTGTAGATTCTTCCTTTCCTTGCTTTTCTTTCCACTCTTTTTTCAGCTGTTCTAGCTCAGTTTTTAATTTTTGTTCTGAATCACGTAAGGCTGCTGCTTTTTCAAATTCCTGACTTGAAACCGCTGCATTCTTTTCAGATTTGATACCTTCTAATTTATCTTCTAACTCTTTTAAATTTGGTGGTACTGTGTAAGAACGTAAGCGTACTTTTGAGCCCGCCTCATCGATTAAATCAATCGCTTTATCTGGTAAGAAACGGTCTGAAATATAACGGTCTGATAATTTTGCTGCCGCTTCTACCGCTTCATCTGAAATTTTCACACGGTGATGTGCTTCATAACGGTCACGTAAGCCTTTAATAATTTGAATCGTCTCATCTACAGTTGGCTCATCTACTTGAATCGGTTGGAAACGACGCTCTAACGCGGCATCTTTTTCGATATATTTACGGTATTCATCTAAAGTTGTAGCACCGATACACTGTAATTCACCGCGTGCTAATGACGGTTTTAAAATATTCGATGCATCAATTGCACCCTCAGCTCCACCTGCACCAATTAATGTATGAAGTTCATCAATGAATAAAATAATATTCCCTGCTTGGCGAATTTCATCCATCACTTTTTTCAGGCGGTCTTCGAATTCACCTCGGTATTTTGTTCCAGCTACAACCGTACCCATATCAAGGGTCATAACGCGTTTATCACGTAGAGTTTCAGGTACTTCATTGTTAATGATTTGTTGGGCTAACCCTTCTGCAATTGCTGTTTTACCAACACCTGGCTCCCCGATCAATACAGGGTTATTTTTTGTACGACGTGATAATACTTCCACAACCCGTGTAATTTCTTTTGAACGACCGATTACAGGGTCTAATGAACCTTCACGGGCTACCGCTGTTAAATCACGTGCTAAGCTGTCTAGTGTTGGTGTATTTACCGTTTGATTCATTGAGGCCGTACTGTTTGGATTATTATCATTATTTCCTAATAATAGCAATACTTGTTGGCGTGCTTTATTAATGCTAACACCTGTATTCGCTAATACACGTGCTGCTACGCCTTCACCTTCACGAATTAACGCAAGTAGTATATGTTCTGTACCGACATAAGCATGCCCTAGTTTACGTGATTCATCTAATGAAAGTTCGATTACTTTTTTTGCTCGTGGTGTGTAATGAACAATTGGACCGACTTCTTCTGTCCCTTTACCAACAAGCTCTTCAATACCCGATTCAATCATTTGTGGGCTAATATTAATCGCTTCTAGTGCTTTAGCTGCGATTCCGCCGCCTTCACGAATTAAACCAAGTAAAATATGTTCTGTGCCAATTTCTTTATGCTTCAGGCGAATTGCCTCTTCTTGTGCGAGTTGTAACACCTTTTGTGCACGTTGAGTAAATCGATTAAACATCATTAGTAATCCTCTCCCTTATCCCCATTGTTTACCGTTTCATTGGATTCATTTAACTTATCTTGTAAAAGTTTTGCACGATACATATCGCGCTCTGCTGGTTGCAGTGTAGTACCAGCAAATTGCTGTATAAATCCAGGCTGCATGAGCAGCATACATTCATTGAGCTGATTTTGAGAAATCGGTTCTAGTAACTCTAAACTTACCCCAAGGCGTACATTGGATAAACAGCTTGCTGCTTCTTCACTTGATAAAATTTTTGCATATTTTAATGTTCCGAGTGATCGACTTAAGCGATCCTCTAAATTTGAAGGGGCTCGAGTAAGTAACTTTGTTCGAGCAAGCTGTTCTTTTTGAATAATTTGCTCTACAACATCACTCAGTTCCTGCAATATTTCAGGCTCTGATTTCCCTAAAGTGATTTGGTTAGAGATTTGGTAAACATTCCCTAAATTTTCACTTCCTTCCCCATATATACCCCGAACGACCATTCCTAATCGCGTCATCATTTGAATTAACGAATTCATTTGTTTCGTTAGGGTGAGGATTGGTAAATGGAGCATAACTGATGCACGTAAACCCGTACCAACATTTGTTGGGCAGCTTGTTAAATAACCATAGCGTTCTTGATAGGCATACTCGATTTGTTTGCTAATAAAGCGGTCCACTTTTCGAGCTTCCTCATACGCTCTTTGTAAGTTCATGCCATTTGTTAAATATTGAATTCGAATGTGATCTTCTTCATTTACTAATATGCTAACGGATTCATCTTCGGTTAAAAAAAATGACCCTATTTTTTTCCTGCTTGCTAAATTGGGACTAATTAAATGCTTTTCTACTAAAATTTGACGTTGCAAAAGTGGCATATCCTTTATTGGAAAATATGAAAAATAATATGGATTATCTTCTATCTGTAGAAGTGCATTCATCATTCTATTTTCAATACTATGCGCATCTTCTTCTGTAAAACTGATTGGGAAACGAACACCTGCAATATTTCGAGCAAGTCGAATGCGTGTGCTCATGACAATATCTGACCTGTCTTCGCTTTGCATCCAGCGCGGATTGGCATTCGTTAAAAAATGCTCGATGTTCATGCTTGTTCCCTCCCTGTTTGATGAATTTTATTTTCTAGCATACGTATTTCATCCCGGATTTTCGCTGCCTCTTCAAAATTTTCTACATGAATGGCTTCTTTTATTTGTTCTCGAAGCTTCGTTATTTTTTGTTCAACCTTTTCTTTTGATGGTGCTTCTTCAACAAATCCAACATGCTTTGTGCCTGCTTGAATTTTTTCAAGTAACGGTGGTAATTGTGTGCTAAATGTTTCGTAACAATGTTCGCAGCCAAATTTACCTTGCTTTAAAAAGTGACGGTACGTAAAGCCGCATGATGGGCAAGTTAAATTTTCACGTTCCGTATTAGCCGTTCTTTCTTTCTTCGTTGTCGAAGGGAAAAAGTTAAACCAGTTTGAAACGAACTGTTGAAGTGAAGCAGCCTCTTCACTTGTTTCAAATTGAAATGGATGAAATTGCTGTGCACATTCTTCGCAATAATGGCGTTCGAACTTTTGCCCATTTTGAACTTGTGTCACCGTAACATTCGCATGTCTTTGTTTACAATGTTCACAAATCATCTTTAGTACACCTCTACTTTTCAAAAGAAATGGTTTTTAACATTGCTTGCATAATACGTGCCCTAATTTGATCACGTAATGGTAAGGGGAGCTGTAGTGTTGCTCGGTCCATTGCTGCTTTCATAATTATTACTTCACGCTCAGTTAGTATATCTTCGTCTAAAAGGCGGAAAATAATTCGTTCTGCATTCATTTGCGCGATGGATTCTCCAACTTGTTTTTCCATCTCATCTAATAGATTTTTTTTCGAATGAATCGTTACGCGCAAAATTCGAATATAGCCACCACCGCCACGCTTACTTTCAACAAAATAACCATGCTCTGTCGTGAATCGTGTATTAATGACGTAATTGATTTGCGACGGGGCACATGAAAATTGCTTAGCGAGTTCATTACGCTTAATCTCAATAAGACCTTGACCATCTAATTCAATAACTTCTTTCAAATACCCTTCAATAATGTCAGATATATTACTCATGCTGTCTCTCACCTCACAAACAACTGACTTTGACTATCTTTGACTTAACTATACAATACATAAAAATTGAAATGCAAATCATAGCTCCTATTAACCTTTCCCCTAAAAAACGCCTAAAAATACCTTTTATCTAGTTTAATTTAGTAAAAAAAAAGCAGCAAAGCCTAATAAATAGACTTCACTGCTCCGTGCCACATTATACCCAACGTCCAACGATTGGGTAATTCCAATTTTGATCTGATAACGCTTTGACAATCCCGATAATTGGGGCAATCCAGAAGATTGCTAAGAATACTAATAAGAATGGTAATCCCACTAAAAGGAGCGATAAAATACCTGCAATCGCAATTAAAATACCAAATACAATTTGGAATAGCAACGCTTGAATCGACGTACGTTTTACCTCATCATCAGAACTTATTAAGAAAAATAGAATCGGCACTAAACAAGGGGCAAAAAATGCACTTGCATGAATAATCACTTTTGACCATTTAGATTCCATTAAAATCATCCTCACTTTATTTTCGTTAATTTATATACGTATACAGTTTATAAAAGATTCATTATTAAATTTAAAAATATATTTTGCACCAAATCGTTCGAAATGATGTCTTATTTTATGTGGACTTGCTTGAAAAACGTAAACTTTCTAATCCATAAAAAAATCCCGATTTTAGTAATCGAGATTTTTAAAACTATGTATGAATTTAGTAAGGTCCTCTATCATCAGGATTGTCTCCGCTTTGAGGGAATAAGAAGTAAGATAGAATTCCTGTTAAAACTGCCGCACCAATGACAATGAATAAACGATCACGATCAGGCACTTCTTGATAATTATTGGCAAGCATAATATAAGAAGCAATTCCTACCCCAAGTGCTAATGGTAATACAAATTTTAATCGACCTTTATGAAATTTCATTACACAACGTCCTTTACTAGAAAATAATCTATTTATCCTTATTTCTATGATACATCGCATAAAAACAAAATACAAATATCGTCATTTTTACAATTTTATATCGAAATAATACTGATTATTCAAACGAAAAATAGTACTATATCTATATGTGAAAAATTGATGAAACGAGGCAATGTAATGGGTACTTGGTTTTCTAAATCAACAAAATCAACAAATCAACCATTTTTAGATCCCACAGCGTATTCTAAAGATGTCTTCTTAGATATTTCAAATTATCCAGATCTTCATAAACAATTACAGCTTTTAAAATTAACAACTGAAGACTTAGCGATTATTAAACAACTTGAGCCTTACTCAGTTGAACTTATTCCGATTATGGTAGAGCAGTTTTATGGAGCCATCAGTTTAAGTACGGAGTTAGTTCAAATTATAAAAAGTACAACGCAAATTGAGCGATTAAAAATTACTTTATCTAAACATTTGGGAGACATTTTTAAATGCCATATTGATTCTGCGTATATTGAAGAACGAAAACATATTGCACACACACATGTGCGCATCGGTTTAAAATCAAAATGGTATCTTGCCTCATTCCAGTCGCTAATGACGACATTTATTGAGTTTATCGAAACGGTTGATATGCCAGCTCGAGATATGAGCCGCGCGATTAATGCGTTCTCAAAAATTATTAACTTTGAACAGCAGCTTGTTATCGAAGCTTATGAAAAAGAAGAAGAACGCATCCGTTTAGTGCATGAAACGGTTAAAATGAAATTAATTGACCGCATTCAAACTACCGCAAAAGAGCTAAATGGCATTAGCGATCAAACGAATGCATCCCTGCAAGAAATCGCTGGACAATCCGAAGAAATTGCGATTAATACAAAGCAAGGTTTACAATTAGTTGCAGAGACCGAAGAAAAATCATTGACTGGTACCACACATTTAGTCACCCAAACATCGTTAATGACGACGATTTCAGATCGTGTTGGTATATTGGAATCTTCGATGGATACACTAAGTCAATCTTCTAAAAAAATTGCAGAAATTGTAGGGCTTGTAACGGGTATTGCTGATCAAACAAACTTACTTGCCTTAAATGCATCGATTGAGGCAGCACGTGCAGGTGAACACGGTAAAGGCTTTGCCGTAGTGGCAGATGAGGTACGAAAACTCGCCGAGGAAACAAAAACAGCTGTACAAAATGTTTCGCACTTAATTAAAGAGACTGAACTGAATATTAGTCAAATGTCCGAATCTGTAGTAAGTGTGGATGAACAAGTAAAAATGAGCGTAGATACGCAAAAAAGCTTAGCCGATTCATTCATTTCTATTGCTGAAGCCGTTTCGGGGATTAAAACACAGTACGAAAATACAAATGAAGATATTCATACTATCTCGTCTGTAATTACGGCTTTAACCGATACAACAGGTCTCGTATCCACTTCTTCAGATTCATTGTTACGAATAGTTCATGAACTACATGATTAATCCTTTTTCAAACTATAAGAGGGCTGTCCTATTAGCGGACAGCCCTCTTATTATTCATCCTCTTCGATTTTTCGATAAGGCACGTTTTGCTTTACGATGTTCTTGACGAAGTGGGCCTGTTTCAAATAAATGGCGTTCAAAATCGGTCTCTGCCTCAATACTTGCTACTTCTCTTGGCTTTCCTTCATCGTCAATGGCAACCATCGTAACAAATGATTCCGTCGTTAACTTTTTGGTGCTGTTTTTAACATTGCGTGTGACCACTCGGACATATACTTCCATCGAAGTACGCCCAGTCCCTGTCACAACTGCTTCTAGCTCAATTATATCACCCGCATAAGCTGGAGATACAAAATCTACAGAATCAAATGAAGCCGTCACGACTTCTCCTTGAGAATGCTTCATCGCTGCAATCGCCGCAATTTCATCAATATATGCTAAAACTTTCCCACCAAAAATCGATTGGTGGTGGTTCGTATCTGGCGGTAATACTAATCGTGTTTGAATAGATCTCGAAAAACTCATTGGTAAGGTTTTTTGCATCCTTATTCCCCTTTCTAATCTACTTTTCATGTTACTATCTTGGACTATGATTCGCTAGTTTAAAAGTTTAACTTCATCGTAATAAGTTTTAAATCCGTCATTTCTTCAATCGCATATTTAATGCCTTCTTTTCCGTAGCCGCTCATTTTCACGCCACCATACGGCATATTATCTACACGGAATGTTGGAATATCATTAATAATAACGGCGCCTGCTTCAAGTAATTCTGCTGCTTTCATCGCATCTGTTAAAACATTCGTGTAAATTCCCGCATTTAATCCAAGCTGTGAATCGTTTACATAGCTAATCGCTTCGTCTAATGTGTCATAAGGTACAATCGAAACAATTGGTGCAAATGTTTCTTCGCAAACAATTTTCATATCAGGCTTTACATTTGTCATAACAGTTGGGGAACATGTGCGCTCTGTAAATTCAGCACCCGTTGCAACAACCGCACCTTCTTTTTTTGCTTCTTCAATCCACGCTTTGATACGCGTTACTTCACCAGGATTAATCATCGCACTGACATCGGTTTTTTCATCCATGGGATCACCTACAACTAAACGATTTGTTTCTTCTGTGAATCGTTTTATAAATGTATCATAAATCGATTGGTGGACATAAATGCGCTGAAGTGAGATACACACTTGTCCCGCAAAACCAAATGCACCTCCAACACAACGTTTCATAATTTTCTCAAGCGGTGTCGTTGGCTCTACAATAAGAGCTGCATTCGAACCAAGCTCTAACGTAATTTTGCGTAAGCCTACTTTTTCTTTCAATTTTAATCCGACAGCACCACTCCCTGTAAATGTTACTTTTTTCACGAGCGGATGTGTAACAAGCATGTCACTTAATTCACTACCGCTCCCTGTGACAATTTGAAGGGCGCCATCTGGTAAACCAGCTTCTTTAAAAATTTCAGCCATCACCAGTGAACTAAGTGGTGTTTGTGTTGCTGGTTTTAATACAACGGTATTCCCTACTGCAAATGCTGGCCCTAACTTGTGCGCGACTAAGTTGAATGGGAAGTTGAACGGTGTAATCGCTGAAACAACGCCTAACGGAATACGCTTCGTATACCCAATACGGTCACTAACACCAGGTGCAGCATCCATCGGAATCGTTTCTCCTGTTACTTGCTTCGCTGCCTCTGCGGCAAATTGATATGTTGCAATCGTACGATCAATTTCTCCTAATCCAGCCGAAAGAGGTTTTGCTGCTTCCAGAGCTAAAATTTCGGCAAGTTCCTGTTTACGATCACGCATAATTGCGACGACGTTATATAAAATTTCAGCACGTTCATATGCTGTTGTATTTTTAAATGTTTGAAATGCTTCATGTGCGCCTTCAATCGCACGTTCTACATCCGTCGTTGTTGCCTTTGCTACATTCGCAAGGATTTCTCCTGTATATGGTGATGTAAGTTCTGTACTTTCTTTTGTGCTTTCCCAACGACCATTAATCCATAATTGTGTTTCTTTCACTTTCATCACTCCTACCCAATTCATAAAATTGTTTAATTGAATTCCAATAAATGTTTCACGTGAAAATGGTATTTGAATAGAAACGCCCACTAAAAAAGAAAAAATCTATTCCTATTTAGTTGAATTGATGCGCTAAAGTTAATTTACCCATTTTCCCATGCTCTTAAAGTTATTATACGCCTAAATTTTTGCGATGAAAAAGAGCAACAAAAAAGCACGAAAAAGCCTAGCCCTTTTTCGTGCTCTAAATTTATAGGTGAAGCTGCTCAAGTTCCTCTTTTGTAAAGGCACGTGAACGGGATAAAAAGCGTTTCCCTTCCACACCCTCTAACGAAAACATCCCGCCACGACCATCGACAACATCAATAATAATTTGCGTATGTTTCCAATAATCGTATTGGTTTTTGTGCATATAAAATGGACTTCCACCAAGATTCCCAAGTAAGATATCCTGATTACCTACGATCAAATCCCCATCTGGGTAACACATCGGTGAGGAACCATCACAGCAACCACCAGACTGATGAAACATTAGTGGACCATGACGTGCCTTTAACTTCTCCATTAACTGTAGTGCTGCATCAGTTGCAACAACTCTTTCAACCAAGGCAAGCACCTCCTCTCTTAGAAGAAGCCTAAGCGGTTTTCGTCGTAGCTCACTAATAAGTTTTTCGTTTGTTGGTAATGATTCAACATCATTTTATGGTTTTCACGTCCGATACCACTCATTTTATAGCCACCGAACGCCGCATGTGCTGGGTAGGCATGATAGCAGTTTGTCCAAACACGCCCCGCTTCAATACCACGTCCGAAACGATACGCCGTATTCATATCGCGCGTCCAAACACCAGAACCTAAACCATATAATGTGTCATTGGCAATTTCTAGTGCTTCTTCTTTCGTTTTAAATGTTGTCACCGCTACAACTGGACCAAAAATTTCTTCTTGGAAAATGCGCATTTTATTATGTCCTTTAAATACAGTTGGCTTAATGTAGTAGCCCTCAGCATAATCACCACCAAGGTCATTTTCCTCGCCACCAATTAGACATTCAGCGCCTTCTTCTTTTCCGATTTGTAAGTAAGAGAGAATTTTTTCCATTTGTTCAGACGAGGCTTGCGCACCCATCATCGTATTTGGATCAAGCGGATTGCCAATTTGAATGGCTTCAACACGTTTTAATACGCGTTCCATAAATTCGTCGTAAATTGATTCTTGAATTAGCGCCCGAGATGGACAAGTACAAACTTCCCCTTGATTCAGTGCAAATAATACAAAACCTTCTACTGCTTTATCTAAAAATGCATCATCTGCATCCATAATATCTTCAAAGAAAATGTTCGGTGATTTTCCGCCTAGCTCTAACGTTACAGGAATTAAATTTTGTGATGCATATTGCATAATTAAGCGCCCTGTCGTTGTTTCCCCTGTAAAGGCAATTTTCCCAATACGTGGACTCGATGCTAACGGTTTTCCTGCTTCTAAGCCGAAGCCATTCACAATGTTTAATACACCTGGTGGTAATAAATCCTCCACTAGTTCAGCAAATACTAGAATCGATGCAGGTGTTTGCTCCGCTGGCTTTAATACAACACAGTTTCCTGCTGCAAGTGCTGGTGCAAGCTTCCAAACTGCCATTAGTAGCGGGAAGTTCCACGGAATAATTTGTCCAACAACACCAATTGGCTCATGGAAATGGTACGCTACTGTGTTGTCATCAATTTGGCTTAGTGCGCCTTCTTGTGCACGTAATACCCCTGCAAAATAGCGGAAATGATCAATTGCTAACGGTAAATCAGCGTTTAATGTTTCACGAACTGCCTTCCCGTTGTCCCATGTTTCTGCAACCGCTAACATTTCTAAGTTTTGTTCCATACGATCAGCGATTTTTAGTAAAATATTACTGCGCTCTGTTGCGGAAGTTTTCCCCCAAACATCCTTTACCGCATGTGCTGCGTCAAGCGCTAATTCAATATCCTCTTCAGTCGAACGTGCCACTTGTGTAAATACTTTCCCCGTTACAGGCGTTACATTGTCAAAATACTCTCCTTTTACAGGTGCTGTCCATTTGCCACCGATAAAATTGTCATAACGTTCCTTAAAGTTTACTACTGCACCCTCTGTGTTTGGATTTTGGTAAACTCCTATCGTTGAAATTGCTCCCGTCATTGAAATTGCTCCCCTTTGCATCAATATTTTGACCATACCTTTTTTATAAGGTCGTGACTGATTCAAGCTGAAAAATGTATCCTACTAAAAGGTATCCTCCCTTACTATATTGTCAGATAAATCTATTAATTACAATTTAAAACTTCATTTTTCTGAATTTTTATATTATTATATTTTACTATAATTAGTAAAACTTCTATGGTGATTTAAAAATGATGGAAAGCGAATTTATGCGTGAAATATTGTATACTGAAGATATTCTATTAGTAGGTGAGAAAATTATGCGTATAAATAAATTTTTAGCAGAAACAGGCATCGTCTCACGTCGCGGTGCAGATAAGTGGGTAGAGGAAGGCCGTATTACTATTAACGGTGTACTTGCTACAAATGGTAGTCAAGTGAAAGAAGGCGACGAGGTTTACGTTGATGGTAAACTCGTACAAAGAGAGCAACAACTCGTTTACATTGTACTAAACAAACCCGTTGGCATTACGAGTACAACCGAACAGCATATTCCAGGAAACGTTGTGGATTTCGTGAATCATCCATTACGTATTTTCCATATTGGACGTCTCGACAAAGACTCAGAAGGACTATTACTGTTAACGAATGACGGGGATATCGTTAACGAAATTTTACGTGCAGAAAATCATCATGAAAAGGAATACATCGTTCAAGTAGATGAACCGATTACTGAAGATTTCCTTCATGAAATGCGCTCAGGGGTAGAAATATTAGATACAAAAACATTGCCATGTCGCGTTGAAAAAATTTCTTCCCAAGTATTTAAAATTACTTTAGAACAAGGGCTAAATCGTCAAATTCGTCGTATGTGTGCTGCACTCGGTTATTCCGTCAAGCGACTACAACGCATTCGTATTATGAACATTCATATTGGTAATTTAAAGGTTGGACAATGGCGCGATTTAACAGAAAAAGAATTAAACGAACTCTTTAAACTTCTGAACTATACACCAAAGCAATAAGTACAGCTTAGCCTCTTAACAGCAGAGGGTGAGGAATATAAACGATGAAAACAACAACTGCTCGAAGTTGTGACTATTTCAAAGCAATTGCTTCATAAAATCCCACTAAAGTTTAAATATCCAAACGAAGAAGCCATTGTTTTGTAATGAAAAAAGGTGTCCTTGTAAACGAATTTACAAGGACACCTTTTTAAATTTGCTTGTACGCCATTTTTTTAATAATTTCTTCATGCTGTGGGTACTTTGTGAGTAACTCCTTTTGTGTAAACAATTCAAAGTCGACAAAGTCAAAGCCTGGTGCTACCATACAGCCAACTAATCCAAATGTATTTTCAATTTCAACAGAGGAACCAAAAATCGTATTTTTCTAGTGGTCGCTCACCACGCGCTAAAGTTAACGAATCCTCTGCTCGTAACGAAGAACGATAAAACCCGCCTTCTGGATGTGGTTGCAATTGCATTTGTTCAATTAATTTTTCAATCGATTGCATTAACGTCTCTCCCTTAAACTAAAAAGGAGATTCTCATAAGTTTTCACTTACAAGAAATCTCCTTTCTTTTATAGTCCGCCTAAATAAGCAGCCTTTACTTCATCACTTTCTTGCAGTTCTTTTGCTGAACCAGAAAGTACAATTTTCCCTGTTTCTAAAACGTAGGCGCGATGTGCAACCGAAAGCGCCATATTCGCATTTTGCTCGACCAGCAATACGGTTGTACCTTCTCCATTGACCATTTTGATAATATTGAAAATGTTTTTTACCATTAATGGGGCAAGACCCATCGATGGTTCATCCATTATAATCAATTTCGGCTTAGCCATCAATGCACGCCCCATTGCGAGCATTTGCTGTTCTCCGCCAGATAAAGTACCAGAAAGCTGTTTGCGGCGTTCAAAAAGACGTGGAAATAATTCATACACATGGTCCATATCTTTTTTTATGCCATCCCGGTCATTTCGTAAATAGGCACCTAATTCTAGGTTTTCTTCTACCGTCATATTGGCGAAAACACGACGCCCCTCAGGTACATGAGAAATTCCCGCTTTTACGATTGATTGCGCAGCTTTGCCATCAATTGCCGACCCTAAATATTCAATCGAACCACGCTTTGGTTTCAGTAACCCTGAGATTGTTTTTAATAATGTACTTTTCCCAGCACCATTTGCTCCGATTAACGTTACAATTTCACCTTCATTAACTTCTAAGGAGATTCCTTTTAATGCTTGGATATTGCCGTAGTATACATCGATGTCATTAACTATTAGCATATTATTCTGTAACCTCCTCACCAAGATATGCTTCAATTACTTTTGGATTCGAACGAATATCTTCTGGTGTCCCGTCCGCAATTAATTGCCCGTGATCCAGTACATAAATACGTTCACAAATTCCCATAACCAAACTCATATCATGTTCAATCAGTAAAATTGTTAAGTCGAACTCTTTACGAATAAACGCAATCAGTTCCATTAAATCCTTTGTTTCTTGCGGGTTCATCCCCGCTGCTGGTTCGTCTAAAAGAAGTAACTTTGGAGCCGCAGCTAGTGCGCGTGCGATTTCTAAGCGACGTTGCATCCCATAAGGTAAGTTTTTGGCAAGCTCATCACGATAGACATCTAATCCAAAAATTTTTAAAAATGCCAATGACTCCTCTTCCATTTTCGCTTCACCCACAAAGTGGCTAGGGAGTCGTAAAATACTTGAGAATAAACTATGCTTCGCTAATCCGTGGTTGGCTACTTTTACATTATCCAGTACCGAAAGTTCTTTAAATAAACGGATGTTTTGGAAAGTACGGCTAATCCCTTGTCGTGTTACTTTATATGGATCTAAACCACCAATTGACTTCCCGTCAAACTGAATCGTCCCTTCTGTTGGGGCATATACACCTGTTAACATATTAAATGTCGTTGTTTTCCCCGCACCATTAGGACCAATTAAGCCGATTAACTCGCCTTGGTTCATATAAAGTTCGACACTTTGAACAGCCTTTAATCCGCCGAATTGGATGCCTAAATTTTCTACTTTAAGAAGCGTACTCATACACGCGTACCTCCTTTTTTACCGAACTTGAAGAATTCTGTTATTTCTTTTGTTCCTAATAGCCCTGTTGGTCGATAAAGCATAATTAAAATTAAAATTAACGAGTAAATAATCATACGTGTTTCTGGGAATCCTTGTAAGTACGTCGATACAATCGTTAATAATACGGCTGCAATTACTGAACCTGAAAGACTTCCTAAACCGCCTAATACAACAAAGATTAAAATATCAAATGATTTTAAGAATCCAAAGCCTGTCGGTTGAATTAAGTAAATATTATGCGAATAAATGGCCCCTGCCACACCTGCAAAGAAAGAACCAATCGCAAATGCAAGTACTTTATAATAGGTTGTATTAATCCCCATCGAGTCCGCCGCAATTTCATCCTCTCGAATTGAAATACATGCGCGGCCATGACGCGAATTTGTAAAGTTAGAAATGACTAAGATCGTAATAAATACACCAAAGAAGGCGTAAGTCCATGTCGATTGTTGTGTTACTTGAAGTCCTGCTGCACCACCTGCGTAATCAATATTGACGAAAAGGATTCGAATGATTTCGGCAAAACCTAACGTCGCAATCGCTAAATAATCTCCTTTTAGCCTTAATGAAGGAATACCTACTAAAAGACCCGCAAGTGCGGCAACTACAGCACCGATTAAAATTGCTGTAATGAACGGCATTCCCAGTTTCATTGTACAAATTGCTGAAATATACGCACCAACAGCTAAAAATCCAGCATGCCCAATAGAGAATTGCCCCGTAATTCCGATAACAACATGTAAACTAACAGCTAGCATAATATTAATACACATCATAATTAACATGTTTTGATAGTAATATCCGATGACACCCGTATTAATAAAAAGTTGAATGGCAGCATAAATAACTAGTGCTAAGATGATATAACCCCAAAATACTTTAGATTTTTTCATGCTGTTCACCTACACTTTCTCGCGCGTATTTTTACCGAAAATACCCGCTGGACGTAATATTAGTATCAAAATTAAAATAATGAATGCCGCTGCATCGCGCCATAATGAATAACCTAGTGCCGATACAACTGTTTCTACAACACCTAGTAACAAACCGCCAACCATTGCACCTGGAATAATCCCAATCCCACCAAGAACGGCTGCGATAAATGCTTTGATCCCTGGCATAACGCCCATTAATGGGTCAATTCGCGTGTAATAAATACCGAAGATAACACCCGCTGCACCCGCTAATGCTGATCCAATAGCAAATGTTGCAGAAATTGTATTATCTACGTTAATGCCCATTAGGCGCGCTGCATCTGCATCATGCGAAACTGCACGCATTGCTTTACCGATTTTTGTTTTATGAACAATGAATTGTAATAACAGCATTAAGACAATAGAAATCGATAAAATTAAGATTGCTTGCATACTAATTTGTGCACCAAAAACTTCAAAGTTTTTCTTTGAAATAACTTCAGGATATACACTTGGTGAAGGTCCTCTGAAGAAAATTACCGTATATTCAATTAATAATGAAACCCCGATTGCTGTAATTAACGCCGCAATACGCGTCGCACTTCGTAAACGTTTATAAGCAACACGTTCTATAATCACACCGATTACTGCACAAAGAATCATCGCTAAAATAAGGGCTAAAAATACATTCATTTCCCAACGTGCAATTGCATAAAAGCCAATAAACGCACCGAGCATAAAGACATCACCATGTGCGAAGTTAATCAGCTTAATAATGCCGTAAACCATCGTATAGCCGAGTGCGATTAACGCATAAATACTACCAAGTGAAATACCATTAACCAGTTGCTGTATCCACTCCATCTCATTCACTCCTTCTTTCGTCTACTATCGTTTAATCCTTTTTCTTATCGACTAAAAAAAAGGAGGGCTAGTTCGCCCCCCTTACTCATAAAAAATTAAGGATTAACTTTAGAGTTGAACTGTTGTTTACCATCTACGAATTCTAAAACCGTAGCTGATTTTACTGGGTTGTGGTTTTCATCAACTGTGAATGTACCTGTAATTAGGCTTAAATCTTTTGTTGCAGCTAAAGCTTTTTGAATGGATTCACCGGTAATATCACCATCGACACGTTTGATTGCATCTACGATAAAGTAGATAGAATCATAACCTAAAGCGTGGAATGCATTTGGTGCTTCATTATATTCTGCCTTAAATGCTTCCACGAATTTTTGAATCGTTGCATCTGGATCTTCAGATGAATAGTGGTTCGTGATAAATGTGTTATTCAGTGCATCTGCCCCTGCTAGCTCAACTAAAGTTGGGGAATCCCAACCGTCCGCACCCATTAATGGTACATTAATACCTAAATCACGTGCTTGCTTAACAATTAGACCAACTTCTTCGTAGTAACCTGGAATGAAGATGAAGTCTGGATTTTTACCTTTAATATTTGTTAATGTTGATTTGAAGTCTACATCTTTTGCAACATACGCTTCTTCAATTACAACAGTCCCGCCGTTTGCTTCAATCGTTTCTTTAAATGATTTTGCTAACCCTTTTGCATAATCTGATGCGTTATCTGCATAAATGGCTACATTTTTCGCACCTAATTCATTTGATGCAAAGTTTGCAGCTACTGTCCCTTGGAATGGATCAATGAAGCATGTACGGAACGCATATTCATTGATTGAACCATCATCGTTTACTGTAACGTTTGGTGCTGTACCTGAACCTGTTACCATTGGTACTTTATGTTTGTTTGCAAGTTGAACAGTTGCAACCGAGTTACCTGAAGTTGCTGGCGCTAACATGGCTACTACTTTTTCTTGCTCTGCTAAACGAATCGCCGCAGAAGTTGCCTCTGCTGTTTCTGATTTATTATCTACTGGAATATACTTAATTTTTTTACCATCAACGCCACCCGCTGCATTAATCTCTTCAATTGCTAATTTCGCACCGTCATTAATAGAAGCCCCGTAAGTTGCAACAGCTCCTGATAACTCTAAGTTTGCACCGATTTTGATTTCATCACCCGATACTGAGTTTCCTGAACCTGAAGAACTAGAATCGTCATCTGAATTACACCCCGCTAAAGCACCTGTAAGTAGTGCCGTAGCCATAAATAAAGATCCATATTTTTTCATTTTGTTGTGCTTTTCCATAATTGCGTCCCCCTGCTAATTCGAAATGTTTGATATTTCTGATAATTATACTCAATTAATTCCCTTACCACAATCTAAATTTAAAATTTTCCGAATAAAACAAATAAAAGTATTTATTCTCATTTATTCCAACTTCTGTATTGTAATAGATACATTATTATTAGTCTAGTGTGATTTTTCTGTAAATTATGTATATTCTGAGTAAATTAAATTTACAATCAAATACTTATTAGTATGTTGTAAATTTAATTCATCAGCTAGGAGATTCGAAAGACGATAATACGTTCATTTTCATTTTTTTCATGTAGCAAGTTCACTTCTAAATAGCATTGTAAGACCAGCTCATTTTGAAGAAAATCTATATATTGTGGAGATGGATAATAGAGTAGGAGATCCACTATACGAGGGTATTTTTCAATGGAATCAAAAATATGGTTCACAAACGCACGAAATACGTGAACAGAAAAGGGGTTAAAGAAGAAAAACACATTGTCATTTTCCGTAATGCAGTAATTTTCAGCTAAATCATTAATAAATTGCAAAGGTGAATGTTTTTTTCCTGTCTTTTGTAAATAGTGCTCTGCATTATGTTCGGCTTCAATAAAAAATTTTTGATCCATTTCAATTCCTGTAGCTGGGATATCAAATCGATGATGAATATAAATCGGTACACGTCCTTTACCGCAGCCAATATCAAGAAAATGCGGATTTTCAGGGAGTTCATAAACCTCGAATAATTGATCCAGGCCACTATATGGTGTTGGTTCATAACGATGGTATTGAACGAGTTTTGGGAATCCATATTGGAATCCTGATGTATTAATATTTAAAAGTTTTTCATATTGTTGTTCATTCAACAGATTTCCACTACTCTCATTTATAAATTACACTCAAAAAAATAACTGCTTCGTAAGCATTCACTACAAAGTAGTATTTTTCAATCTTTTTATACACCCATTTGTATTTGAAAAGCAATGCACCAGATATAGAAATTTTCCGCAACTCTGCTTATTAAAATGCAGTGCTATTTTACATTGCTTTTTTCATGATTTAATAGCCATTCTTTTCTCCACAAGCCACCTGCATAGCCGGTTAATTTGCCGTTTATGCCAATAATTCGGTGACACGGAACAATAATACTTATTAAATTTTTTCCATTGGTCGTTCCTACTGCACGCACTGCCTTTTCATTTCCTACAAGTATTGCAATTTCTTTGTAGGATGCCGTTTTCCCATAAGAAATGGTTGTCAAAGCTCGCCACACCGCTTGTTGAAATACAGTACCTTCAAAAATAAACGGCACCGAAAACGTAAAGCGTTCCCCTTTAAAATATTCATCTAACTGTGTGAAACATTCTAGTAAGGGAGTAGCTGTATCGGGTTTTTTCATATATTTTACTTGCTCACGCTCTACGAATAATACAGAATAAATTCCTAATTTATTGCCCTTTATCTCAATAATGCCTAATGGTGAGTGATAATCTACTAGTTGCATTTTTGAATCCTCCTACTGGAATTTTACTTACTATAACCCTTTATCATACTTTATGTCTTTTCATATGTAGATTTCATTGAAAATTTATACGTTCTTATCTACAAAAAAGAACCTTCAATCAACGAGTGATTAAAGGTTCTTCTATATAATAAAAATTAGTTTTTGTGTAGACCTAACGCTTCTGAAGTTGTCGCTTTAATTTCTTTAAGTAATTCTGGGTTTTCTACTAAATTTTTACCGTAACCAGGAATCATTTCCTTAAGTTTAGGTTCCCAAACTTTCATTTCCTCAGGGAAACATTTAGGAATTATTTTTAGCATAACAGAAACGGCTGTTGAAGCACCTGGAGATGCACCAAGTAATGCAGCGATTGAACCGTCTTGTCCAGTAATAACTTCTGTACCAAATTGTAATGTACCTTTACCAGCTTTTGTATCTTTAATTACTTGTACACGTTGACCAGCAATTGTAACATCCCAATCTTCGCTTTTTGCTGTTGGAATAAATTGACGTAATTCTTCTACGCGTTTTTCTTTTGATAATACTAATTGACTTACTAAATAAGATGTTAAGTCCATGTTTTTTGCACCACAAGCAAGTAGTGTAAATAAGTTGTGTGTCTTAATTGACGCAAATAAATCCATATATGAACCCGTTTTTAAGAACTTCGGAGAGAAGCCTGCAAATGGTCCGAATAATAATGATTTTTTGCCATCAATATAACGAGTATCTAAGTGAGGTACTGACATTGGTGGTGCACCAACTGCCGCTTTCCCATATACTTTTGCGTGGTGTTGTGCGATTACTTCGTCGTTTTTACAAACTAAGAATAAACCAGAAATCGGGAATCCACCGACATGTTTACTTTCAGGAATACCTGATTTTTGTAGTAACTCAAGGCTACCACCACCAGCACCTAAGAATATAAACTTCGCATTGTGATATTCTACTTTACCACTTTCTTTATCATGTACTTTTACTTCCCAAGTACCATCTTTTAAACGTTTAACATCACGTACGTTGTGGTTGTAGTTCACATCCGCGTCACGAGATTCTAAATTTGAAATTAATGTACGAGTTAACGCACCGAAGTTTACGTCTGTACCTGAATCAATTTTTGTAGCCGCGATTGGTTCAGTTGATTGACGGTCATTCATAATAAGTGGAATCCATTGTTTTAGTGTTTCTGGATCATCAGAGAATTCCATTCCTTCAAATAATGGATTAGCTGTCATTGCAGCATGACGTTTTTTAAGATACGCAACGTTTTTAGCACCTTGTACCATACTCATGTGTGGTAAAGGCATAATGAAATTTTGTGGGTTTTCAATATGCTTGTTATTTACAAGGTATGACCAAAATTGTAATGAATCTTGGAACTGAGTATTTACATTGATTGCTTTTGTAATATCAATTGTTCCGTCTTTTTTTTCGCTTGTATAGTTAAGCTCACATAAAGCGGCATGCCCTGTTCCGGCATTGTTTAATTCGTGAGAGCTTTCTTCACCAGCTTTTGCTAAATTTTCGAAAACTGTGATTTTCCAATCTGGTGCTAATTCCTTAAGCATTGTACCTAAAGTAGCACTCATGATTCCGGCACCGATTAAGATAACGTCTGATTTGATATGATTGTTACTCATACTTACCTTCCCTTATATATATTAAGATTTGCAGTGATCGTGTAAGCGCTCCCTTTACTATCGACATCTAGTAAAGAAAATCCTACTCATCCTGTATCATTTATTACCTTAGTGTAGTGTAACACAATTGTGAAAAGATTAAAATATATACAAATTGCTTCACATTACGTGATTAAAAATAATGTATTTAACGAGTAATAAAGATACAATTATGAGCATTTTTTATCTATCGAGAATATGTTTTGCGTTAGACTTCTCGTTATTTATTGTTCCCGATTATAAACAAATCAAATCATTTATTTAGTAATAACTTTTCCTGTATACTTTTCTAACGCTTTATAACGATTCTTCTTATGTGCGCGATTGACAATAAATTTGAATAGTTTACGTTGTATCCATAGTGGAATTCCTGCTACAAGAGTATTTTGCATTGATAAGATTAGTGCAGTATGTGCCAAATCTTTCGGATTTCCCTTTGCATCAACAAGTCCATCATCCATTAAGCCATAATGAATGCGCACAGACTGTTCAAATTCGCTTGGTGGTGTTAATCGGACGCGGAATACAACTGGCTCATCATAATTATTCGTAAATGTATGTACAGTATTTAATGTGACTAAGCGTCGATCTCCTTGCTGTAAAATATGTTGCTCTTTTCCTAAAGTCACCGTCAACTTACCAGAAACTACTTCAAATTCCTCTTCAAACTCGTCATGAAGATGTAATGGTGGTCCATCTCCTTGAGGTGGTAATGCTACTTCAATTAAAAGATGCTCTCCATTTGTTTCTTGCGCTGTTTCTAAAAATGTAATTTGCTCTCCAGTTACTTGATTGACTACCGTTCGCTTCATCATCTTTGCCCCTTTTCCCCTTTTCATATAATATTAAATAATACTATCGTAAAAATACAGGATATTTTGTAAGAATAATAGAAGTTAATTACTATAAGGTTTTTGGTAGTGATAGAAACATTATTTCAAAAACATGACAATTGTAATTAGTTCAACTAAGAAATTCACGATAAAATTAATACTGAATGGATTAAGGGGGATGTTTATGCGAATTTATACTGATAGTGGTTCTGATTTACCGAAAGACTTTTTTGAAAAAGAAGATGTTCATTTATTTCCACTACGTGTGCTAATTAAAGGAAATGAGTATGATGACATCATTGGTATATCAACGGATCAAGTATATGCTGCTATTGCAGAAGGTGATTTACCAAAAACATCACAAGTTTCATTAGAAATATTTTTAACTGCATTTGAGGAGTTAGCAAAATCAGGCGAGGAAGGGATTTATATTGCCTTTTCATCTGGACTTTCTGGAACTTGCCAAACTGCTATTATGGCGAAAAATCAATTGCTTGAAAGTTATCCTAACTTAAAATTAGCAATTATTGATACAAAGTGTGCCTCATTTGGTCAAGGTCTCG
Organism: Lysinibacillus sp. 2017; assembly: GCF_003073375.1. Classification (NCBI taxonomy): domain Bacteria; kingdom Bacillati; phylum Bacillota; class Bacilli; order Caryophanales; family Bacillaceae; genus Lysinibacillus; species Lysinibacillus sp. 2017. The sequence continues at coordinate 3,688,307 of NZ_CP029002.1, forward strand.
TAGCAAGAGAGGCTGTTAAACTAAGAAAATTCGAGATTGGGTTTGATGAAGCCGTACAAACATTAACAAACATGGCATCATCTATGGAGCATCTATTTACAGTTGGTGATTTGAATCATTTAGCTAAAGGCGGACGTGTTTCTAAGTCGAGTGCCATTGTAGGCGGATTACTCAATATTAAACCGATTTTAAATATGGAAGACGGTAAACTCGTACCATTAGAAAAAACACGTGGCTTTAAAAAGGCAATTAAACGCATGATTGAACTTATGAAAGAGCGTGGTGGCGATTTTACAAATAAAACGGTTGGTCTTTCACATAGTAATGATGAAGAATTATTGTACGAAGTGAAAGCAGTAATTGAAGAACAACTTAAACCAAAAGCCATTGAATATACAACAATTGGTGCAGTAATTGGCGCACATGTAGGTCGAGGAACAATTGGTATTTACTTTACAAATGACAACAAATAAATTTTCACAAAAAAGAGGGTCCTGTTGATGTCGAATCAACAAGACTCTCTTTTACTTTAAACAATTACCAGAAAAAGAGTGAAGCTAATGCAATGCCTGTAATTGCGCCTAATGCAATTCCATATCCAAATCCTGGAGCACCAAATCCCCAAAAACCAATCCCATGCCCACCCATATTATTATCTGGCATTAACCAGACCTGGCGATTATCTACTTTTGTAATACGTCCAACATGTGTATTACCTTGATTGTCGGTAATCCTTACTCGCTTCCCCTGATACTGACAACATAAGTTATATGCTTCGTTTTGGTTCATCACTTATCCCCCCTTTACTGTAAACGGTGTAACTACTATATGTTCAAAACTTTTGCACATACGAGCGCATCGTCTAGTTCATACATTATAAAGAGGGGGGAGATGATGGCTATTATTCATACAAAGCATCTTTTTGAAGAAGACAAAAATAGAGAAAGTCTTGCTTGTGAACTTGTTCAACCTATTTTTCCGCATGTAGCACCAGAAGCTATACAATATGAGCTGGTACAACAAGGCTTACTTCAAAAAGGTAAGCTATCTTTACCATTTAATGCTTGGCAATTAATCGACCAACAGTTCAAGGAATTACAACTTGCATGGCAAGGCCCTACTATTCCTGTTTATATTTTTCCTATTAAAACTGGCTTTGTTAAAAATGGCATCGCCTATAAGAACGGCATCTGTCTTTTCATTTCAGCGCAATTATTAGTTAAAGAATTACATGCGCTTTTTTCACATGAATATCATCATATCTGTCGCAGATTATATGTAGCTGAACCACCCACATTGGTCGATTCCCTTATAATGGAAGGGCTCGCTGAGGACGCGGTGGAAAATCTATTTGGAAAGGATGCATTAAGTCCATGGACAGAACGTTATTCCCTAGATGAAGTAAGGGATTATTGGCAGTCTCACTTTATTCATGTGCTCGATCAAAAAGGATTGCCTTATCACCAGCCCTTTTTATTTGGAGATGCTCAATTAGGTTTACCTCCATGGATTGGCTATTGTACGGGGTACCGAATCATTCAAGCTTTTAAGGAGAAATGTGGACCCTTTGATCTAAAAGAACTCCTGCAAATAAAAGCAGAAGCTATTCTTGATGGGGCGGGATTTAACCACATTTAATTAATAAATCGTTGCTCAAAAAAAGACTCCTTTGAGCTAATATTCTTTAGCGCATAAGGAGTTCTATCTTTTATTTTTGAACGACTGGCTCTGGATAATCAAAGCCTTTCGTATCTACTTCAACCGTTTTCATTTTTTGTTCTTCTAGTGGCTTATCGCTACCATCGCGCTCAACTGCAACCACTTTGTCCACTACATCCATGCCTTCAATCACTTTACCAAAGGCAGCATAATCCCCATCTAAATGCGTTGCTTCCTCTACCATGATAAAGAATTGTGATCCTGCAGAATCTGGATCTTTTGAACGTGCCATTGAAAGTACCCCACGCTCATGAGCTAATGTATTTTCAAAGCCATTTGAAGAAAACTCGCCTTTGATCGAATAATCTGGACCACCCATCCCTGTCCCATCAGGATCTCCACCTTGTACCATGAAACCAGGAATGACACGGTGGAAAATTAGCCCATCGTAAAAACCATCCTTAACAAGGGCGATAAAGTTTGCTACCGTGTTTGGCGCTACCTTTGGCTCTAACTCAACAATTATTTTCTCATCGTTTTCCATTGTAATTGTCACAATCGGGTTTTCCGTCACTTGTGAAGCATAATCTACATTTGAAGATTGATTCTCATCTTCAGATGAATTTTCATTACCGCATGCTGCTAACAGAGCGACAACCATCGCTAAAATAAGCACACTTACTAAACTTTTCTTACGTAAAAACATACGTTTCTGTCCCCTTCTTCATCAAAAAATAATTTACTTATATTTTAACAAAAATACCCAAACAAAAGAAGGAAACGTATCATTCTCATACCAATTTAATCTTCTTGTGCATTTAGTATAAACGGATAATAGGCAATTCCTTTATAGTCATTGTCCGTCGTCGCTTTATACACATAATATTGAGGACCTTTTATATCAGGTACTACAAAAGTTCCGTTTTCAACTTCAACTGGAACGATCTCATCTTCCTGATAATATAGGAGTTCAAAACGATCTGCTTTTGGCTTATTGTTATAATTGCTAGAATCATAACTAATTTTCACACTTTCTCCTAACTTCACTTGGCCCATATAGATATACTGACCATTTTCGATTGTGCTATCTTTCGGATGTCGTGGCTCTATTTTATGACAGACCTCTAAATCTTCATTCCAACAATAACGATCATGGTAAGCTTGAAATAAAGTATCTTGTGTTTGAATATACACATCTCGGGGCTCTACAGACATTTCATAAAAAGCACTTATTTCTTCTAATGGTCTCTCTTTCTTACCTTCCTCATTTGCACAGCCACTTATTACAAAAAGTAAAGCTAATCCCAATAAAACACGCTTCATACTTCATCCTCCCCTCTAATATGCTCCGCCAAAGTAACGAATAAATCCTCACAAAATAATAAGTAAATAAACAACAATATTACTACGATTATACATAAAGTTATAAAATATTCAATTAATATAAATTTACTTATATTTTTATAAGAATTGAAGGGTTTTTATAGAAAATATAGAACTAGTACAAATGTAAGGATTCATATTACTCATTAAAGGATGAAAATAGTTGAAAAATGGAATTGGAAGTACATTAAAAAATTCAAGAAAACAACGTGGGCTAACACAACAACAATTAGCAGAAGGAATTTGTACTCAAGCTATGATTAGCCACTTTGAGAAAGGAGAATCCGTCCCGTCAAGTATCGTCTTATATGAATTAGCTACGCGCTTATCAATCGATATCAATGACTTTTTCAAAGACTTAAAGCCTTCTACAAAACTATTAGACAATCAAAATCATATGCACCAATTAATAAGGAAGTTAGTCGCACAATATGACTATTCTTCTGTAAAAATTCTAGTAGAGGCTGAATTAGAAAAAAAATCAAATTTATCTTCTGAAGAATTGGTTTTTTTATATTGGCATCAAGGAATTTATGAATGGGAGCTTACTAAAGATGCCTTTTACGCCCTTAAAATATTCGAAAAAGCGCTTAGTATCCCTTTAAATTCGAATAGTACGTTGCCTATCTCAATTCGAAACAGCCGCGCGATAATTCATTTTAATCAAAATAACTATGCCCTTGCATTAGAAGAATATGAAGATTGTCTTGAGCTTATTAAACAAATGAAAGAAATAGATACGAATATTATCAAAAAAGTATATTTCGGCCTCTCGCGCGTTCATTTATACGATGAAAAATATGAAGAAGCCTTACTTTATTGTGAATCAGCTATTCAAATGGCCATCCAACAAGAATCGCTTTATTTACTTGGCGAGTTGCTATTCCAAAAAGGACGCATTTATATTAAAGCGAATGATTGGTATCAAGGAAGCATCGCTCTAAATCAAGCAAAAACTTTATTTGAATTAGAAGGGAAAATAGAAAACATTAAAGTAATTAATAAATTACTTACTAAACAAGAAGAAAATGAGGAGGATTTCCAATGAAACAAACAGTAAAGGTATTCTTACTATCTATCAGTTTTATTTGCTCAATTATAGTGACAGGTAACACACTCATTTCAGCTAATGAAGACCAATTTACCGCAGGCTATATTGTCCCTTTAGGTGATGACGATATTAAAGATATCCACAATTATTAATTTATTTATAAAAAAATTAATATATTAATAATTTAAGAAGGAACTTTCTAAAAAATATAGAAAATAGTAGGTGTATATTCTTCATACACGATTAAAAACTAGGAGGCTATATTTATGAAAAGAAAGTTATCTATTTTTGCAGCAACCAGTTTAGCATTAAGTCTTGTAATGACCGTACCACTTACTACTTCTGCTACACCAAGTCAGACAGATTTGGTCGAAACACAAGCATACTCGAAATTTGTAACAAAATTAGTCACTTTGCCGGGAATAGTTATACCTAGTAATACGTATATTTATAGAGAAGGTAACTGGGTGGGTACTTTAACTAGAACAAGTTATCAAAATGATGGGACAAACACCTTAGCGTACTATTCAGGAACTGTTACATGCTCTAGTAATTGTACTTTACCTACTAGCATCGCTGAAACTGAATAATAGAAAACAGCCAGGAGCAGGTTGTCTACCGCTGCTGGCTATTTTTTATTTTGGTTAATCTATTCACTCCTATTAAGTTACTTATTTGATAGAAGATTTTTCTATGGAGGTGGGAAATTGATCAGACTTATCCAATTTGAAATGAAGAAGTTATGGCGCTCTAGTTATTTTATGTGGTTGTTAATGGTTTTAGTAGTTGTTGTACTAGCTTTTTATGTATACATTTATGCAAATACAACTTCTATTGATACCGAAATAACAAAGCAACAAGATTCTATTTATACAACCGAGCAGCATATTGCGGAGTTGAATAAAAAAATAGAAGCAGGTATCAAGGAGCCAGGAGTGAATCTTGAAAAAGAGGTTGGTCTATATAATGAAATGTTAGCTACGGATTACTTAATTTTGAATGCACTTGAGCAGCAAGATTGGTCAGCTTACTTTTCTCTACTAACCAAAAATCACGAATACGCAGTCCAAATAGCTAACGGGGAACTCCTACAGCAATCATACAATACTTATATGTGGCCAACCCCCTATACTACGATCTCACTTGGAGAAAAATATGCTTGGATGCAAAAGTATGTTGTCGAGCCTGTATTTCCTATTCACACATTTTCATGGATGACAACTTATGATGAAGAGTTTTCTGATGCGATTGTAGAGAACTTTGTTTTAACATCCTCTAACAAACATTCTTCAACAGGATTATATTTTTCCTATGAATTATTTGCTTACGGTCTCTCACTCATAGGAATTGTGTACTTCCTATTTCTTTTCAGTGATCTTGTTACAAAAGAAGGCTACGGTCGAAATGGTCCGATTCAATTTTTATGGACACAGCCTATTAAACGTTATCAAATTTTAATGGTGAAGCTTATTGCAGTAATGGTTATTTCTATTATGCTACTTGCCCTTGTTTGGGGACTTGCCATGCTATTGGGGATTACTTTCAATAATGGTGGCGATTGGTACTATCCTGTACTAATTTATGGGGAAAATAATCATTTATCATTTATCGGAATGGGGTTGTTTTTATTAAAAAGCTTCAGTTTATTCCTCATGTTTTTACTATTTAGCTATAGTTTATTATTTTTATTTTCAGTACTAACAAACCGTGCCATTATTGCACTTGGTTTGACCATTATGACAATTTTTGTAGGAATCCAAATAATCAATCAGTCGCTTACGTTCACCTATACACAATGGGTTCCCTTTCATTATGTTAATGTTTTTGAAGTTGTCTCCAATGAATATGCGGTTCGTCATGACCAATTTGCTATTTCTTATGAAACGGGGATGCTCACATTATTTGTAGGTAGTGTCATCATTCTACTATTTACATTTGTCCTATCGAAGCTCAAACAAGGGGGGATTAGATGATTATCGAAGTAAATGGATTAATAAAAAAATATAAAAAGCAATTAGTACTCAGTGGTATCAATATTCAAATCGATACACCTCAAATTATCGCCTTAGTCGGTCCAAATGGTTCTGGGAAAACAACCATGATGAACTGCCTGATGAACCTGCTACCCTTTCAAGAAGGTCAAGTGACGATTCTTGGGAAAAAGCATACTGATGCTTCTCTATTTTATGAAGTTTCTTATTTACAAGATAATCGTATTTTATATGGAGACTTAACAGGCTATGATCATTTAAAGTTTATATGTCATATACAAAGAATTCCTCTCTCACGTGTGAAGGAAATAGCTGTTTATGTAGGAATGGATAGCTATTTAAAAAAACGTGTACGCAGCTATTCTCTCGGTATGAAGCAGCACCTCTTACTTGCGATGGCCATTATAAATAGACCAAAGCTCTTATTATTGGATGAACCTGTTAATGGTCTAGATCCAACAAGTGCCATCCATATGCGAAATATTTTACTAGATTTACACGCTAAAGGAACGACCATTATTATTTCTTCGCATAATTTAGATGAAATCGATAAACTGACTAATACAATCTACTTTATGAAAGATGGCCAGCTTTTAAAAGAGTCGTTAGAGAATTATTCAACAAGTCATTATAAACTTACGGTTTCTAATATCGAAAAAGCTAAGGAAATCCTGTCAGACCAAACATTTGATTATACAGTGGAAGATCAGTCGATTTTATTTGAAGAAACTAAGGTAGTGCTTCAAGCCATTATCGATGCCCTCAATCAAAATGAAATTCAAATTAACAAAATTGAAAACTACAAAATTGGAGCAGAACGACGTTATATGGAGCTGTTTGAAAGTGAGTTGTGGAGATGAGACTATTTCAATTTGAACTCAAAAAAATCATCTTCGGTAAACGATTTCTCTATATAATAGTATTCCTTATCCTCTGCATCAGTGCCCTATTTTTACGAAATCATATTTTTCAAGCAACGATTCAACAAGAACGAGAAGAGCATATTCTTTCAGCGATGCGCGAAGGTCAAAAGAATATAAGTCAGCTTGAGTTAACTATTGAAAATAACCCTAAGGATGAAGTAGCCAAGGGAAAAATCATTCGAATGGAGGAAATCATCAATACACTTTTTGATATGCGTAAAGCATTTCATGCAGGTGATTGGCAACAAGAATTAAGAATAGAAAATCTTTTTTTAGCACAGCTCCAGGATTACAAGGCAATGGGTGGAGAATTTTCATATCTCAGTGAGGACATTAAGAGAACTTTAGCATACAATACCAAACATATCGCGACAAATATTGCACCAGAGCATGAAACATACAGTACAGCGCTTCCTAATTTTATGAAGCAAATTATTGATATTATTGTTAACTTCGGGATAATTGCCGTTGTACTAATCCTTGTGGGTGATAGTTTAACGACGGAATTTGAGCAACGTAGCATCCAATTTTTATATACACAGCCTTTGAAAAAAAGCGCCATCATACGTAGCAAATTCTGGAGTGCTGTAATCATTTATGGTGTAGTAACTCTATGTAGTCTAGTTACTGCTTGGGGTGTCGCTCTACTTTTCGGAAAACAAGGAACGTTTTTATATCCTATACTAATTGAAGAAAACGGGATATTTAGCTTTATGACAATTACTGATTATGGTATTGCTGCACTTACTTCCGTGACAGTGATCATACTATTTGTCATTTCCCTTTGTTTAATTGTTAGCTTACTATTCAAGAACACAATCGTTTCGCTGCTAACCATTCTTATTCTATTAATTGGCGGGTATGCCTTATTTGCTCAATTATCATTTTCGAACATAGAGTGGCTCAACCCATTTGAATATGTTTTAGCGAAAGAAACAATTCATAAAGTAGGTTACGATTGGTATAAAGGCATTGGTGTAACACTAGCCGCAGCATTCCTGTGCTATATAATTTCCCTTTTGCGCATACGTTTTGTGCGAACGATGTAGTGATACGCATAGTTGAGGTGTACTTTAAACTCAACTATGCTTTTTCTCGTTTACATTGCGTTCAATAAATTCAGCATAGTTTGTCGCTTCTTTTAACGCATTTTCCTCCACTGGAATCCGAACGGAAAGTATGATGAAATTTAAAATTGTAAAACAAATAGCTGTAAAGTAGGCTTGAAACATTAATGGCAGTACAGCAATTTCAAGACAAACAACTAAATAATTGGGATGTCGGATATATGCGTATGGGCCTTTCATGACGACATTTGCACCTGGTAAAATTATTATTTTTGTATTCCAGAATGGACCCAGTGATACTAAGCACCATACCCTTAACAGTTGTAAAAGTATAAATACAACCAGCAATAGATAAAGTGGTGTAAGAATGGATTTAAAATAAATAACTTCTATAAAAAGGCTTATAAAAAAGCTTACATGTAACGAAATCATCCATGGATAATGCGTTGCTCCTACTTCATAAGCTCCTTTTGCAAGCAGCGTTTTTTCATTTCTTTTCGCGATGAGAAGTTCTATGAGCCTTTGAATCATAACGAAAACTAAAAGGAAATAAAAAAGCACCTTACTCCCTCCATTCTAATAACACAGCTTCCCCACTAAAACCAGGACCAAGCGCCACTAATAAACCAAACGTATTTGATTCATTTTTCTTTAACATAAATTGTTCTAAAACATATAGAACCGTTGGAGAAGACATATTGCCATGAGCTTTTAATATTTCACGTGAAACAGTCGTATGATTTTTTGTTAATTGCAAGGCCTCCTCATAAGCATTTAACACTTTTTTCCCACCAGGGTGTGCAACAAAATTTTCAATTTGCTCTGGTAAAATCTTATAGGTACTTAGAAATTCATGAATAAAGGGCCCAAGCCAATTTGAAATGATGCTAGGAATACTCTTTGAAAATACTACATGTAATCCGCTATTTTTCACATTCCACCCCATCACATTTTCGGAATTCGGCATCCACTTTGATCCGCTACCAAGGATGTGTGGTATAGTCATATGCTGTTCGTGCTCCACATGATCCCCACAAACAAGCACACAAGCCGCGCCATCTGCAAATAAGGATGTCCCGACTAAGTTACTTTTTGTATAATCATCTTTTTGAAATGTTAAGCTACAAAGCTCCACACACACTACCAGGACTTTAGCATTTGGATAGGCTTTGCAATAGTCATTGGCTCTACTAATACCAGCTGCTCCTCCAGCACAACCAAGTCCCCAGATTGGTATCCGGACAATTTGATCAGAAAAAGGTAATCTATTCATAATGCGTGCATCAATGCTTGGGGTTGAAATACCGGTACTACTGACGAAAAGTATAGCGTCAATATCTTCTGTTGAGATATCATTTTGTAAAAAAGTACGATTGGTTAAACATCTTTCAATTACTTCCACACTATACGTCGTAGCTAACTGAATATAAAGTTCATTGCGTTCTTCAAAAGTATGGTCCTCACGATACCAATCTGGTGGAACGCAGAAATTACGTGTTTCAATTTCACCATTTTCAAACACTTTTAATAGCCGTTCTAATCTTGGCATTTTGTGTTGAAAGAGTTCTTTCGTCAATTGTTCAATATTAGACTGTGCCAATGGGTAAGGTGGCGTATATGTACCAACCGAAGCGATTTTAGGAATAATCATTTCTCCTTGTGCTTATTACTTTCTTTCAATGTATTGATAAAGTAAGTGAAATATACACGAAGTACTGCGTTTTGGGACTTTTACTTTGAATCCAACTGCTTTCAATTGCTAAAAACATTTCAAGTCATGCAAAATTTTAAAAGGGAATAATAAAAGGGCTATACGGATAAAATAATATCCGCATAGCCTTTTGTGAATTTTTAAACCTATGCTCCGTTATCTCTTTTGATAAAGGAAATAATATCGATATATAGATTGGTCATTTCTTCAGGGGTTTTATCTAACCCATTTTGAACCCATTGTTCAATTAATCCTAAAAAAGCAGAAGTGATGAAGGATAAAAAGTATTCAATTGGGACTTTTAAATTCGCCATGAGGTTTTCATTTTTTTCTAAATTAACGCGCACTTTTTCTGAAAAGGCATCTCGAAATCGAAGGTGAAAGCCTGCTCTACCGCGGTCACTTAAAAAGATTTTTAATAAGGGTGCATGCATTTTAATCGAGCTAAATAATGTGGCTGCTAATTGCTCTTGCCCTTTTTCAAACGTCTGTGTAGATGAATAATGTGTTTGCAACTCATCAATATGGTTTCCTACATCTTCAAATAGTTGCTGCTCTACTTGATCCAGCAAATCAAACTTATCTTTATAATGTAAATAAAATGTCCCGCGATTAATTTTTGCAAATTTTGTAATGTCTCCTACGGTAATCGCTTCAAACGGCTTATTTTCTAAAATTTTCAGAAAGGACATTTGAATAAGTCGTTTTGTTTTCCGATTTTTTTCTGTATAAATACTCATAACTATCACCCCACGTCAAAAATCAACACACTGTTTGCTTTTGTTTATTGCTTTACTATACGCTCAAGTTATAAGATATACAAGTACTACTAAACAATATGTTGAAAATTGAGAGAGGATGAAAACCACATGAGATTATTTAAAGAAAAATTAGCATGGGCTGCTCCCATCGCTGTTATATTAATTATTGCTCTATTCTCGCTGAACTTATTCGCTCAAGGGGATCCAAAGGTAAAAAATCTACCAGTTGCACTTATTACGAGTGATGAGGGCGACCATGTTGACGCTGTAAAAACTGCAATTGAACAAATGAGTAAAGGTATCGACGGGGAAGAACCGATGTTAACTTTTACAAATGAAAAAGAAGCAGATATTGAAGATTTATTTGCTGATAAAGAATATTACGCAGCATTAGTTATTCCAGAGGGTTATAATGATGCCGTGCAAAATGCCATGACAAACAACACACCTGCAACTTTAAAAGTCTATATTAACCAAGGCTTTAACATGACAGGTGCAAACTTTGCAAAAACTGCTTTAAACGGTTTAATTACACAGATTAGCAATCAATATTCTACAAACTTTGTAGAGCAAATGGGCGATGAGCAAATCGATGCGAACAAAGCATCCGTGCTAGTACACCCAATCGTTTCCGAAGAAAAAGTATTCAATGCCATTACAACGGCTACAGCTAATGGTAGTGCACCGACATTAATGGCCGTGCCTGCTTGGGTTGGCGCCTTAATCGGTGGTTTCATTGTATTCTTAGCATCATCAAGCATACTTAAAAGAGAGATGCTAACACGTAAACAAACATTACGCCTAATGGGTGGCCAAATTTTATTTGGTATTATTATCGCCCTATTCTCAGGTTTTACGGTGGCAACACTTGCACAGCTCGCTGGTATTAACATGCCAAGCTATTTACTAGTTGCGTCCTTTGTATCGTTTGCAGCGTTCTGTTTCTTCTTACTTGTATCAGCCATTACTGCATGGATTGGTAAACCAGCCATTACATTATTCATGGTTGTTATGCTTCTAGGTATGGGTGTTCTAATGACGCCACAAGAAATGCTTCCAAGTTTCTTCGTAAACTTCATCCGTCCATGGGTACCGCTTCGTTTCGCTTCTGAAGGGTTGCGTGAAATCTTCTACTTCGGTAGTGGCTTCTATACTGGTGGCTCATTCAACACGATTTTAGGAATCGGTATCGCTGGTTTAGTCATTTTACTACTTTCTATTTTCAAACCAGTACGTGCCAAAAACAATTAATGCATGAAACAGACTGTCCGAAAAGTCAGATGCACATCTGATTTTTCGGCAGCCTTTTTATTATGTGTATCAAAAAATTAAAATAAAAAATCGACCTCTTTTGTAAAATGAGGTCAGTCAAGCTCCCTACTTATAGAAAACTTACCGATGATGTAGTTAACGTTGTGGAAATGGTGCTAGTTGAAATATCGAGGAGATTAGCAATTATAACCTAATCTCTTATTTTTCATTGGAAAATAGATAGCTTTTTTAAAAAGCTACATACGAGTAAGGCAATGAAGATGCCGACGCAATTTTGGACTAAATTTCCTGGAATTGAGGCAAAAGGAATGAGCCAGCTATTATATAAAATACGTTCGCAAACATAGTAACCAAGAAGCATAAATGGAATAGAGCTTATTGTCGCTAGTATGTTATATACTAAGCTCTTTCCATTATGGTGATAAGACCAAGCAATCTTACCAACAATGTAGCCTTGGAGTCCACGAGCAATAAACGTAAAGGGTGCCCATAATGTCCAGCCAGAAACTAAATCAAAAAGAGCCATTCCAAATGCTCCTGCTATTGCCCCTTTTTTTGGACCAAATAATATAGATACGATAAATAACATCGCGGATCCCAGATGAACGAGCCCACCATTCGCAGCAATCGGTAAACGGATATTAATAAAAAAAGTAGCGATAAAGACAAGAGAAATGAGCATGCTTGTTAGAATCAAGTCAAACGTTTTTTTACTTGTGCTTGTGAAGCTTGATGTTTGCATGAGGAACACTCCTTTATTAAGATGTACCTCATATTAGCAATACTCTGACAATAAACAAAGTATCAATTTCCGTTAATTTGGAAGGGTCAGATTAATAACTTGCATTGCAAATGCTTCAGGACTCGTTATTTAATTCTGTATTAGCAACAATCCCTTTTCTCTATTTACATTCATTCTTCTACATGTCCCACATTTTCCATTCGTAAGTCATATACCTTACATCTTTTTATTAGAACATCTATAATATTTAACGCACTCAATTTTTATAAACAATTAAATTAGGAGTCTTATATGAAGAAACGTACATTACTTTTTCGTGGAGTTTGCTATATTGCCTGTATTCTTAGTATTTTACTAATCCTTTATAAAAGTGGAATTCGAATTTCAGACTTATCGCCCGAAACAATCTTAACTATTGCTCACCACAATATGATTTTAGTGTTACTCATTATGTTGGTGCTCATGTCGTTGCAAAACCTTTTTACTTTTATTCCACTCATTCTTGTTATTACGATTAACATTGCACTATTTGGCTTTTGGAAAGGTTATTTATATAGCTGCTTTTGTAGTGTTGTTGGAAGTACAGTTATTTTCTTATCCATTCGTTATCTCTTCCCTAATCTTTTTTCATCAACTAAAATGCAAAAATATGAACAAAAAGTCGAGAAAAACGGCTTCTTATTTGTTCTATCTGGACGCATCTTACCGTTTCTACCAACCAACTTAATCAATATTGTTTCTGGATTAAGCTCGATGAAACTTTCACACTTCGTCTCTGCAACCACTCTTGGTAATATGATTTATGGTTTGGTTTTAGCTTCAGCTTCTTTCAGTGTATTAAGTATTTCAAACCACAATCAATTTCTATTCCTTGTCATTATTGGCATTCTACTCATCATTTTTGTAATCCGCTTTCTGAAAAAATGTAAAACACCCAAAACATTGTAAGTAATGTTTTGGGTTCTTCTTTTTTATTAATCAACTAACCACACTTACTTTGAGATAAAGTTTAGCACGTTCTCGAACCTTACTTTTTTTAATTCATATTATACATAAGCAGCGTATTGGATTCTGTTAGATGCTCTCATGCAACGAATGCGAATGCCTGGATAAAAAACCATATAAAGAAGGTGATCCTAATTCACAATTCCAAGTATCTAGAATTCTTATCTAAGTTTGGGATTGGCGGTGCACACCCTGGTGGTCTTAACTTAACAAAGAAAATATTCAAGTCGGAGAACATTAATCATTCTTCTGAAATTTTAGATGTAGGGTGTGGTACTGGCCAAACTGCTGCTTATTTAGCTAATAGATACGATGCAAAAGTAACTGGCATAGATGTCAACCCAACAATGGTGGCAAAGGCCACAAGGAGAATGAAAAAAAATCACTTACCCGTAAAAATAATTCAAGGCTCAATAGAAAAAATCCCGTTACCGGATCGTCATTTTGATTTTATTATTTCTGAATCTGTCCTTTCTTTTGTAAATAAACCTATAGCCCTTAACGAAATCTTTCGGTTATTAAAGAATGGTGGTCGGTTCATTGCAATTGAACTAACGATGATTCAGCGACTAACAGAAAAAGAGGAACAGGAAATCAAACAATTCTATGGTTTTGATTCCCTTAATACGAAAAAAGATTGGGTGGCCTTATTGAATCAGGCCGGTTTTGAACATGTTCATATACGAAAAGATACATCTACTGATTCAGAACCTGATTACCACTTCTCAGACGATATTGAGCCTGAATTTTACGAAGTCATGGAAAAACATTTGGAGATGACCTTTAAGTATCTAAATTATTTGGACTCTCGAATTTATTCATGTACAAAATAAGTTGAGCGTTAGTTAAACCGATGAAAAGATAATACGGTTATATTAGAACAAGGATATTCAATCAATGTTGAATACCCTTGTTTCTATTTTAGTAATAGGACGATTTCCCGTAATAAGATTATACACAGAATACATAATTATTTAGGATTTCACAGATAACTATGCTATATTGAATAAGTAGAAACAACATTAATACTTGTTGACACCGAATAATGGTCATTTAAGATTGCGAAATCAGCATTATTGGGTGCCAAACCCTAGAGTTCTTTAGGAACAAAGAATTCTACCGCAGCATCTCCTCGTGAGATGCTGCTTTTTTTTGTTTCCATAAAGTTTCTTAAGGCTATTAATTAACGCAGGAAAAAATGCCGAAACGTTGTTAAATCTACGTTTCGGCATTTTGAAATTCCAGTAATTCTGTAAAAAAGGGGATTAAACTGCCCCCTCTTAATTCGTTGTATCTTTCGATGAATCTTCAATTAAATAAACTTCACCGTCTTTATAAACCATTTGTTCTGGATAACGTAGGTTTATAACCGCGTCCTGAAGTTCTTGGGAAGGGGCACGTGTTGAGAGTGACACAATTATATTAGTAGCGAAGGCAGCGATCGCCCCGAAAACACCAGCGCCTGTATCGATAATACCTAATATCGTAAAGTGACCATACTTCGCACCAAAAATGTAAAGAAGTGTCACAGCTAAACCAACAAGCATGCCCGCCATAGTTCCTTTTGCATTTGCACGTTTCCACCAGACTCCTAGTACGAGCGCAGGGAAGAAAGTACCGGTAGCAAGCGCAAATGCCCATGCAACGATTTGTGTAATGGCACCAGGTGGGTTTAGTGCAATAAGTCCTGCTAGTAGTGTTGCAACGACAATGGAAATACGACCTACAAGTAAGCGTTTTTTTTCAGATGCTTGTGGATTGATGATGCGGTAATAAATATCATGTGCAAACGATGAAGAAATCGAAATCATTAAGCCACCAGCTGTAGATAGCGCAGCCGCCATTGCACCTGCAGCCACTAGTCCAATAACAAATACACCTAGATTTGCGATTTCAGGCGTAGCCATTACGACAATATCGTTGGCGATTTTAAGTTCAAGCCATTGAAGAATGCCATCACCATTCGTATCGGCGATTCCTAATTTTCCTGTATCAATCCATGATTGAGTCCACGCAGGTAACTCAGCAATTTTTCTACCAGCGACTTCCGTCATTAAAATAAAACGAGCAAAGGCTGCATAAGCTGGTGCACTAAAATATAAAAGTCCGATAAAAACTAATGCCCATGCACCTGACCAACGAGCCGCCTTCATAGTACCTACCGTATAAAAACGTACAATAACATGTGGAAGTCCAGCTGTACCACACATTAATGTAAACATAAGTGCTAAGAACTGCCACTTAGTTCCGTTTGTAAAGGGTGCAAAATATTCCGAAATTCCGAGTTCTCGGTCGAGTTCTCCCATTTTTGTTAAAACTTCACCATAGGAAATCCACGGTAAAGGATTACTAGTTAAATGTAATGACATAAAAATAACAGGTACTAAATAGGCGATAATTAAAATAATATATTGTGCTACTTGTGTCCAAGTAATACCTTTCATCCCACCGAATGCTGCATAAAATGCAATTAACACAACACCGATAAGTGTTCCTATTTTAGCATCAATTTCAAAGAGACGTCCGATTACTACACCAGAACCTGATAGCTGTCCAATTGAATACGTGAAGCTTATAATAATTGTACAGATAGCAGCTATTATTAGAGCTGCCTTACTATTAAAACGGTCTCCGATAAATTCAGGTACAGTAAAGCGACCGAATTTACGAAGCTGAGGTGCAAGTAATATTGTCAAAAATAAGTAACCGCCAGTCCACCCCATAATATAGGCTAATCCATCATAGCCCAGTAACATGATTGTACCAGCCATTCCGATAAAGGATGCTGCACTCATCCAGTCTGCCCCGATTGCCATCCCATTAAAAATAGGAGGTATTCCACGACCAGCAACATAGAAATCAGATGTTTGCTTAGCCGTATTATATACGGCAATCCAAATATATAAAGCAAATGTACATAATATAATCACCAGTGATACTAGAAATTGACTATCCATATTCAGCCTCCTTCCATTAGTGCTCCATCATATTTTTTGAACCTATTTCTTTATTTCGTTCATCATCAATCCCATATTTTTTATCAATTTTGTCCCCGACAATCGCATTAACAAACAGTAAAACAATGAAAGTAAATAATGCTCCAATTGCTCCCATAAAATAGTGGAATGGGAATCCCAATAACTGAAATTCAGTTAATGAGTCTGCAAACGCTACCACAACATAAGACACAAGAAACCAAAGAGCAAAATAAACAAGCATGTACCTATTTTTCTCACGGAAATAAGCATCAGCAACTTTTTTATCAATCTTCTTCATACGGACCACCTTTCTTCATAAATTATTTACCTCAAATCAAAAATAAACTGAAACGTTTCCTTTAAAGGAAGCGGTACCAAAACTACCTTGACAATCATTAAAATAATTAGTGCAGCCACAGGAAAGGTGAGCGCAATGAAACGTTTTTTTATTAGCGCATATACAAGACAGAAAATAGTAAATAAGATAAATATCAGAAGCAACTAAACACCTCCTAAAATCTCAACGTTTTTTTAATGTATGTTGGAAATAATCAAGATAAAACGACTATGAAATAAAAAAATTCCTCGTCGATTGATTCCGAAGAGATTTGAAGGGTTTACTAAATTAGACAAGCATCTATGTAACAACGATTGATAAAATTAAAACCACCTAAAACGATGGCAATTCAACGTTTTAGGTGGTTCTTATAAAAACCGCGTTTATTTATGATACGGTTCTCCTTTAATAATACGGAAACTACGATAAATTTGTTCTACTAACACAAGCTTCATTAACTGATGTGGTAATGTCATCTTACCAAAGCATAATTTTTCATCCGCGCGTTTTAGTACATCTTCGTGCAACCCAAGTGAACCACCAATAACAAAGGCAATCTTACTTTTCCCATACGTCATAAGTGCATCTAAATCGGCAGCCATCTCTTCACTGGTCTTCATCTTACCGTCTAACGCCAGGGCGATCACATATGTTCCGTCATTAATTTTTGCAAGGATACGTTCCCCTTCTTTACGTTTGACGATATCCATATCCGCCTCGCTTAATTGCTCAGGCGCTTTTTCATCAGGCACTTCGATTAAATCTACTTTTGCATAGCCACCTAAACGCTTTACATATTCATCAATGCCCATTTTCAAATACTTTTCTTTTAATTTTCCAACCGAAACAACCGTTATATTCACAACTTATCCACCTTTACATTCCATTTACAAACAAGTTATCCACAAATGTTATACACATATCCACAGGTAAATCCCATATATTGTGTAAAGTTATTTACTTGATACAATATATGTTGCTTGTTCTTCACAATAAGAACAAACTGTGGATAACTTTTGTTCTTCCGTTAATAAATCCATCATTGGAAAATCTCCAGTCTCTGCAACATGCACATCTAAAGCGTGGTCTATATGGGTTTCACAGCTAAATTTTTTCATTTTAATCCTTCTTTCTTTTCTGAAATTTCCACAAACTTATGCACAATTTATAAGATGTTATCCACAATTCATTGTAACAAACAGAAAACGAGTAGAAAAGAAGCCCTATTCTTCTCTACCCGTTGTGCTTAATTTTTAAATGCCATTCAGTTATCCACAGTCTATAATTCCGCGTTTTGTACTAACTCTAAATGTGCTTCTACTAATTGGCCTTGTCGATAAACCTTCATTTGAAGTGTATCACCAATTTCTGTTTCATTGTATAAATGTTTACGAAGATCAATGGCATTTTCAATTTTTTTGCCATCCATTTCTACAATGACATCATATTGTTGTAAGCCTGCTTTTTCTGCTGCTGACCCACGAACAACTTGTGAAATGACAACACCACTTGTTACTTCATCTGGTATTTGTAAATTTTGTTGTTGATAATACGATGGCACTTCTGATAAATCTACCAATGAAACACCCATTGTTGGACGTTGTACTTGTCCACTTTGTTCTAATTCTTCGATTACTGGAATCGCCGAATTGATTGGAATAGCAAATCCTAACCCTTCAACTGAAGACTCTGCAATTTTCATTGAGTTAATACCAACCAGTTCACCGGCGATATTAATAAGTGCACCACCTGAATTACCTGCGTTAATCGCAGCATCTGTTTGTAGTACATCTGTTGACCAATCTTCTACACCATCTTCATTTAAATCTACTGGTACCGAACGATCTTTCCCTGAAATAACACCTGTCGTTACTGAGCCATAAAAATCTAATCCTAAAGGATTCCCGATTGCAATCACGGTTTCACCTTGTTTTAAAACTTCCGAATCACCAAACTGTGCAACCGTATCAATTCCTTTACTAGAAATCGAGATAACGGCTAAGTCTGTCCAAATATCACTACCTACTAGCTGTGCCTCCGCTTTAGAGCCATCATCTAATGTGACTTCAATTTGTTTTGCGTCTTCGACTACGTGATGATTCGTAATGATAAAGGCACGATCTCCATCTACTTTGTAAACAACACCAGAACCACTACCAACCGGTTGTTCTTTACCTGCGCTTTGGTTCCAGAAGTTTGTTGTTACTTCTTGTATGTTTGTAATTCCAACAACTGCGCTCGATGCCTTTTCCACAGCGGTTGTGACATCCGTTGTCACTTCTGTAGCCGTTTGACTAATCGTTGAGCCTGTTGAATGATTTGAACTACTCGATACTTGATTAGCTCCTGGTAGCTGGTCTGCTAAGGATGGTAACAACAGCCACAATAATAATGCCCCTACAATCACACCACTTAATCCCGTTATAAAGTAACCGAATTTACTGCCACCTTTATTCTTTTTATTTTGACGTTTTTGCTTTTCTTCTTCTTCACGTTTTAAACGATCCTCAAATTCCAACATGCGTTGATCTTGCTCTGATTTTTTTTCATCTTCAGGAGAGTAACTCATATTCATCATCCTTTCATTCTTTTCTTACTGTTAGAATACACATAAAACATTAAAATTAGATGAAAATCATTTAAAACATCGTTAAAAAATCACTTAATTTTTTATAATTTCAACAAAAAAAGAACTTTGCTTTATAGTTAGCAAAGTTCTTATACCCTTTTTTAAATTGTCACCAGCGCTGTAGGCTCTTCTGCATCGGTATCATGTAAGTGCAAGAATTCTCCTGTAATGATGCCACAAGACTCTAAAGTTTGTGTGACACTCATACGCGCCAATTCTTTCATATTATTATCCTTACTTAAATGGGACAAGTAGATTTGTGTTGGCTTTTCGGCCACAACATCGCTCATTGCAACGGCTGCATCTTCATTTGACACGTGACCGACATCAGATAAAATACGGCGTTTAATGCTCCATGGATATCTTCCCATTTGAAGCATGCTCACATCATGATTACTTTCAAATACATAAGAATCCGCTGCGGCAATATATCCTTTCATTCGGTCGCTTACATAGCCTGTATCGGTAATAACAGCAAGCTTGCGGCCATCTTCATTGAATGTATAAAACATTGGGTCCACCGCGTCATGTGATACCGCAAATGATTGAATATCAATTCCACCAAATGTTTTAACCGTTTCCATGTCGAAATGGTAACGTAAATCAGTCGGAATATTGCCGATATGACCTTCCATCGCATCCCATGTTTTTGCATTTGCAAAGATTGGGATCTTATATTTTCTCGCCACAACACCTAAACCTTTGATATGGTCACTATGCTCATGTGTTACTAAAATGCCTGATAAATTTTTCATATCACGATCAATGTTAGCAAACAGCTGTTCCATCTTTTTCCCGCTTAAGCCGACATCTACTAAAAATGAATGCTGATCATTTTCAACATAGACCGCGTTACCAGTACTCCCACTTGCTAAAACGCTAAATCGCATCGTTTAAACTCCTTACTTTTCGAGATCCTCTTCCTTAACTTCGGTTAAGTCATTTTGAATATCGACGATTTTTCCATCGACTGCATTTACAAAATGAACCTCTTCTGTTTTATCTGCTGTGTTAACTCGTACTTCCCATGTCGGGGCAAATACTTGTGTTTGTGTTAATTGAACAATTGTAGAATAGCCTAGATTCATTTTTAATATTTGAGAATCTGGCTTTAATAGATTATTGCTATATAAAATTTGCAATACTTGAAGCGGTGTCATTAACGTTTTTTGTTTCTCTAATTTTTCGTGTTTTTCAAGTATTGTTTGCTCATAAGCATATACACGACCGTCTTCATTCCAATAAATTTTCACATAGCCACGCATATTATAATAAAGCGTTAAGTTGTTAACCTTTTGAAAAAATATTGCTTCACGCTTTTCTTCATCCAATTTCCATAACGTATACGAATCTCCTTTGTTTACATAGCTATAAACAAATTCCGTATATTGATCGCGAGACCCGTTTTCCTGTAATTTCACTGGCTTATCCATCGTGACAACAAGCTTACTGTCATTTTCAATAGTGGCCTTTTGATTTGCAAAATAGGGTACTTCAGAAGGTTGGAAATTTTTAATTTGTCCTGAGTAATAAGAAGCCGTGTCGTTGTTGTTAGGTAAGGAAATATACGTAATATTATCTTCCTTCAACTGAGATTCGATTTTCGTTTTTTCTCCTAAAACTTCAATCTTCTCTCCTTCATTATAACTCTCTAAGTATTGTGTGTATAAAAAGATGTTCAATATTAAAAATACCCAAATAAAAATGGTCTTTGTTCTATTCCAATCCATTATCAATACCCCCTAAATGCTCGGGTAAAATGCGCGTCCATGAATTATTTGAAATGATGAACCAACTTGGCTCTAATAAAAAGAGATCCTTCTCTAAATCTTGTGTTAAATAATAGCCAACAACGAGATCATCGATATCTTCAAATGAAGATTCACTATCATTTTGAAGACCTGCAATCACTTCTGTTCCAGATGATAATTGTTTAACAGTCCGCTCACTCGGAATATCCGCATTTGATTCAATTGAATAATAAGGGCGACGATAACGGAAAATACGATTTTCTCCCCACGTTGTTACAATACGTGTCATTGTCATGTTGCTATAAATTGGATAACCATGTAAAAACATTTGATACTCCGTCATATGCTTTCCAATATTCATTGTAGATAGGCGATAATCTACTGTAAATCCACCATGATCATTCACAAAGTCAAAGCTATCCGATAATAGGCGCTCTGATGGAATCAGTGCGATACTTTCCGCTGGCGGATACACATAATTAAAAATTCGGTTTTGCTTATCTACTGTCATTAATGACGTACCATCTGTATACTTTTCTGATTGTGCACTTTCTATATTACCTTTCACAATATTTGGATCACTGAAAAGTAAATTTTTAAATTTATCTGTATGTGTCTCATCGATGAAATACGTATATTTAGTAGACTTAAGTGGATCTTGCGTCACATAAAGTGAAAGTAGCGAATCCCGCTCAACTTCCGTATAAGGGCTGTAGGTTTTAGCAGGCTCCGTAACTTCTGCTAAAAAGCGCTTCGTATTCGGAACATCCGCTGATGCACGGAATAAAGTTCGTTTTTCCGTATTTAAAAATAGCAATTGCACTTGATCATTTGCTTCAATACCTGACCAATCCACTAGCAGTCGTGTAAAGCTTGCATCGGGTACTTCCTTATCACTAATCGATAATAAGTTCGCAAATATTTGAATTGGTATTTCCTCATTAAAAAATAATGTTACTTGGTTATTCATGCGCAAAATTTCATTTATTTCTGCATCTGTTAAATCACTATTAATTAAATTTAATTGGCTTGTATGAATCGTGGATAATTGATCATAAATGCTATTAATAACATTGGTTGATACGGTGCCATAATATTCATCGTTCTGACGAAACAGTGCACGGTACGGCTTCAAAACATCCTTTAACTCCTTCGTTTCACCGATCAGGATTTCCTCTACTTTTGATTCCTCAATCAATTCATAATCTGGCTTATAGCTCCAAATCATTAGCGTTAGAGTAACACTTAATAAAACGAGGAATGTTAATAGAAATGATTTCGTTTGTTCGATATATTTCATTCCCAATCCCCCGTCTCATCAAGTTCATAAGGTAGTGTGAAGAAGATCGTTGTACCATATCCTTCCTCACTCTCTGCCCAAATCTTGCCGCCATGTGCTTCAATCATTTCACGCGCAATCGCAAGACCTAACCCTGTACCACCCATAGAACGAGCACGTGCACGGTCAACACGATAGAAACGATCGAAAATCCTTCCGACATTTTCTTTCGGAATCCCCATACCATCATCTGAAATCATTACGCGTAGCATATTATCATGCACAGTAAAGCCAAATCGAATATTCCCACCATCTGGCGAATATTTCATTGCATTTGAAATAATATTATCGATTACTTGTGTCAGCTTATCGGTATCAATTTCAACAAAGTAACTTGTTTCTGGCAATAAACGAATAAATTCTACACTTTGTGATTTTGACATTTCAAAGCGATCAATTATACGTGTGAAAAATTTATTGAATTCTACAAATTCCATGCTTAATTCATATTCCTGGCTATCCATTTTTGATAGCTGCAATAAATCATTTACAAGACGAATCATGCGCTCAGTTTCCGTTTGTGTAACATTTAAAAACGTTGGGGCAATATTTTCATCACGCCATGCCCCATCAGCTAATGCTTCTAAATAACTGCGCATTGTTGTAAGGGGTGTACGTAATTCATGCGATACATTGGCTACGAATTCTCGTCGCTCCATATCAATTTTTTCCTGTTCAGTAATATCATGAAGCACTGTAATTAACCCATTCACAAAGCCCGTTTCTTTCTGAATAACAGAGAAGTTTGCACGTAACACATAAGGTGCATCATTCATACTGAAATCCAAATTAACCGAATCCTTCATATGAATCAAATCTTCAAAGCTATATTCTTGATCCAAACCAAGTAGCGATGCAATTGGTCGATTTAATGTTGATTCTCTCGTTTCATGAAGTAAGCTAAGTGCTGGGTCATTAATTAAAATAATTTTGCCTTTTCGGTCCGTTGCAATAACACCATCTGTCATATTACTTAATACACTAGCCAACTTGCGTCGTTCGGCTTCTGTCGTCGATTGTGCCTCTTGTAAACGATTGGTTAAGTGGTTGAACGCAATCGCCAGTTGACCGATTTCATCTGTACTATACACACGTACTTTTCGTGAATAGTTTCCTTTTGACATTGCCTGTGCTTGCTTACGCATATCTGAAATAGGACGCGTAATTGTACGTGCAACTAAAATCCCTAAAATAATTGTAATAACTAAAGACACCGCAATACCTGCTGCGAAAATACGGTTAATTTCATTTAATTGCTCGTACACTTTTTCTATATTGGACTCAATATAAATGGCACCTAAAATTTCTCCATTTGGTCCAACCGTATCTCGAATTGGTGCGGCTAACACCCAGACGCGCTTCCCAGATTCACTATCTAAAGAAATTGAATCCTGTAAAGTTTCTGAAGAAATCGCCTTACGAATAATTTCATAATTTGCACGGTGTCCAATAAGTGATTGGTTCTCGTCTTCTGAAGTGGCTAAAATTCGATTATGATTATTAATAACGATAATTTCATTGATATCCTCTTTTGAAAACTCCTTCAAAATAACACTCAAACTCGTTTCAATTTCGTATGCTGAATCATCCAGTTTCTTCAACATTTCTTCACGTATACTGTAATTAACTAATTCAATACGTTGTAAAATTGAGTCTTGGAAACTCGTCTTTAAATTTTCTTCTAACTGCTTCGAAAAATAAATACCTATTATTTGAAGAGCTATAATAATCAGTAGCATGTAAATGAGTACAAGCTTTACATGGATCGATTTAAAAAAACTTACCTTCTGCATAGATTCTACTCCTGTTCAGGATTTCGTAAGTAATAGCCCACTCCTCGTCTTGTCACGATCCATAACGGATGACTTGGATTATCCTCAATTTTTTCACGTAAACGGCGAATCGTTACATCTACTGTACGCACATCACCGAAATAATCATAGCCCCACACCGTTTGTAATAAGTGTTCACGCGTCATTACTTGACCGATATGCTTCGCTAAATAATGAATTAATTCAAACTCACGATGCGTTAATTCAATCGATTCATCACGTTTTAATACTAAATACGCATCTGGCTGAATGATTAAAGAACCAACCTCAATATCGTTTGTTTCAATTTGCGCTTCTTCAACTTGTGCTGGCACATTTAATCGACGCATATTTGCTTTCACACGAGCGATTAACTCACGCGTACTAAATGGCTTCGTCACATAATCATCTGCACCCATTTCAAGCCCTAGTACTTTATCAATTTCAGAACCTTTTGCTGTCAGCATAATAATCGGAAAATCGTATTTTTTGCGTATTTCACGGCATACTTCCATACCATCACGCTTGGGTAACATAATGTCTAAAAGCATTAAATCTGGCTGTTCTTCTTCTACTTTTTGAAGGGCCTCGTCACCATCATAGGCACAAATCACGCGGTATCCTTCTTTAATTAAGTTGAACTGTAAAATATCTGCAATTGGCTTTTCATCGTCAACAACTAAAATCGTTTTATCCATAATTCTTTCCTCATTTCATTTAGAATTCTATATAAATCAACGGATTATTTTCTTTATATCTACTTAATACTCTAACATGGTTTAGGTTTCGTTGCATTAGACAGCTATTTGCACGCAATTATTTTCTGGGAAATATCTATGTCTCACCTTAAACTATTAAAAATGGGCAGCCCAAATAAACTTGGTCTGCCCACTAATTTGATTAATTTAAATAGGATAACGGGTTCATTACTGAGCCGTTTTTATGAACTTCAAAATGCAAGTGAGTCCCTGTTGAACGTCCTGTTGAACCCATTACACCAATCGCGGTACCTTGTTCGACTACTTGTCCGACTGATACGCCAATTTTTGATAAATGGGCATAAACAGTTTCATAACCATTATTATGATCTATTACAATATAGTTTCCATAAGTAGCGTGTTTTCCTGCTGTTTTTACAATACCATTATCTGATGCTTTAATCGTATAATCCGAAGGGCGTGCAATATCAATTCCTTCATGTGTACGTCCCCAGCGATGCCCCATTTGACTTGAAATATGCCCACCGTTTACTGGCCATGCAAATGATCCTGTACCAACAGATGGAATGACTTTCGTACCGATTACAACAACAAAATCTTCCGGAGCAACAAGTACATTTTCATTGGTTTCAACAATTGATGTACGCTTTCCATTTTCTTCAATATATACATACGTTGCTTCTTTTTTACCTTTTGCACCCTCTTGTTTTACGATGTGTTCGCCTTTAAGCATGGTTTCGTCCTCTTCTACAACTTTAACGAAATCAATTTCCTCTAATGTCTTTTTCTCATAGATTGCTTTTACTGAAACAAAAGGTTTTTCTACAGTCATATTCAGTTGCTGACCAATTTGAAGAACTGAAGTAGCTGTTATAGAAGGATTTAGCTGTAATAATTGTGCGGTTGTTAAGCCGTGTGTATTGGCGATAGAACCTAACACATCTCCAGCTTGTACAACATAACTTTCTGTTTCATGTGATCCTGTTTTTAACATTTGAATTGCTTCTTGAACGGTAATGACCTCTGATGGGTCAATTGTAATCTGTTCACCTGTAATATCTGCAGACAATTGGACTTCTTTCAATCGTGTTTCTTTTTCTTTTAATTCGGGTAAAGGAGATTCAGAAGTTCTTGCTTTTAATTCAGCTAATTGACTTTGAGAAACATATTGAAGCTTTAATCCATCAATTACAGCTTCAAAATCATTCTGATCCTTCAGTGATGCGATGACAGTGTCTCCAACTTTCAATGAATAGGCTTGCGCTTGAACTGTGATGGTCTCTTGAAGTTTCGTTAATGTTGATTGCTCATTTGTATCTACTTCAAATACTTGTTCAGGGATAATGTTAATATCCGTCTCTGCACTGATGGTTAAATTTTGAAACTGCGCACTTGCTGCTTGCTCTTTTTGGTCAACGATTTGTTGAACAGCTGCTTCATCTGCAACAGCGCCCATATAATTGTTTGCTACATATACGTGAAAAATCTTTTTAAATTCCTCTTTATTTGTTTCTTCAGCGAAACCTAGATTGAATGTCGCTGCCGAAACAATTACTGCAAAGATAGTTGCTAATCGTAATTTACCATTGTGAAGACTCTTTAGACTTAATTTACTTTTCAAGTCCATTTTGTTGCTATTCGAACTCATGATATAGCCCCTTCCAAAAAATATCTTATCTATTTAAAAAAGTGTAGTATTCTTTTAATTTAAAATTCACACTACGCTAATGTAACATATTTCTTGTTTCAAATGAACTACTTGCTACTTTTTGTAATCAAATTGTATTATTTTATAAAATATTGTTATATTTACTATTACTAGCATTATCATGTACTACTTTCTTTTTTTATATTCAATTTCTAGTTTTTTTATGCTTAATAATGTAATTTCCCTCTCTTTTTTGGTTACAATAGAGAGGGAAATTACATACAAAAAAACAGAAGTATTGAGATTCAATACTTCTGTTTTTTTAATTTTAATAATGGGTTTATACCCAAATATCATTCACAATATTCGTTTGCTCACGTGCTGGCCCTACAGAGAATGTCATTAAGTTAATCCCTGTTAGTTCGACAACGCGATTCACATAGTTACGTGCATTTTCAGGGAGTTCTTCTAATGTACGGATACTTGTAATATCTTCTGACCAACCTGGTAGCTCTTCATAAATCGGCTCACATTTTTCAATAATTTCTAAGTTTGCTGGGTACTCTGTGATTACTTCACCATTGTAGTTGTAGGCAGTACAGATTTTAACCGTTTCAAGACCTGATAATACGTCAATTGAGTTAAGTGCTAGATCTGTAATTCCTGACACACGACGAGAGTGACGAACGACAACTGCATCAAACCAACCCACACGACGAGGACGTCCTGTTGTTGTACCATATTCGCGACCTACTTCACGAATTTGATGACCAATTTCATCAAGCAATTCTGAAGGGAATGGCCCGTCCCCTACACGAGATGTATACGCTTTACACACGCCAACAACACGCTCAACAACATTTGGACCAACACCTGATCCAATCGCAATTCCGCCTGCTACTGGATTAGAAGACGTTACGAATGGATACGTACCTTGATCGACATCTAGCATAATACCTTGTGCCCCTTCAAATAATACCTTTCCGCCTTCATCAATTACATCATTTAATACCTTTGATGTGTCAGTTACATACTTCGCAATTTCTTGACCATAAGCATAATATTCTTCAAAAATATCTTCAAAATTTAGGCCCTCTACTTCATAAAACTTTGTAAAAAGACGATTTTTCAATTCTAAATTTGCACTTAATTTTTTTTCAAAAGTTGGTTTATCCAATAAATCTGCTATACGAATACCAATTCGACCTACTTTATCTTGATAACATGGTCCAATGCCTTTTGCTGTGGTACCAATTTTTTGATCGCCACGGCTTGCTTCATCCACGATGTCTTGATGGATATGATAAGGTAAAATCACATGTGCACGGTTTGAAATACGTAAATTTGATGTATCCACACCTCTTGCTTGTAAACCCTTCAGCTCTGTCACGATTGATTTTGGATTAATGACTACACCATTACCAATTACAGATAATTTATCTGAATAAAAAATACCTGATGGAATTAAATGCAGCTTATATGTTTCTTCGCCAATTTTAATCGTGTGACCTGCGTTATCTCCACCTGCAAAACGAGCAATGGCATCTGCTTTTTTAGAAAGGAAATCTGTAATTTTCCCTTTTCCTTCGTCTCCCCACTGTGTACCTACTACAACTACTGCTGTCATATTTGAGCACCTCCGACGATAAATACCCTTTTAAGCCTTCTAACTCAACAGGATACTTTCTCTATTCCTTTTGAAATTAATTAAAAAAACGTGCGATTATGTCTTTTCATCGCAAAGGACCTATTTCAAAATGATTGTAAACAGCTCCTCTACGATGAACCATGAACATTTTAACAATTTTGAAAGAGAAAAGTCAACAAAAAACACGAACATCTTTGAAATTGATTCAAAAATCGTTCGTGTTTAATTGCTATTCTTCTCGAGGTGGCGGGGTAAATTCTAAATTTAAAAATTTATTATACTCTTTTCGGAAGGCTAAACTTACCGTACCAGTTGGACCGTTACGTTGCTTAGCAATGATAATTTCGATAATATCTTTGCTTTCCGATTCTTTATCGTAGTAGTCATCACGGTATAAAAAGGCAACGATATCAGCATCTTGCTCAATCGAACCAGATTCACGTAAGTCACTCATCATCGGACGCTTATCTTGGCGCTGCTCTACACCACGTGAAAGCTGTGATAAGGCAATTACAGGTACTTTTAATTCACGTGCTAACCCTTTTAACGAACGTGAAATTTCCGATACTTCTTGCTGACGGTTTTCGCCTGGTTTCCCACTACCTAAAATAAGCTGTAAGTAATCGATTAGAATCATTCCTAATCCTTGCTCTTTTGCTAGTCGTCTACATTTTGCACGAATATCCGTCATACGAACGCCCGGTGAGTCATCAATATAAATACCTGAATTTGATAAACTTCCCATTGCCATGGTCAGCTTGCTCCAATCTTCCGGTTCTAATGCCCCTGTACGTAAGCGTTGTGCATCAATATTCCCTTCAGCACATAACATACGCATGACAAGTTGGTCTGCACCCATCTCCAGTGAGAAGATGGCTACATTTTCACGAGCCTTTACTGCTACACTTTGTGCAACATTCAGTGCAAAAGCTGTTTTACCAACGGATGGACGGGCTGCAACAATGATTAAATCATTACGTTGAAACCCAGCTGTCATCTTATCTAAATCTCGGAATCCTGTTGGAATACCTGTCACATCACCGTCACGTGATTGCAATTGCTCAATATTATCAAATGTTTGAACTAATACATCTTTTACGTGCTTAAAGTCTCCCGCATTTTTTCGGTTAGAAACTTCTAACATTTTCTTTTCAGCTTCTGCTAAAAGTATTTCTACTTCGTCTTCACGCGTATACCCATCGTCTGCAATTTTTGATGCAACACGAATCAGTCTGCGTAAAAGTGCCTTTTCCTCCACAATTTTTGCATAATGTGCAATATTTGCAGCCGTTGGAACAGCACTGGCAAGCTCCGTTAAATAACTAAGCCCTCCAACATCTTCTAACTCTTTCTTTGCTGATAACTCTTCTGTAACAGTGACAACATCTATCGCATTTCCTTTATCGCTTAAATTCAGCATCGTTTGGAAAATCTTTTGATGTGCAATATGATAAAAATCATCAGCAATAACAATTTCAGATGCTGTTATAAGTGCTTGTGGATCAAGGAAAATCGCGCCAATGACCGATTGCTCGGCTTCATTATTATGTGGAGGAACGCGGTCCATCATGGATTCGTTCATCGTTGTCGCTCCTTATTCTTCAATTACATGTACTTTTAAAGTAGCCTTTACTTTATGGTGTAACTTTACAGGAACGTTTGAAAAGCCCAGTGAACGGATTCCGTCGTTGCATTCCATTTTACGTTTGTCGACTTTAAAGCCATGTTTCTTTTGTAATGCGTCCGCAATTTGCTTCGTTGATACTGAACCAAATAGGCGGCCACCTTCACCTGATTTTGCTTTCACTTCGACTGTGATTGCTTCTAATTGTTCTTTTAAATCTTTTGCTGCTTGTAATTCAGCCGCTGTATTTTTTTCTTCTAAGCGTTTTTGACCTTGTAATTCGCTTATTGCTTGGTTATTTGCTTCTTTTGCAAAACCATTTTTAATTAAAAAGTTACGGCCGTATCCTTCTGCCACTTCTTTAATATCACCTTTTTTAGCTGAGCCTTTAACATCTTTTAGAAATACTACTTTCATGATTCCTTACTCCCTTCGACTACTTCAGTAATTGCTTGATTTAAATATTTTCTAGCTTCGTCAATCGAACCTGCTTCGATTTGTGCTGCCGCATTTGTTAAATGCCCACCACCACCAAGCTTTTCCATAACGAGCTGTACATTGATTTCACCTAAGCTACGTGCACTAATTCCAATTAACCCATCACTACGATGTGCAATAACAAACGAAGCCCCAACATCTTTTAGTGTCAGTAAAATATCTGCTGTTTGTGCAATTAATACAGAATCATATATTTTTGAATCTTCGCCGTTTGCAACTGCAATTCCTTTGTGAGGAAATTGTATCGTTTGTATTATTTTTGAACGGGCAACATACGTATCAACATCTTCTTTTAATAACCGTTGAATAAGAACGGTATCGGCACCTAATGTACGTAAATAGGAAGCTGCCTCAAATGTTCGAGAACCTGTTCGTAATGTAAAGCTTTTTGTATCCACTATAATACCAGATAAAAGTGCTGTTGCTTCTAGCGTGACAACCTTTTCATTTTTAGGCTGATATTCTAATAACTCGGTCACTAGCTCTGCTGTAGATGAAGCATACGGCTCCATATAAACAAGTGTAGGATTTGAAATAAATTCTTCCCCGCGTCGGTGGTGGTCAATCACAATGACTTTATCGGTTTTACTCAACAAACGGTCGTCAATAACAAGACTTGGTTTATGTGTATCGACAATAACTACTAATGATTTTGAAGTCATTTTTGATAGCGCATCTTCAGGTGTAATGAAGCGATCATAAAAGTCCGTTTTATCTTCCAACTCTTTCATTAATCGACCGACACTGCCACGAACTTCATTAAAGTTTACAACAATATACCCTTCTACTCCATTCATCGCGGCCATTTTACGTACCCCTACTGACGCTCCAATAGAGTCCATATCTGGATTTTTATGTCCCATAACAAAGACACGATCACTATCTTGAATTAAATCACGCAGTGCATGCGAGATGACACGCGCACGTACTCTCGTTCGTTTTTCAACCGGATTTGTTTTGCCTCCGTAAAATCGAATTTTCCCATCCGCTTGTTTAATTGCTACTTGGTCGCCTCCACGTCCTAATACTAAGTCAAGACTCGACTGAGCTAGCTGGCCAAGCTCTAATAATGACTGTGAACCTGCACCAACCCCAATACTTAACGTTAACGAAAGATTCTTTTGCATCGTTCGTTCACGCATCACATCTAAAATGGAGAAACGCTTTTGCTCAAGTTGTTCTAAAATTGATTCATTTAATACAATGACAAAGCGATCCGATGCAAAGCGCTTAGCGTACATATCGTAATGGGCAGCCCATTCATTAACAATGGACGTAACCATTGTATTTGTTAAACTGCGTGCCTGGTCATCCATACCAGATGTAATTTCATCATAATTATCAATGAATAAAATTCCTAGTACTGTACGATCGGCAAAATATTTTGTTTCAATTTCCACTTGTTTCGTTATATCAAAGAAGTATAATAATCTTTCTTCCTTTTTATAAAATACATGATATTTTCGATTATGGATGGTTAAAGTCATTTCGTTTTTTTGATCTTGATTAACAAATACATGTAAATCCTCTGAAAGTGCATAAATTTCATGACCAATTAACGATTCAGCCTTTAATACTTTCAACATGAACGGATTCGCCCAGTCTACCATAAACTTTTCATTCATAATCAAAATCCCAAAAGGCATTTCTAAAAAAGCTTCTTCCCCTACATTTTCCATGCGATAGGACAAAGATTCAATATATTTTTCTGTTTCTGAATAAGTAACTACTTCTATCTTCAGCGTATAATAAATGATGCATGCAAAAACTAAAATATAGGCAATTCCGATCCATACATTCCAATTCATAATAAGGATAGCTGCTACTATTCCGAGTATGAATAGTGCTAAAAGTGGATAACGAATTGGTCTTTTACGAAAAATCCCCATTTTAATCAGCTCCTCATTTTTGACTCTTTTCTTGAATAAATCCTCGGGCATTAAAGCCCAAATCAATAATACCTATTAAAATTACAAATGAATATAACGGAATCGCAATTAATGTACATAATACTTTAAGGAATCTTGGTTGTTTATATGCATCAAGTGCAAAATGGATAAACGAAATCCCTTGTATTGTTAACAATACCCATAAAATCATGGAGATATTTAACATGGCCATTGCGAATGATGAACCTGCCTCTGGTTGTACAAATAAATTAATGGTTAATGCAATTAAGTAATACCATAGGACAGCTCGCGGTAAGCGTAATTCACTAAACTTTGCAAACTTAGGCACATCTACTTTAAAACGCTTTAAAAGTGGTAAATTTACCGTAATTAATACTAATGATAATAATAATACAGCCATCGTAATAGAAGCAGGAATGGTCGTTTCAAGCGTATCGAGCATGCTATTTATATTATCCATAACTTCTTTCGATGTATTTTGCCCTGACATTTTTTCAGCTATTTTTATTGAATCTATGTAGCTTGATCTCATTAAATCAAGTGATTCTTTAATAAAATCAATTTCTAATAAACGAACAGACGCTACATATTGAATAGCAAATGTAATTAAAAGTACAACGCTTGTAGATAAAAACATATAAACTTTACTTTTCTTATTGAAGAGAGCATCACCAATCATGACACCGGCCGCTGCAAAAATTAATGAGGCTGGTAAGATGAGTAAACCACCAACAAAAAAAGTAACGATGACGGCGATAATTGCCACTAATAATGAAGACTTTCTATCATGGGTCGCACTGTACCAAATAATAGGTAATGGTGCAAAAAGCATCGCAATGATATTCACCACTGGTACATAGAAAACAATGGCCATTAATACTGTAAATAGTGCAACCATCATTGCCCCATGTGCTACGTTCCTTGATTGATTATTTTGCATTGAGAAACCTTCCTTATCTATTGTTACAAAAACATGTTACACATGATGTGCTATTCTTTCATCTGTCGATTCAACCGAATTATTTTTTCTTCGACAATAAACTTTTCTCACCATTCTATTGTACCATTTTTGTATAGGCAAACAAACTAGCGTCACCTTAATGCCATTAAAATCTATAATAAAAAAACGTACAAAATCTACATAGAGATTTTGTACGTTTTTATCGGTTTTGAATAACCAATTCTTATTTATCTTCTGCAACGAATGGTAATAAAGCCATAATACGTGAAACTTTGATAGCAGTTGTAAGTTTACGTTGGTATTTAGCTGAAGTACCTGTTACGCGACGTGGTAAAATTTTACCGCGCTCAGAGATGAATTTTTTTAATAAATCTACATCTTTGTAGTCGATGTGCGTAATGTTGTTTGAAGTGAAGTAGCAAACTTTACGGCGTTTGCGGCCTCCGCGACGTGGTGCCATTATCGTGTTCCTCCTTTTAATTTTTAATAAGTAGATGATTGAAGGCTTAGAACGGTAAATCGTCCTCAGACACTTCAATAGGTCCTTTGCTATTCGCAAATGGATCTTCATCTACACGTGTATAATTTTGCTGATTTTGAGGTGGTTGTTGATTAGAACCAAAAGATTCCTGTGGTTGTGCTCCCCCAAATTGTTGGTTTGGTTGATTATTATATGACGGTTGCCCACCATAATTTTGTCCACCACCATACTGTTGGTTTGGCATACCTTGAGATGTGCCTGCTCCTCCGCGTGGTTCTAAGAACTGCACAGCATCTGCAACAACATCTGTCGTATATACACGCTTCCCATCTTGTCCTTCATAGCTACCTGTTTGAATACGACCCTCTACACCAATCAAACTTCCTTTTTTCATGAAGTTCGCTAAGTTTTCAGCTTGTTTTCTCCAAGCAATACAACCTATGAAATCTGCTTCGCGTTCACCCGATTGGTTCGAAAAAGTACGATTTACAGCAATTGTAAAACGTGCCATTGGAACGCCACTCGGTGTATAACGAAGCTCTGGATCCTTTGTAAGTCTTCCGACTAATACAACACGGTTAATCATCAGTACACCCTCCTTTTTTTCAGCATTTGTAATTTAAAAATTATTTGTCATCTTCGCGAACTGCGATGTGACGGATGATGTCTTCGCTGATGTTAGCTAAACGAGTGAATTCGTTGATAGCAGCAGTTTCAGCGTTAACTTTCACGATTTGGTAGAAACCTTCGCGGAAGTCGTTGATTTCGTAAGCTAAACGACGTTTACCCCACTCTTTTGCTTCTACGATTTCTGCACCATTTGAAGTGAAGATTTCGTTAAAACGCTCTACTAAAGCTTTTTTCGCATCTTCCTCAATGTTTGGGCGGATTACGTACATTACTTCATACTTTCTCATTTGTGTTTGCACCTCCTTATGGACTTGGGCTCTCCTAACAAAGTAGGGAGCAAGGAGTAAGTAACTTCTATTACTCACATCAATGAATTGTATCACAATTAACTATTCCACGCAACTAGCTTCACCTTATAATATTTACTCATCTTTTGTTATAATCATTAATAGATAGAAACGATTTATTAGATAAACGGGAGGTAGCCTATGGAAACAAATATACCGATTACCATTGCACTTAACATGAAAAAATTAGCCCGTGACAATATTATTTTTACAATTTTACTACTCATTCTTTTTATCCTAAGTAACGCACTTATTCATCAACGCTTTAAAGCAAACTTTTCACTTTGGGATCTATTACTTGTATTCATTGGCTATTGTATCCTTATTATACTGCATGAGGTGTTTCATTTAATCGGCTTTATGTTATTTGGTAAAGTTAAATATAAGGAGCTTGATTATGGAGTGAACTTCCAACTCGGAGTTGCTTATGCCACAACGAAAAAACCATTAAAAAATGCAGCCATGAAAAAGGCTTTGTTACTGCCATTTTGGACAACGGGTGTCATTCCAACAATCATTGGCTTTTCAATCGATAATTTCACACTCGTTATATTAGGCGCTTTACTTATTGCTGGAGCAATTGGTGACTTTTATATGTACAAAGAACTCAAAAAATTTCCAAATGACGCAACCGTAAAAGATGATCCAAAAGAGCCCAAATTATATGTTTATATTCAATAAAAAAATCGATTTACTCGAGCGATCTATTCGCCAAAGTAAATCGATTTTATTTTTTTCCAGCAGTAACAGGTAGTTGATCTCTATCGAATACCTGTAAAAGTCCGATTCGTAAAGGCTAACAATCCGTGGAAGATACGGCACCACGGATTGAAGTTTCACTTTAAACGTTGAATAAGAATTCCATTACATCGCCGTCTTGTACTACGTATTCTTTACCTTCAAGGCGTAAACGTCCTGCTTCTTTAGCCGCTGGTTTTGAACCGTATGCAACTAAATCATCGAATGAAACTGTTTCTGCACGGATGAAACCGCGCTCGAAATCAGTATGGATAATACCTGCACATTGAGGTGCTTTCATCCCTTTACGGAATGTCCAAGCACGTACTTCTTGTACACCAGCAGTGAAGTAAGTAGCTAAACCAAGTAGGCTGTATGACGCTTTAATTAATTGATCTAAGCCTGATTCAGGAATACCTAATTCATTTAAGAATTCTTTTTTCTCATCATCATCTAACTCAGAAATTTCTTCTTCAATTTTTGCACAGATAGTAATAACTTGCGCACCTTCTGCAGCTGCGTATTCTCTAACTTTTTTTACATGCTCATTATCAGATGGATCTGCTACTTCATCCTCTGAAACATTTGCTACATAAAGCATTGGTTTAATTGTTAAAAGGTGTAGACCTTTAATTGCTTTTTTCTCGTCTTCAGATAAATCAACAGAACGAGCAGGTTTTTCAGCTTCTAACGCTTCTTTAATCTTCACTAAGATTGGTTCTTCAACCATTGCTTCTTTATCTTTTTGTTTTGCCATTTTAACAACACGTGCGATACGTTTATCAACAGATTCCATATCCGCTAAAATTAGCTCGAGGTTAATGACTTCGATATCGTCGATTGGGTCTACTGTACCTGCAACATGTGTGATATTCTCGTCTTCAAAACAGCGTACAACTTGGCAAATTGCATCTACTTCACGGATGTGAGATAAGAATTTATTTCCTAAACCTTCACCAGTAGAGGCACCTTTTACGATCCCTGCAATGTCTGTGAATTCGAATGTAGTTGGAACTGTTTTCTTTGGAGTTACTAACTCTGTTAATTTATCTAAACGCTCATCAGGAACTGTTACGCTACCTACGTTTGGTTCAATTGTTGCGAATGGATAGTTGGCAGCAAGTGCGCCTGCTTTTGTAATTGCGTTAAATAAAGTTGATTTTCCGACGTTTGGTAAACCAACGATACCAGCTGTTAATGCCATTTTGACACAACCTTTCTATGTTCAGTGCATTTTTTTCTGAAATTCTATAACCTTGTCTATTATATTGATTACTCGCATAAAAGTCTAACTCCACTTTTATTTACACTTCTGTTGATCGAAGCACCTTTTTCATTTTCTTATCAAATTCACGACGTGGAATCAGCACACTATGTCCACAGCCTTCACATTTAATGCGAATATCTGCACCAAGTCGAATAATTTTCCACTCATTTGTGCCGCAAGGATGTTGTTTTTTCATTTCCACAACATCGTTTAATAGATATTGTTTTGTTTCCATCAACTATTCGCCCCCTTGATCTCTTTCATAGAACATCATTTTTGGTACTGCTAAAGGAATACCACTTCGAGTTAAAATATCGATTACGTCTTTTCGGATAATGCGAGAAATCGCATATTGCTGAAGTGGTAATGTTTCAACAGTAATACGGATCGTTGCTTCTGTACTTGTTGTATTAGTTACACCTAAAAATAACGGTGGATTTACTAATTCTTCATATAATGAAGGCAATGTATCTAAATAATCTTGAATAATCTTCTGTACTTTTTCAATATTTGCATCAAGTGATACTTGCATATCAATCATTGCTTTTGAATTATTAATCGAGTAGTTAATAACTTCTGTTATAGTACCATTTGGTAAAACAAACTGTTCCCCTGTACTCCCCTTAATTTTCGTCGTACGCAGGCCAATTTCCATAACAGTTCCTTCAGCCGTGTTGATTTTTACATAATCTCCAACACTAAATTGATCCTCTAAAATAATGAAAAATCCTGTAATAACATCCTTCACTAAACTTTGTGCACCAAAGGCGATGGCTACTGAAGCAATCCCAGCCCCAGCAAGTAACCCAACCACTTGTATATTAATAGCCGATAAAATCCCCATAATAGCCGAGAAGTAAACTAAATAGCTAAGTACACTTTGAAGCAATTTTACAATCGTAATTTGACGACGTTCATTGTCTCGAACGCGTAACATCAGTACACGATGAATTACTTTCTTACCTATCAATACAACTAAATAAGAAATAACTAAAATAGCTAAGATTTTAACTGATGCAATAAAGATCATATCCCAAAATTTCACGCTTGTGACGTAATCCCAAAGTTTTGACGTATAACGAGCTATTCCCTTTATATCGGTCGTTGCGATACTACTTAAATTATCTTCCAAAATTTCCACCTCTTGTATAACGAACTTTCAAATTGAATATACTGCATAAATATAGCGCACTTTACCACATTTCTCGAGTAATCTACTTACATTATTAAAGGAGTTGAATTGTAATGAATAATACGCAATCCTGTTATTCTATTCACTATGAACAAACGAGCGCTGTTTGGGAACTAAGTAGTCTCTTTTTAGACCTAATCCCCTTTCAGCATGATGCGCTCGTATTTTGCTGCATTGGTACCGATCGTTCCACAGGTGATGCCCTGGGTCCCATTATCGGTAGCCAACTGCAACACACCTTTTCGTTTCCATTCCGTGTTTTGGGTACTTTAGAGCAGCCACTTCATGCTCTAAACATCATTGAAAGGCATGATCAATTAAAAAATGAAATTCAAAGCCCATTTATCGTTGCTGTTGATGCTTGTTTAGGAGATGTGAATGCCATTGGATCGATTTTAATCCAGCAAGGCCCACTTCATCCTGGGAAGGCTGTCAAAAAGCAATTGCCACCTATCGGAAATTTATCGATTAAAGGCATTGTAAATGTTGGTGGTTTTATGGAGGCATCTGTTTTACAAAATACGAGATTACATGTTACGTATTCAATGAGTGACAAAATCGTACGTGCTTTAATACTTGCATGGCAACGTCATTTACTGAAAGGAAAACAGAATCGTAACGATTATACCGACCATTACAATCGCCGGCAGCAAATTGGCTACGCGGATTTTCGTTAATCCTGTAATATTTAAACCAATCGCTAAAATCATCACACCACCTGTTGCAGTCATTTCAGTTATAAATAAATCAAGTGCTTCTTGTGGAATATACGTACTAATTACACCAGCAAATAGCGCAATTGCACCTTGATATAAAAAGACGACTACGGCTGACAGCAATACCCCAATTCCCAAAGTAGAAGCCAAAATAATCGCTAAAAAGCCATCAATAATGCCTTTTGTTATTAACACATCGTGGTCATTACGAAGTCCGCTATCTAGTGCACCGATAATTGCCATCGAACCAATAACAAAAATAAGAGTTGCTGTAACAAAACCTTCAGCTATCGTGCCTTGCTTTGCTTTTTTACCGAATAATGACTCAATCCATTTACCAAAACGATTAAATTTACCTTCTAAATCTAACCATTCACCAATGACTGTACCAATTACTAAGCTACTAACAATAATGATAAAGTTACTGCTTGTTATTCCCATTTGGATACCTAGAACTGCTACGACTAAACCAATAATCGACATGACCGTTTGTTGCATTGATTCTGGTATATTTTTAAATAATCGTCCTAACAATGCTCCGATTACAATGAATAATGCATTTAAAAATGAGCCAAGTAATACCATGAAGACATCCTCTTTCTTTAACTATGCAAGCGATTTAAATAATACTACTGATTTTAACACGCTCTTTTAGCAAACAGAATAACTATTCTTCCTTTATAAAAACACAGAAAATAGTAAAAAAGGGCATCCTAAACGATGCACCTATTGTTCCTCAATATTTAAAATTTCTAAAATGCGGTATAAATCATCTTCCGAATAAAATTCAATTTCGATTTTCCCTTTATTCTTTGCTTTTTTAATTTGAACTTGTGTTCCAAAATATTCACGTAGCTGAGATTCTGTCGCTTGCACGTGAATATCTTTTTTTGTTTTCTTTGTTTCACGTGAAACTTCTTCATTGACATCTTGAATGTATTTTTCAAGCTGGCGGACATTTAAATGATCTCTCATTACTTTATTTGCGACTTCTGGAATGCGACGCTTGTTCTTTAAGCCAAGTAGTGCTCGACCATGCCCCATTGAAAGTTCTCCATTGTTTACAAGCTCACGGACATCCTCAGGCAATTGTAGTAATCGAATTAAATTCGCGATATGTGGGCGACTTTTCCCTAAACGCTTTGCTAAATCATCTTGTGTGAAATTCAACTTATTAATTAGATTACTATATGCTTCTGCTTCTTCAATTGGCGTTAAATCTTCACGCTGTAAGTTTTCTAAAATCGCTACTTCCATCATCTGTTGCTCATCAAAATCTTTCACGATAACTGGTACTTCTGTTAAACCCGCCTGTTTTGCTGCACGGTAGCGTCGTTCACCTGCAACGATTTCATACTTCTTATCTTTTTTTCGAACGACAATCGGTTGAATAATACCGTGTTCCTTTATGGATGCCGATAACTCTTCGATAGCTGTTTCATCAAAAATTTTACGTGGTTGAAAAGGGTTAGCGATTATTTTGGCAACCGCAATTTGTTGTACTTGATCCTCTTTATGTACTGCCTCTTCACGAAATAAAGCGTCAATACCTTTTCCTAATCCTTTAACCATTTTTAATCACTTCCCTTGCAAACTCTAAATATAATTCAGCGCCGCGCGACTTTGGATCATACAAAATAATCGGCTTACCATGGCTTGGTGCCTCACTTAAACGGACATTACGCGGAATAATTGAACGATATACTTTATCCTGGAAATAACGTTTTACTTCATCAATAACTTGAATACCTAAATTCGTCCGTGCATCAAGCATCGTCAATAACACACCATCAATCATTAACTCTTTATTCAAATGTTTTTGAACGAGGCGGACTGTCGATAATAATTGACTCAGTCCTTCTAACGCATAATATTCACACTGTACGGGGATGATTAAGGCATCCGCAGCAGTCAACGCATTAATCGTCAATAATCCTAAAGATGGCGGACAATCAATAATAATAAAATCAAAGTTATTTTTCACTTCTTGTAATGCTTTTTTCAATCGAACTTCACGTGAAATCGTAGAAACAAGTTCAATTTCAGCACCAGCCAATGAGATTGTAGCTGGTACAATGTACAAGTTTTCTACATTCGTTTGTTGAATAACCTCTTTAATATCTTCGTCATTAATTATGACATCATAAATACAGCTTTCTAAATCACCTTTTCGAACCCCAAGACCACTCGTGGCATTTCCTTGTGGATCAATATCGATTAATAAGACCTTCTTTCCTAAAAAAGCTAAACATGCACTTAAATTCACGGATGTCGTTGTTTTTCCAACGCCACCTTTTTGATTGGTAATCGCTATAATACGTCCCAAATTCGCACCTGCTTTCATCACTTCAATTTAGGTTGAATCATCATTAACACAAAAAGATTTAAAAATATTCTACTGTTTTCTTTAATCTACTTTAAGTTTATCAAAAAATCTCTCTAAACGTTGCATGAAAATTCAACTTCTTTCAATCCGACAAAAAAACCTTCTACGCTTTAATTGCATAGAAGGTATATAAATCCTTGTTTTTACAGGTAATTATTTTTTATTATTTTTCGGAATTTTTACAGTGATTTGATAGTAATCCTCTGTATCTTCTTCCTCTGTTTTCACATGGATTCCGCTTTTTGTCACCATTGTCAGTGACTGCTTAATCGTATTTAAGGCAATTCGAACATCTTTACTTATCGCTTTTCGGCTCGATTTACGCTTTTTCACTTCTGGCTCTTCTGGATTTAGAATTAATTGAATTTGTTGTTCAAGCTGTCTTACGTTCCAATCATATTCCTTAGTTGCTGCAATTAATTGCAGCTGCAGTTGCTCATCTTTAATCGCAATTAGTGCACGTGCATGACGTTCAGTAATTTCACGACTTAAAATCGCTTCTTGTACAAATTGCGGAAGCTTTAATAATCGCAGTTTATTCGCAACTGTTGATTGTCCTTTTCCAAGTCGTTGTGCAAGTGCCTCTTGTGTGAGCGAGTGCATCTCCAGTAATTGCTGATAGGCAAGTGCTTCTTCAATTGCGGTTAACTCTTCACGTTGAAGATTTTCAATCAATGCGATAGAAGCTGTCTCACGATCATTTAAATGACGCACAATTGCTGGAACATCTTTCCATTGTAGAGATTTCATCGCACGGTATCGACGTTCACCCGCAATTATCTCAAAATTCCCAGAGCCATCACTCATTGGACGAATGACAATTGGTTGGATTATACCGTGCGTATGAATCGTTCTTGCTAATTCTTCAATCTTCTCATCATCAAAAACTGTACGTGGCTGATAACGGTTCGGAATGATTTTATCTATTGGAATTTTAACTACTTCTTCTGAAGTCATTGAGATATTCTCCATTACTTCTACTTCACTTTTCACTTCTGGCTCTTGTTCTTGCTCCTGTTCTTGCTTTACACCGCCTCCGAAAAAACGCGAAAAAGTACTTTTCATCCGTGTGGCACCACCTTTAAGAAACTATCTAGCTCATATTAAATATTATTTATGATTCACTCATAAATGTACAGTGTTGATTGAACAGTTATTTTATA
This sequence comes from Lysinibacillus sp. 2017, assembly GCF_003073375.1. Classification (NCBI taxonomy): domain Bacteria; kingdom Bacillati; phylum Bacillota; class Bacilli; order Caryophanales; family Bacillaceae; genus Lysinibacillus; species Lysinibacillus sp. 2017. The sequence goes on from NZ_CP029002.1 coordinate 3,730,645, forward strand.
AAAGAGACATAAATATAAATATGTATGCATCAAAAGACGAAAACATTTCATAATTTATGTTTTTATCTAGAAGAAAATTTGCTTATTTAATGGGTGTTTTATTTGGAACACCTGGTTTACGTGGATATTTCTTGGGTGTTGTTTTTATTTTATCAAAAACATAAAGTGAGCGTTCACTTTCCTCTACTGGTAAATGGAACGAAAATTCTTCTTTTAATTTTGCACCTAAAGTTGAAATGGCTTTTGCTGCATCCTTCATCTCTTCTGCCCCAGCTGCTGCTTTTAACGCAACAAAATAGCCGCCTTCTTTGGCAAGAGGGATACATAGCTCAGAAAGGACTGAAAGACGAGCGACCGCGCGTGCTGTCACAACATCAAACTTTTCACGATAAGCCGCATTTTGGCCGAATTCCTCTGCACGTGCATGCACAAAATTCATATTTTCTAATTGTAATTCATTCGTTAAATGATTTAAAAATGTAATACGTTTATTTAATGAATCAACAATTGTAATTTGTAAATGTGGGAAGCAAATTTTAATTGGAATACTTGGGAACCCTGCGCCAGCACCAACATCACATACTCGTGTTACTTTTGTAAAATCAAAGTAAAATGATGCACTGATTGAATCGTAGAAGTGTTTTAAATAAACACCTTCCAAATCCGTTATCGCTGTTAAATTCATTTTTTCATTCCACTCAACTAATAGCTCAAAATATTTTTTAAACTGTGCGATTTGCTGTTCTGAAAGCTCAATGCCCTTTTGCTTCAATGCTTCAATAAACTGCTTTTCGTTCATAAAAACGCTCCTTTTTACTAGATCAATTACGCAAATCATAATTGCGTCCAAATTTGGCTTTGCGCTTAGGCCCACAGGACGTGGGTCAGTTAGAGGCTTTGGCTTCTTTCAGCGTGCATCCAAACACCCGCTGAAAGAAGTCAAAAGAACGAGCGCCTTTACTGTTCAAAAGACGCTCATCAGTATTAATTGGTACTTACTTTTGCGATTCTCCCTTGCTCAATATAGACAAGTAAAATTGAAATATCCGCAGGGTTTACACCTGAAATACGTGATGCTTGTGCAATTGAAAGTGGTCGTACTTTTTTCAATTTTTGCAATGCCTCAGAAGCTAAGCTACCAATTGCATCATAATCAATATTTTCAGGGATTTTCTTATCCTCTAATTTTTTCATTTTTTCTACTTGTTGAAGAGCTTTTTGAATATAACCTTCGTATTTTAATTGGATTTCAACTTGTTCACGTACTTCTTCACTTAATGACTCTTCTGTTGGTTCAATTAAACTTGCAACTAAGTCATATGTCATTTCTGTACGTTTTACAAAATCAGAAGCACGAATACCATCTTTTAGTTCAGCACCACCTACAGAGCGTACCGTTTCTTGTGTTTTTTCGTTTGGTTTCACGATAATTGCACGTAAACGTGCAATTTCATTTTCTACTTGCTGGCGTTTTTTCGTAAAGCGCGCATAGCGTTCTTCTGAAATTAACCCCACTTTGTAACCTACGTCTGTTACACGTAAATCAGCATTATCATGACGTAATAATAAGCGATATTCTGCACGAGATGTAAGTAATCGGTACGGCTCGTTTGTACCTTTCGTTACTAGGTCATCGATTAATACACCAATATAGGCATCCGAACGAGAAAGAATGACTTCTTCTTTTCCTAGCACTTTTAAGCCTGCATTCATACCTGCCATTAACCCTTGACCAGCAGCTTCTTCATAACCTGAAGTCCCGTTTAATTGACCTGCAGTATAAAGACCTTTAATCGCCTTTGTTTCAAGTGTTGGCCATAATTGCGTTGGCACAATGGCATCATATTCAATCGCATAGCCAGCACGCATAATTTCAGCATTTTCTAATCCTGGAATTGAGGCAACCATTTTACGTTGTACGTGTTCAGGAAGCGATGTTGAGAATCCTTGTACGTAAACTTCTTGCGTATCGCGACCTTCTGGCTCAAGGAAAATTTGATGGCGCGGCTTATCAGCGAAGCGCGTAATTTTATCCTCAATTGATGGGCAATAACGTGGACCTGTCCCTTTAATCATTCCAGAGAACATCGGAGAAAGGTGTAAGTTTTCATTAATAATTTCATGTGTTTTTTCACTTGTATATGTTAACCAGCAAGGAAGCTGATCTGTAATAAATTCCGTTGTTTCAAAACTAAATGCATGTGGCTCTTCATCACCAGGTTGAATTTCAGTTTTTGAATAATCAATCGTACGGCTATTCACTCGTGGTGGTGTACCAGTTTTAAAGCGCACCATATTAAACCCTAAGTCTTTTAAGTTATCCGCTAATTTAATCGATGGCTGTTGGTTATTTGGACCTGATGAGTATTTTAAGTCCCCAATAATGATTTCACCGCGTAAAAATGTACCAGTCGTTAAAACAACTGCATTCGCACGGTAAATGGCGCCAACTTGTGTAATAACACCTTTTACTTCTTCATCTTCAATAATTAATTCTTCCACCATAGCTTGGCGAATTTGAAGATTTGGTTCGTCTTCTAATAAGCGTTTCATTTCACGTTGGTATAACTGTTTATCAGCTTGCGCGCGTAATGCACGTACCGCAGGACCTTTCGCTGTATTAAGCATACGCATTTGAATATATGTTTTATCAATTGCGCGTCCCATAAGTCCACCTAATGCGTCGATTTCACGAACTACAATCCCTTTTGCAGGACCTCCGACAGATGGATTACATGGCATAAACGCAATTAATTCTAAGTTGATTGTGAGCATTAATGTTTTTGCGCCAGTTTTTGCAGCTGCATATGCGGCTTCAACTCCGGCATGACCAGAACCGACAACAATTACATCATAATTACCTGCCTCATATTGTGTTGGCATGTATTTTCATCCTTTCTGATTTACCGATCTATTCATTCTAGTCCAACTTGATAAAGATGAACTAGAATGAAAAAGCAATTATATATTATTTTCCTAAACAGAATTGTGAGAAGAGCTGATTAATTAAGCTTTCCTGCACCGTATCTCCAATAATTTCACCAAGAATCTCCCATGTGCGTGTCACATCAATTTGAATCATGTCTACAGGTACACCAGATTCTGCTGCCGCTAGTGCCTCTTCAATCACGTCCTGTGCTTGATGTAATAACGCAATATGACGTGCATTTGAAACATAGGTTAAATCATTTGCCTCTACTTGTCCTTCAAAGAATAAGGCAGCAATTGCTTCTTCAAGCTCAATAACGCCCTCTTCTTTTACTAAAGACGTTGTTACAACACGATGTTTGCCCGCTAATTCATGGACACGATTTAAATCAATTTTACGCTCGATATCTGTCTTATTCACAACTACAATGTAATCCATCGCTTGAATCGTCTCAAATAAGCGTTCGTCTTCTACTACTAATTCTTCACCATAGTTTAAAACAAGTAAGATTAAATCTGCACCTTTTAACGCTTCACGTGAACGTTCTACACCGATTCGCTCAACGATATCCTCTGTTTCTCGAATCCCAGCTGTATCAACTAAACGTAGTGGCACACCACGAACATTTACATACTCTTCAATGATATCACGTGTTGTTCCTGCGACATCTGTAACAATTGCTTTATTTTCTTGTACTAAACTATTTAAAAGCGACGATTTCCCTACATTTGGGCGTCCTAAAATAACTGTTGATAATCCCTCACGTAAAATTTTACCTTGTGAAGAAGTTTGTAATAATTTGATGATTTCTTCACGAACCCAGCCACATTTTTCTAATAGTACTGGTATCGTCATTTCTTCCACATCATCATATTCTGGATAATCTATATTAACTTCTACTTGCGCTAAAGTCTCTAATAATGCTTGGCGTAAAGATGCAATTAATCTTGAAAGTTTCCCATCCATTTGACCAAGCGCAACATTCATCGCACGATCTGTTTTCGCACGAATTAAATCCATTACCGCTTCTGCTTGTGAAAGATCAATACGTCCATTTAAAAACGCACGCTTCGTAAACTCTCCAGGCTCTGCTAAACGTGCTCCAGAACGTAAAACAAGCTGTAAAACGCGATTGACAGATACAATCCCCCCGTGACAATTAATCTCTACTACATCTTCACGAGTAAAAGTTTTTGGACCGCGCATTAGCGACAACATGACTTCTTCTACAATTTCATCTGTTTTAGGATCAATTAAATGTCCATAGTTAATTGTATGCGTCGCGACTTCTGTTAATTTTTTATTCGTTGGTGATTTAAATATTTTATCTGCAATTGCTACTGCTTCATCTCCGCTTAAACGAACAATGGCAATAGCTCCTTCTCCCATTGGTGTGGATATCGCAGCAATCGTATCAAATTCCATCTATATCCTCCTATTTCAGTGTTATCCACATGTGGATAAATCACAACCGTTCTATACTCTCTAACGATTTAGATTACCATATTTTCAGTAAAATCTAAAGTAATGTCGACTTTTCAAAAGGCATACTAAACGAATAAAAAGCGACCTATCCAAATGAATAGGTCGCTTACTATGTCTGTAATAATAAATAGATTATCTTACTGGCTCTATGACTAAATAACGATTCGGTTCAATACCTTCTGAATACGTTTCGATATCTAGTCGATTTGCTAATGCATTATGAATAATTTTTCGTTCATAAGAAGCCATTGGTTCAAATGTAACTGTTTTTCGCGTACGAATTGCTTTATCTGCCATACGAGCTGCCAGTTGTTCTAAAGCAATTTGACGTCGTTCACGATAATCTTCTACATCCATTTGTAAAATCATAAAAGATTTTGCTGTTTTATTGAGCATAAGCTGTGTTAATTGTTGCAGTGCGTTTAATGTATAACCGCGCTTTCCAATTAATAGTGCTGCTTTTTCGCTCGAAAGTTTGAAAGCCACATTTTTTCCATCTGTCGTATGGTCAATTACTAAATCTGTAATACCCATTTCTAAAGCAATACTTGTTAAATACAATTTTGCTTCTTCAATCGGGTCAACCTGTGTTAGTTGCTCTTGGTGAATTGGTTGATCTTCATTCGTTAAAATAGGCTCATCCACGAAAACCGCTTCAACAACCAGCGCTTCCATTGCAGGAACTGATTGTTCAAATGGTTGTTCATTCACTTGTTGAACAATTTCTTTTACCGTCACACGAACTTCTGCTTTACGTGTACCGAAACCTAAAAATCCTTTTTTACCTTCTTGTAAAACTTCCACATCAACTTGTTCACGAGAATGGCCAAGCTTTTGTAACGCTAATGAGATCGCTTCTTCTACTGTTGCGCCTATTTGCGTAGTTTGTTTCACTTATTTCGCTCCTCCTGCATCGGTAGCATCCGGTTTATTTTTATTCCAAGGTTTATAAATTGCAAGGTTTTGACATACAGAAACAATATTTCCGACAATCCAATATAATGATAACGCAGCTGGTAAGAAACTACCGAAACCAATAATCGATAATGGCATGATATACATCATGATTTTCATTTGTGGGTTATCAACTGCTGGACCTGTCATTAATACTACGTACTGAATAAGACCCGCGATAACTGCAAATACGATACTTGGCTCTGCTAAGTGGAACGATAAAAATGTTCCTAACTCAAATGCTGGTGATACATTCATGCGGCTAATAGCATGATAGAAACCAATTAAAATCGGCATTTGAATAAAGATTGGTAAACATCCAGCTAATGGATTAACACCAGAACCTGACATTAACTGCATCATTTCTTGCTGGTATTTTTGTTGAGTTGCCGCATCTTTAGAGCTATATTTTGCTTGAAGCTCTTTTAATTTTGGCTGAATTTCTTGCATTTTTTTTGAGCTTTTAACTTGCTTAATTGTTAAAGGTAAAATGACTAAACGAATAATAATCGTAACAATAATAATCGCAAATGCATAGTTTGCTTCATTTCCTTCAAACATATCAGCAAAAAGCTTGATAAAAGATACTAATGGCCAAACGATATATTCATTCCAAAAGCCTTCACTTTCAGATGAAATTGGCTCTTTAAATTCCGAACAACCTGAAAGTAGCAATACTACTGAAACAAGCATCAGCATAATCCAATGTTTCTTCTTCAACCTTCTTCCTCCTAGAGAACACCTATTCAATTTATGACAACAGTTTACCATGTGTATCCATTTCTACACTACAAATTGTTTCGATAATTCGAATTTTCTTCTTTCTTTATTTCAAACTATCGAACAATTTGTTACCTGTAAACTTTTATAGTTATGTTGAATTTATTTTATCCTTTATAAACTCTTGCAACTTTTAATACATGCTGCAAGCTCTTTTTCGTTTCATGAAAATCTAATGTGGCCGCCTGTGTTCGGGCGATGATAACATAGTCCATATCTTGTCTTACTTCATCTTTTAACTCTAGAAAAGCTTGGCGAATATAACGCTTCACTCGTACACGAGTAACCGCGTTTCCAACTTTTTTACTCACTGATAAGCCAATACGAAACGCTTCATGTTGATCATTTTTTAAACAATAAACAACAAATTGGCGATTCGCAAATGACTTACCCCTTTTAAACACCTTTTGAAAATCTTCATTTTTTTTAATACGTTGGCGTTTATTCATTGATCCATTCACCTGCTCCATCTAATCATTGGTACTTTTTTTGCTTCGTTCACTACATAAAAGAAAAAAAAGACCACTGATGTGGCTCAGTGGACTTATGCTGATAATACTTTTCTTCCTTTTTTACGACGACGAGCTAATACGTTGCGGCCGTTTTTAGTGCTCATGCGAGCGCGGAAACCGTGTACTTTGCTGTGCTTACGTTTTTTAGGTTGGTACGTACGTTTCATTTATATACACCTCCTGAATTCAAGTGTTACTATATCTATTTCTACATACAGACCATGACATTATATAAATAAAATTACCTCTTTGTCAATGGGTCTGTTATTTTTTCTTTCAAACATTCCTTTTTCCTATCTATTTTAAATCAAAAACGCGACATTCCTACTTATCCACAATTTCATTTCATTGCTCTGTTAAACATGTGAATAGTTTTTTTTGAAAATTTTTTATCCACAACACTTATCTACAACTTTTTCACAAACACACGCCCTGTGGACAACTTTGACGTGTATAACTCAACTTTATGTGGATAAGATCGTTTAAGTATTGAAAAACCTAACTTTTTTTGATACGATAACTGTGTTTTACTTTGTGGAATTCTTTTTCGGGAAATAAATTATCCACAACTGTTAATAATCTGTGGACAAAGATGTCCACCGTACTCTAAT